>CAYSBP010000518.1:0-2272 GCA_964429255.1 uncultured Planctomycetia bacterium
CGTGGGGGAAGGCCGGGGGGGGCCACCGCGCGACACGCGCATCTCTTGTAGGGTGAATGCCTTAGTCCGGAGGGAAGCCATTTGACCGGCCGTCTTTGATCTTGACAGATCAGGGGGGGGCGCTCTAGGCCCCAAACAAGCGAACATTGAAGGCCATTTTCGCGGGTGCCGGGCGAAAAAGCTCGAAAAGCCTCGCGTGTTCGGGTTTATGGAAGGTGTTGAGTCCGACATAACCCCGAAGCACGGAGGCTTTTCAAGTGAACGCCACTACACGCAATCGGCAGCGAAAACGCAAGCGCAGAATTGCCAGAAGGCTGGCCGACATGTCGCGGGAAGACCGCGGGACGCCGGTTCTGGCGGCGAGCAACATTCATTATGAGCTGGGCGACCGCGGCGGGGCCATCGGCTGCGGCGGCATCGGCATGATCCACCAGCTCGCCCGCGGCAGCGGGCTGGTCGAGGCCATCGATCGCGAGCTGCACCTGCTGAAGATCCACCGGCCGTACCAGGAATCGGACCACGTCCTGAGCATGGCCTACAACATCCTGGCCGGCGGGACGTGCCTGGAAGACCTGGAACTGCTCCGCAACAACGAGGACTACCTCAACGCCCTGGGAGCGGAGGCGATCCCGGACCCGACGACGGCCGGCGACTTCTGCCGGCGGTTCTCGGCCGGGGACATCGAGAGGCTGATGGACGCGATCAATGGGGTCCGCGTGGGCATCTGGAAGCGACAGCCGGCGGCGTTCTTCGACCGGGCGGTGATCGACGTGGACGGCGTGCTGGCCCCCACGACCGGTGAGTGCAAACAAGGCATGGACATCGCGTACAACGGCGTGTGGGGGTATCACCCGCTGGTGGTGTCGCTGGCGAACACGGGCGAGCCGCTGTACCTGGTGAACCGCGGCGGCAACCGGCCCAGCCACGACGGGGCGGCGAAGTGGCTGGACAAGGCGGGCGAACTGTGCCGCGAGGCCGGGTTCCGGCAGGTGGTGTTCCGGGGGGACACGGACTTCAGCCAGACGCGGCATCTGGACGGCTGGGACAAGGACGGAGTCTGCTTCTACTTCGGGATCGACGCGATGGCCCCGCTGGCCGAGCGTGCGGACGCCTTGGCGGAGGCGGACTGGCGGCGGCTGGAGCGTCCGAAGCGATACGAGGTCAAGACCACCTCTCGCGCCCGTCCCGAGAACGTCAAGGAGCAGGTGGTGGTCCGCCGTCAGTTCCGCAACGTGCGTCTGTTCTCGGAACTGGTGTCGGAGTTCGCGTATCAGCCGGGGGCGTGCAGCCGGCCGTATCGAATTGTGGTTCTGTGCAAGAACCTGACGACCTCGCGGGGCGAGTCGCTTCTGTTCGACGATCTGCGTTACTTCTTCTACATCACGAACGACTGGTCGTCTCCGGCGGAGCGGGTGGTGTGGGAGGCGAACCAGCGGTGCGACCAGGAGAATCTGAACGCACAGTTGAAGGGCGGGGTACAGGCGTTGCGGATGCCGCTGGACAGTCTGGAGAGCAACTGGGCGTATATGGTGATCGGTTCGCTGGCGTGGACGCTGAAGGCGTGGACGGCGCTGGTGCTGCCGGTGTCGGGGCGTTGGCGGCAGGATCATGAATCGCAGAAGGAGTCGGTGCTTCGGATGGAGTTCCGGACGTTCCTGAACGCGTTCATCCGTGTGCCGTGCCAGGTGATCCGCCAGAGCCGGCGGCTGATCTATCGCCTGCTGTCGTGGAATCCGTGGCAGGGCGTGTTCTTCCGGATGGTGGACGCGGTGCGTGTGCTGCGCTGTTGAGCCCGGGACAGGATGTCGGGGTACGGACGCCCCGATTCGCCGCGGCCTTCGAGCCCTCGGGAGATGGAGATGGACACCGAACAATCAGGCAGCGACACCGACCGCCGGCGGCGGCGGACATTCCCGCTCCGCGCCGCCATCCCGCCCGCCGACAACCGCGAAACGGCCCTTGGCGTTCGCTTGTTTAACGACTAGCACTCGGCAATGTCCTGATCTGCGCAGGCTCGAGCAGTCCGAGCGCAGGCCCGACAGAATCCGTGAGATCACTCCTTGCCGCCGGGTCAGCCACGTCAAAGGAATCGCCAAGGACTTGACGCGAATTCCTAAGAAACTGCCCGTGCAACGCTTGGAAGTGCTTGATGTTCTCTGATAGGGCATCTTCAAGGCCTTCCTCTGCGCTGGGCGAAGGGATGGGAGTCCTGAGAGCAAGCTCGGGGTGTTCCTCGGCCAGCGCGATCAGTTCCGCGGATGTACGAGTGAAC
>CAYSBP010000519.1:0-2270 GCA_964429255.1 uncultured Planctomycetia bacterium
ATGGACTGAAAGACCGTTGCCGCGCCCAGCATGCCCGGATTGAGGAACTCGAAGAGACTCCACAGTTCGCTCAACCGGTTCTCGATCGGCGTGCCGCTCAGACACAACCGGTGCCGTCCGCGCAGCAGTCGCGCTGCTTTGGATGAAGCGGTGTCGGCGTTCTTGATCGCTTGCGCCTCGTCCAGGATCACGTAGTCGAACTCGAAGGCGCTCAGATGCACGATATCGCGCAGCAGCGTGCCGTAGGTTGTGAGGACGAGGTCATACTCCTCGAAGTGATCGTAGCCCGTCCGCACGCGTTCCGCGCCGGTGTGGTCCAGGACGCGCAGTCGGGGCGCGAAACGCGCCGCTTCCTGTTTCCAGTTGAAGATCAGCGAGCGGGGCACGACAGCCAGCGTCGTGTGCGGTTGTCCGTTCCCGTTGCCCGAAGCTTCGCGCCGAACGCGGCGCGCCTCCAACAGAGCCAAGACCTCCACGGTCTTGCCCAAGCCCATGTCGTCGGCCAGGCATCCGCCGAAACCGAACTGTTCGAGAAAACGGAACCAGCCCAGACCGTCGCGCTGATAGGGCCGCAGCTGGCCGTCGAAACTTGCGGGCGGATCGGCCGGCTCGATGCGTTCGAAGGCGCGAAGTTCCGCGCGGATCCGCGTGAAGGCCGCGTCGCAGGTCGCCTGCGGTTCGGCGGCCAGCAGTGCGTCGAGCAGTCCGGCCTGCGATTTCCGGTAGCGCAGACCGTCGCCATGCACCTTTCCGGTCGCCGCCAGCAGACCGCAGCGGTCGAGCCAGGTCTCGGGCAGGATGCCGAAGCTGCCGTCGCCGAGTTGGATCATGCCGTCGCCTTTGCGCAGCGCTTCCAGCAAGGCCGGCAACGCGACGCTCTGGCCGTCGAAGTCGCAGGTCCCGTGCAGTTCGAACCAGTCGATGCCGGACGAGACGTCGATCTTGAAGGGTCCCGGCTGGCGGTAGAGTTTGCCTTCCGCCTCGACACGCCAGCCTTGAGCCAACAGAGCACGGACGACTTCCGGCACGTGCTTGACATGCATCTCGGGAAGCGTTGCGTTGCCAGGCTGGCGGAACCCCAGTTCGGCCAATGTCGTCAGGGCGGCCTCCTCGGCGATGGGATCCCGGCGGATGGCGTAGTCTCCGCGAAGTTTTCGGACGATGCGGATCGGCGGCAGGGCCGGGACGAAATAGTCCTCATATTGAAAGAAGAGTTCGCCGCTGACCATGGTCGCCTTCGTTCGATACGACGGCTTGATCTTCAGTGAAGGCCTTGGCGTCAGGGCGATCTCTTTCATGCGCAACTCGTTCGGCCAGTCGACGGGTGGCAAAAGGGGCAGCCTGCACAGGTGATCCTGGAACTGGTGTCCTTCGCTCAACGGAACGCGAATCTCGCGATCCTGGCGCATCAGCATCACCCAGTATTTTGAACGAGCATCGTCGAATCGTGCGACCGTATCGCGAAAGATCACCCAGCCGTTGAGGTTCAGGACGACGGCTTCGGCCAGGCCTCTACGTTCGCCATCGCGCTGGAGCACGCCGCGAACGACGTATTCCTTCGTCCGGTCGTCGCGAACGACTTCGATGCGAAAGGCCCACGGCGTCCCTTCGTCCCAACGCAGTGGCGTCATTTCGCCTCGGTGCGAACTCAGGAAGAAACGGCCGGTCCGGCAAAGATCCGGAAGGAGGGTGTCCAGCGCCTCTCCATAGAACACGGTTTTCGAGTCATGCGCCGAGTAACCATAGGATCCCGTCTGCATGATGCTCAACAGAGAGAACAAACGGCGATCCTCGGGATCGTCGAGCAGCGCACGGATGGAATCGACGTCGATTCCACGAGGACCTCGTTTCCAGTAGCCGTTCTTCTGACACTGCATGAGTTCAACGCGCAGATAGAGCCGATCGTAAGCGGCGTTATCCGCAGCATTCAGGACGTAGTGCAATTCGTACCGATCCCGAAGCCTGCCTCGGACAGCGTAATTCGAATGGTTTCCCAGGAAGAGTATCCGGTCGAGTTGCTGACGCCACAAACCCTCCGGTGTCCGAATGCGCTTGGGCGCGTACCGAGCAGACGCCGTGCCCGTCGCTTTCGGCTCAGCGGTGCTCGAAAGATCGTCGTCTTCCAAAAGATCGTCCGTGTCTTCATCCACCTCGATGTCGTCGCCGATGGGGCAGGCCTCGTCGTCGTCCCAATCGGGGTCATGGGGATGGGCGCGCGCGGCAGGGCCGGCCGTTTTTCCCAATCCATGCGCGTTCGGAGTTGCGACCCG
>CAYSBP010000520.1:0-2268 GCA_964429255.1 uncultured Planctomycetia bacterium
GCCGTTCTTTCGATGTACGAGGGATGGCGTCGGCAGGACCACAAATGGGATCCGAACTGGGACCTGATAGAGACTTTCACAAGAGAAGCCATGACCCGCAAGCTCGCCGGTCATTTCCGTGAGCTTGCTGATGGATAGGGATCGGCGGTCGGATCAGCGCTTGCCCAGCAGGAACCATGTGATGTCATCCTGGGCGAAGTTCGGATCCCTGTGATATGCGAAGCCGTAATCCAGCAGGGCCAGGTCGTCGTAAGCGTCCAGCATCTCACCTGCGAAATCCCGTTTGAAAAGCTTGCCCGTGTGACCGCGGTACGAGATCTCTACCGGTGAAGGGTTGTAGTACTCGGCTATGCAGATGTACTTAGAGCCTGTCCCGCTGGTGCATGGTCCAATGATATCAGGGCGAATCGATGGATGAAAGAGGAGCAAGACAGCCGAAAATGACTGCCTTGCTCCAAAACGATGTGTTATCTTTGAAGTGACCAAACAACAAGGAGCACATCAATGAGAAGTATATCCTACCAGCCCGAGCTAAGTCCAGCACTTCGCGTGGTCGTTGGCAACGTGGATTACAACGAATTCAAGGAAACGCTGGAGCGGATTGATCAGATGTTGATTACCAGCGGAGCCGAGGCACAGTTCGTGCGATTGCGGATGGAGGAATACGAGAGGGACGTTGAGGCCTACGCTCGGCGAATGGGAAAGCAGCCCAGGCAGATAAGCGCCAAAGAGCGGGCCAAGGTGCAGGAACATGCGGTGCGGGCGATGCGGTGTAATGTCGTGCGCGATCTGACCAGTGAAAGCGCCAGAGGGCTGAGCATTCGGTTGGCGCAGAGCGATTTGCTGCAGTGGTTCTGCCGGATTGACCGGGTTGATGTGGTGCGAGTGCCGACCAAGAGCACGCTGGACCGGTACGAGAAGCTGGTGCCAGAGACGGAGGTTCGGAAGGTTGTGGATGGATTCAGCGGAGTGGCCGCATCGACCGGCGCGGATGGACAACCCGAACTGGGTTTGGAGGAGCCATTGGATATTGAGACACTGTTTCTGGACACGTGCTGCGTGAAAGCCAATATCCATTTTCCGGTGGATTGGGTGCTGCTGCGGGATGCGACACGCACGTTGATCAAGGCTGTGAGGGGGATCCGCAAGCACGGGCTGAAGAACCGGATGGGCGAACCCTCGGAGTTTCTTCGAGGCACAAACCGTTTGAGCATCGAGATGACGCACACACGGCGTCGGCCGGACAGCAAGAAGGCCCGCAAACAAGTGCTGCGGTCGATGAAGAAGCTGATGAAGAAGATCGATCGTCATGCGCGTAAGCACCGTGATCTGCTGGAAAACGAGTGGGAACGGACGGATCTGACCGAGGCGCAGGCCGCAGTGATCATCAAGAGGATCGACGGGATCCGCGAACAGCTTCCGGAAGCAATCCGCCAAGCACATGAGCGAATCATCGGGGGCCGGCTGGTGCCGAACGAAGAGAAGATTCTGAGCCTGTACGAGCCCGACATTCATGTGCTGGTCCGCGGCAAGGCTGGAGCAGAGGTGGAGTTCGGCAATACGTTTCTGCTGGCCGAGCAGCGACAGGGGGTTATTGTCGACTGGAAGTTGATCAAAGACCAGGCCCCGGCGGACAGCAGGATGGTTCCCAACAGCCTGGATCGCTTTGAGCAGGTTTTTGACTCGCTGCCCAATGCGATGGCCGGTGATCGCGGTTTTGACAGTAAGAGCAATCGTAACCGGCTGAAGAAGGCCGGGGTGTATAACGCGATCTGCCCGCGTAGCGTGATCGACCTTCGCGAGCGTATGAGGGAGGACGAGTTCGTTCGGCTGCAAAGACGCCGTGCTCAGACTGAGGCGCGCATCGCAATCTTCAAGAATGGGTTCCTGGGTCGCCCGATGAGGAGCAAGGGTTTCGTGCATCGTGAGAACCGGGTGGCCTGGGCGGTACTGGCCCACAACCTCTGGGTCATTGCCCGGTTACCCCAGGCAAAGGAGCAATCTGAGGAACTTGATCAGGCGGCCTGAAAGCTGCGGCCTGAAAAGCAGAAATGCGGAGCATGAAAAGTGGGTCGAGGAGCGCCAAAACACGGCGGTTTTCCTAACGAATTGAGAGGGGTCGCTCAAGAAGCGGTCACCGCCCCGGAAACTGGCGGGCCGCGACGTCGTCACGGTCGGATCGGGTCAGAAATAGGCAGGCAATGGGACAGGCTCTAGGTAGCGGAGGTTCTCCCCGACCGTGTTGCGGTGCCCGAGGTAGTGCTCGTG
>CAYSBP010000521.1:0-2268 GCA_964429255.1 uncultured Planctomycetia bacterium
CAACGGTGAGAAGCCATGCCACAGGGAATCATCCAGTCCCATTGGCAAGCGCCTCACCCGGGTCGTTCCTCCGGCGCGCCCGCTGACGCGGACGCGCCGGAGGAATGGCCCGGATGGAGCCGCGTGCTCGCCTGATAACCGGGCCTGCGGCCCGTTATCAGTCTGCGCTGCGGCTCATCCGGGCCATTGTGCGAGGAGAGAAGACATGCGAAGACTGACCGCCAGCGGCACGATACTGCTTCTGCTCTGCGCCCGCATCTCGGGAGAAACCGTATCGTCGGTCTCAGCTGACGACATCACAGCCGTCCGCGGCGCAGCAACGGCATTCGCCGTCGCTGCCTACTCGAAGGCAGACAAGGCCGAAGGGAACTTCTTCTTCTCCCCCATCAGTATCAGTATCGGCCTCGGGGTAGTATACGGCGGAACCCGTGGGGAGACCGAAGCGGAACTCGCCAACGCTATGCAGACTGATCTTGACCAGCCCCGCTACCATGCCGCCTTTGCAGACCTACGTGGGAGAATCAACACTTCCCTCAAGCAGAGCCGAGTGATGCTCAGCGTTGCGAAGCTTGTCGCCTACCAGCAGGACTACCCACTGCAGGAGTCGTTCGTTTCCCTCGCAAAGGACACATACGGCTGCCAGACGGCCTCACTCGACTTCCGAAGAGCTCCCGGCACAGCCGTCCGTCGACTCAATTCATGGGTAAGTGAGGAGACAAAGGGAAAGATCACCGATTTCGTCCCACCAACCGTGATCACACCAGACACGGTTCTCGCGATACTGAACGCGATCTACTTCAAGGCGAGGTGGGCAAGCGTGTTTGACGAGGAGATTACGAAGGACAGAACCTTCTGGATCTCCGAGAAGGAATCGAGGGAAGTGCCAACGATGTACCAGAAAGAGGAGTTCGCCTACGGCGAAACTGCGTCGGTACAGGTGCTTGAACTGCCATACATGCGTCATGGGGTTAGCATGCTGATCGTCCTTCCCAAGGAGAGGGCAGGACTGGCGGCACTAGAGCGCCGCCTCAGCGCCAAGGACATCGTTTCCTGGGTGAGTTCGCTCGCACCCAGCGACAAGCATGAAGTCGAAGTCTATCTGCCAAGGTTTGAGATGGAAACAGACATGGATCTCACCCGTGTTCTCCGCGCAATGGGGGCCAGGCGCATGTTCTCTTCCGCGCACGCGGATCTCACGGGGATGTCCTCCCGGAAACCCCTATTCATCTCGGCCGCTCGTCACAGAGCGGGCGTCAAGGTTGACGAAGAGGGAACTGAAGCGTGGGCCGCAACCGGGTTCTTTGTCTCTTTGGGGGGCAAAATGGAGCGACCGCCAACGAAGGTATTTCGAGCGGATCACCCGTTCCTCTTCTTCATCATGGACAAGAGCAACGGCGTGATCCTGTTCATGGGGCGAGTGATGAATCCAGAGACACCAGATCGCACAACCAGATGAATGCACGCTATCGTCGCTGGCGCGCCGAAGCGTGATTCACGACGTTCGGCAGCAGAGATGCCGAGAAAGGAGATCATATGCTCTGGTTCCTGATATACTGCGTTTGGTCCGCACTGTTCTTCTTCGTGGGGGCGAAGGGTATGTCCCTCCACTGGTTCTGGAACGGCATCTTCGCGTTTCTTGCGGCGGGCACGCTGACATACTCGATCCATCGGATTGTGCGGTCAAGATTGTGCCCTGAAAGAATTCGGAGAGCCATCAAGGGCGGAAAGAAGCCCAAGCAAATCCGATCCGTAGTCGAGGACGCCTTCGGAAAGACCCCAGATATGAAGGATCCCGCTGATGCGTGGGGTGCTGGCTTCTTTGCCTGGCTGCCATTGACCATTCTGCTGTACATGACCTTCGGAGTCGTCCTCCAATCCACGGTGTGGCGTTCACTGTTGGCCTTCGGCCTGGGGATTCCAGTCGCAGTTGTGGTGGGTAGACTTGTCAACGCATTGGCCAGCCAGAAGCAGATGCTGGAACGCGCCACGCAGATTATTACGGAGCACAGTCCGGAAGCATGGGATCAAATGACGAAGGCGTGGAATGACCGGAAGAAAAGCCAAGCCGCGTCGCAGGCTGCCGCCGCTCAGCGTCCCGTATTCGGTGGAGGGGCGGCATCCAAGAGCGACGAATCGTCGAAATGGGTTGTTCTATTCGCCGTCAGCTATCGAGGCTTCAATCAGGAGAACTGGCCTGACTACATCGACAAAGTCCGGAACGCAGGGCTTCAACTTGAGCACGGGGCTGATTGGATCAACGTTGACCAT
>CAYSBP010000522.1:0-2267 GCA_964429255.1 uncultured Planctomycetia bacterium
AACCCAAGCAGGCCATGGAGTGTGGGTCCGTCGCCGTCATCAGGACGTCGTGGGGCCGGGTGGCCGAGGGTGGTTGCCCACCCCCGGCTCCCACAGTTCCCCGCATGCGCGATTGACGCACGGGGCTCCTCAAGTATGGGATTCGCTGTGCAGGTCGGATGTTCTGGATCGGCTGGGCCTGCGCTATCAACTTTGACTGCTGCTCAGCCGTAGCGGATACCGTTGCAGGAGGCGGTTGAACCGGTCCCACGTCAGGCGGCCTCTCCGGTGGCGGCGACCGAGCCACTTCCGCCACAGACACCCTACCTCGTGCCGGAATCGGTGCACCGCTTCAGCGTTGCCGGGGCGCTTGAAGTAGTTGGCGTGACCGATGAGCTTCCGGCACAACGAACGGTGCTGCTCAGCGACCGCGAAGTGATAGCTCCGCTTCAACCACTCGCCCACCTTGTGGAGGGAGCGGCTGAAGCTCTTCGGGGACGTTTTCCCTTTGACCACCCAGCGACCCGATGTCCGGGACTTCCCCCAGTAGTGGCGGAAGCCGAGGAAGTCGAAGCTACGCGCCGTCCCGCCTGTGGCGGGTGGTCCCCCCTTGCGGGGAGGCACGTCGCCACGTTGGGGACTGCGGAAGTCCAACAGCCTCGTCTTGTCTGGGTGCAGCGTCAGCCCATATTTCTCGAAGCGAATCGGCAGCATCGCCAGAGCCTTCCGGGCGTCGGCTTCCGTCGCGAATACCAGCACCGCATCATCCGCGAAACGCACCAGCGAGGCCGTGCCTCTCAGGGCGGGGCGGACGTCCTGCGTGAACCACACGTCCAGGACATGATGCAGATAGATGTTCGATAGGATCGGTGAGATCACGCCTCCTTGCGGAGTCCCTTCGTCCGAGTAGCGAAGCTGCCCAGACTCCAGCACGCCCGCCTTGAGCCACTTGTCGATCATGCGGCGCAGCACGCCGTCGCGCACCCGCTGGTCCAGGAAGGAGCGAAGGTGGCCGTGGGAAATTTTGTCGAAGTAGGACTGGATGTCCAGTTCGATTACCCAGCCACCGCCCGTTCGCATCACGTTCTGCCGTAGGCGATCCAGCGCCGCATGAGGAGAAACACCGGGCCGGAACGCGTAAGAGCAGTCAAGAAAATCCTGCTCGTACACGGCCTCCAGCACCATCTGCACCGCGCGTTGGAGGACCTTGTCTTCAAACGTCGGGATGCCGATCGGGCGTGTTTTCCCCTTGTCCTTTGGGATGTGAACCCGCCGGACGGGCGGGGCCTTGTACGTGCCGAGCTTGAAGCCGTCGAGCAGCGACTGGAGGTTGTCCTCCAGGTGTTCCGCATACTCAGCAGCCGTCTGCCCATCCACGCCAACGGCCCCGTCCTTGCGCGTGCGCTTGAACGCTGCCTGCAAGAACGCGAGGTCGATGTGATGCGCCAACGTGGTCAGCGCCTCACCGGGCCTCCGCCTCGCCAGTTCCGCTATCCGCTGCAGTTTCGTTGAGACGGGGATCGGGGCTCCGTGTCCCATGTCGTCTTGCCCTCCAGCAGACCCCATACCTGGTGCGCCGCTTCCCTCCGCCGGGTCCCCTGGGGTGAGTTCCCCGACATCGACGGTACTATCAGCACACTCCGACTCCTTGCCGTCCGTCCCGGACCGCTTCGTTTCCTTCGCGGTCCCGGTACCACCAGAGCGCATCCAGCTTCGCCACCGTGTCGCGGATGCGCGACCGACACGACAGACCTGGGGCTTGGTAAACCGGATTTGCCCCGACCGGTTCCGTTTCTCGATGGAGACGACAAGGCCTCCTGGGTTCCCGGGAGATCCTGATGTGCACGTGCCCCGCTCTCCGACCCCGGCAGGACCGCCCCAGACAGGCCAAGTTCACCTAGGGTGATATTGCCTTCCGCACATTTCACAACGTCGGCTCCTGCATGGGTGACTTTCGAGGCTGTATCACGCGGCCCGCGCACTCGCTGTCTACGCTTCGCCCAGCCCCTCACGAGACAGGACGCAAGACTCGCTACCGGCGGCTGGCCAGCCTTACCGGGCAGGTCGCACCTCGCAGTTCCGCGCCTGGAGGGACCGAGGCGCAACACCCCTCCAGCCGACCGTGGAGCCCTACTACGGCGGCCCCAGTTCCGTATCTACCTGCTGGACCTCAAAGGAGGTTTCCGGGAGCAACGAGCTCCCTTCCCCCTCCACCGAGCTTTTCCCAGCGCAAGAAATGTCTCATCGAGGGCGGCCCGCGTCACCGACCGAGCCGCCTCGGCGATGGC
>CAYSBP010000523.1:0-2266 GCA_964429255.1 uncultured Planctomycetia bacterium
TGCCGAAGAGCGGCACGGCCAGAAACACGCTCAGCGCGAGTGCCGTGGTGGTCGAGAGTGAGCCCGTCGGCGGCTCAAACCCTGGAATGACGGTGCAGAGGCTGGCCGTAGCGACGAAGAGGAAGAGCGTGCCCAGAAAGCCGAGATATTTCTCCGGATGGTGGAGGCCGACGTCTTCGATTTGGTCCTCGATAGCGGTGACGATAATTTCCAAAAGGTTCTGCCAGCGGGAACGTTTCAGCCCTCTGGAAAGTTTGCGCGTGATGAGTTTTGAACCGACGGCCAGCACGAGCATCAGTCCCCACGTGAACACAATGGTGGCGTTGAGTTTGAAAAACCCATTTTGCCAGAAGATCATCTCATCGGGACTAAGGCGCATGGCTGGCCTCCTGCGCCAAGTAAGTTGGTTTTTCCGCCGCTCGGATGAGTCGCGTCACGATAAGCCGCGCCATGACGAATCCAAGGAGACACAGCAGCAGCCGCTCCCAGTGACCGCCGGAGACAAAGTAAAATCCGGCAAGGGCAATGCTCATACGCAGCAGCAGACTGCCGAGGAACCAAAGCGCTGGCTGTTTGGACGAAACCCCCTTGCGAACCGTCCACCAAAGGCCGCCGAAGAACATCGCACCGAGCAAGCCGCCCGTCACCAGAACCAAGACCAGAGTCAAAGTTTCATTCATCATTGTTCTCCTGTTCCTCTCGCATTTCCTTGTCTTCCTTGTCCACCCAATGCCAGGCATTCAAACAGCCGATGACCAGGCCGATGATCAGAAGCATCAGGGTCCAGGAATGGCTTCCTGGATGGCGATTGTCCAGCCAGATACCGAGCGCAGCGCCAAGCAGGGTCGGGACCACCACCGACCAGCCGATCAGTCCCATCATGCCCAAGCCAAACCAGACGGTTCGCGTGACATGGCGTCGCGCGTGGAGTTTGCGCGCCACCTTCGCACCAACCTCCTGACTGAGTGGCGGCTTCGGTTTCAATGGTTTATTTCTAGGTTTGTCACTCATGATGAAATTCCGCCAGGCGGCGGATGAAACCGCTTTCCATTTTCGCCAGCACCGAGCGCACGCTTTGCTCCCGTTCGTCCAGGTTCAGAAACTCCCGCTCCACCGCCTCGCGCAGTTCCCGGAGATCCGTTCCGGCTATGGCGTTGCGCACGGAGACAAGCACGTCCGGGCCGGTCTTGATCAGGACCCCTTCATCCACGGCCACACAAACCTCGCCCTCGGCTTCGTTTTCATAGATCAGAATCCCCGGCGCAAGTGCCGCAACGCAGTCGAGCCTACGCGGCAAGAGCCCGAACGATCCCTCCCGAGTTTCCGCGACGATGCGGGTCACGCCGGTCTTCTCGGCAAAGACCTGGAATGGCAGGAGCACCTTAAGATTCATGCGTATTGTCTGCATGTTCGACCTCCGGCTTAGGTTTCGGTTCGAGCTTGGACGTCGGCACGGACCCCGCGTTGGGCGTGGAATCGAGGGCAGGTTTCGGGTCACCCTTGGCCTCGGTTTTGGACTCAGGTTCGGTTTTCGCTACGGGTTTGCCGCTTTTAACTTTTTCCCTCGCTTCGTCAATGGCCCCGATCATGTAGAGCGCGCTCTCCGGGTAGTCTTTGAATTCATCGTGGAGGATTCGCTCACAGCCCTCCAGCGCGTCCTTGAGGGTGACAAGTTTTCCTTTAATTCCGCTAAACTGCTCGGTGGCGAAAAACGGTTGGGTGAGAAAACGCTCCAACCGGCGGGCGCGGGCGACGACATTGCGGTCCTCCGGCGAAAGTTGCTCAAGGCCGAGCATGGCAATGATGTCCTTGAGTTCTGCGTATTGCGCGAGCGTTCGCCGGATTTCCTGCGCCAAGCCGTAATGCCGTTCGCCGACGATGCCCGGTGTGGCCATCTTTGAACTGGATTGTAGAGGATCGATTGCCGGGTAAAGGCCTTCGCTTGCTCGCTTGCGAGAGAGCACGATCGACGAGGAGAGATGAGAGAACGTGTGCACCGCCGCCGGATCGGTGAAATCGTCCGCCGGTACATATACCGCCTGGATAGAGGTGATGGCGCCGGTATCGGTGTTGGCGATGCGCTCCTCCAACCCCGATAGCTCGGTGCCCATCGTGGGCTGGTAGCCCAGACGCGACGGCATCTGCCCCATCAAGCCGGACACTTCCGAGCCGGCTTGAATAAACCGGAAGATATTGTCGATGAGCAGCAATACATCGCGGTGCTCGTCGTCCCGGAAATACTCGGCCATCGTCAGCGCGGCGTGGC
>CAYSBP010000524.1:0-2260 GCA_964429255.1 uncultured Planctomycetia bacterium
TGGTAATCGGCGTCCAAAATGGACCCACCTGTGAATTGAAATCGGCGCGCAAATTGGACCCACCGTAGGCGCCTCTGCATGCTTCTCCCCCCGTTTGTGGGGAGCGGCATGGGAGGCGAAGGATGCTTACGGTGGATCACTACGGTCGGATTCGAAGGGCCCATCGGGATGGAATGAGCGTTCGGGACATCGCCCGGACATTTCACCACTCCCGGCGGAAGATACGGGAAGTCCTCGCTGAACCAGAGCCGAGGCCCTACACGCGCACCCAGGACCCCCCGGCGCCGAAGCTGGGGCCGTTTCATCCCGTCATCCAGGAGATCCTGGCGGCGGATGAGAAGGCGCCACGCAAGCAGCGGCACACCCGGGCGCAGATCTATCGGCGACTGCGGGATGGGCACGGCTACCACGGGGGGTACGACGCGGTCCGGCGGTACGTCGGCAAGCACCGGCGGCGCCAGCGGGAGACGTTCATCCCGTTGGCCCACGACCCGGGCCAGCGCCTCGAGTGCGACTTCGGCCACATCTACGTCGACTTCCCCGACGGTCGCCGACAAGTCCCGGTGTTCTTGGCCACCTGGGCCTACTCGTACTGTCCCTTCGCCGTCGCCACGCCCACCGAACGGACCGAGGCCATCCTGACCGGGATGGTCGAGGCGTTCGAGTTCTTCGGTTGCGTGCCGCGCGAAGTGTGGTGGGACAACCCCAAGCCGGTCGTCACCACGATCTTCAAGGGCCGCCGCCGCAAGCCGAACGAGCGGTACGCCGCCCTGGCCAGTCACTATGCCTTCGAACCGTTGTACTGCATGCCCGCCCGGGGCAACGAGAAGCCCCACGTCGAGAACCGGGTCTTCGATCTACAGCGGCGCTGGGCGACGCCCGTGCCGCGGGTGCGGGACCTTGCCGAACTCAACGCATATCTGCGAACGTGCTGTCTGAGGGACCGTGAGCGGACGGTCGGCCAACTCGCCGAGACCATCGGCCAGCGCTTCGAACAGGACCATGTCGAGGCGTTACCCCTGCCGCAGCGGCGATTCGATCCCTGCATCGACCAGCCTGCGGTCGTGGACAAGTACCAGACCGTCCGCTTCGACTACAACCGCTACAGCGTGCCGCGGGCCTGGGCCTTTCGAACCGTCACCGTCAAGGGATACGTCGATCGCGTCGAGGTCGTCGCCGATGGGCACGTCGTCGCCCGTCATGACCGGTCGTATGACCGCGGACAGCAGATCCTCGATCCGATCCATTACCTCGTGACGCTCGGCCGAAGACCGGCGGCGCTGGATCACTCGAACGTCTATCGTCATTGGCATCTGCCGACGGACTTCAACGCGCTGCGCCGTGGATTAGAACAACGCCACGGCCCCGCGGCCGGTGCGCGTCAGTACATTCGCGTCCTGCAACTGTTGGCCGAACACCCGGTCTCCCGCGTGCAACAGGCCATCAGGCGTTGCCGAGATCCCGAGGACCTGCACGCCGACCGAATCATCCATCATGCTCAGCGTCTCGCCGAGCAAGGGGCGCAACGTCCAGCGGGCTCGCTCGAGCGGACTTCCTCGGATGGGACCGGGCCGCCCAGTCTGCCGGATCTTTCCAGTCCTTCGGACCACGCCCCCTCGCTTTACCAGGTTCAGGTTCCACTGCCGGACCTGAGCCGTTTCGATCAGTTACTATCAAAGGGAGAATTCGCTCATGTCTAAAGATCCCAACAAGAATCACCACCTGCTGTTGAAAGCCAACCTCAAACAACTGCGGCTGCCGACGATCAGCGCCGAGTTTGAGAAGCTCGCCCGTGAGGCTGCGGCGGCCGGAGAGAGCCACGAGCAATACCTGCTGCGGCTCACCGAGTTGGAAGTGGCGACGCGAGCCACCAACGCCCTCAAGGCCCGCATCAAACAGGCTGCCTTCGGCGTCCACAAGGACTTCGACACGTATGACTTCACCGCCGTGCCCGGCTTGGGCAAGCAGAAGATCATGGAGCTGGCCCGCGGCGAGTGGATCGAGCAGCATTACAACTGTTGTCTGATTGGAAGTCCCGGCACCGGCAAGACGCATCTGGCCATCGCACTGGGGCTGGCCGCCTGCCGCCAGGGCCAGCGCGTCCGATTCTTCGCCGCCGCCAACCTGGTGACACGCATGGAGGAGGCCCAGAAGCAGTACCAGCTCGACCGCCTCCTCGGCCAGTTGGACAAGGTGGACCTGCTGATCTGCGACGAACTCGGCTATCTGTCCTTCAGCCGCACCGGCGCCGAACTGCTCT
>CAYSBP010000525.1:0-2253 GCA_964429255.1 uncultured Planctomycetia bacterium
CAGCTCGTCCAGATAGCTGCGGAGTCGCGCCAGCCGTCGTCGGGAGAACCGCTGCCGCCAGGCCAGCAGCTTCTCTTCCGACACGCCCAGCCTCTTCGCCCGCGACTCCACCGCATACAAACCCCCGATCATATCGAGGATGCGCTCGGCGTCATTCGGGTAGTGCGCTACGATGTCGTAGAACTTCCGCCGGGCATGGGCCCAACACGCCACCTCCCAGATCAAACCGCCGGCATAGATGCCGTCATACCCGCTGAACGCATCTGCTTGGAGATAGCCGCGATACTCCTTTAGGAAGGAGGCCGGCCCGTCACGCTTCCGGGAGTTGGTGTAGTCGAACACAACGTCGTCGTTCTCGCCGATGTACACCCACATGTAGCCCCGCCGCGAGTGCACCGGCTCGGCGCTCGGATCGAGCACCGTGATCGGCGTATCATCGGTGTGCACCTTCCGCGAGGCCAGCACATGCCGCTTCATGACCTCGACGATCGGTGCTGTCCGGTCGGCCACATCGGCCACCCAGTCGCACAGCGTGGACAACGACAACTCGATACCGGCACGCCGATACCGTTCCTGCAACCGGTATAACGGAAGATGCTCCGCATACTTGCTCGCAATGAGGTCGGCCAAAAAGCCCGGCCCGGGGATCCCCTTGTCGATCGGACGCGGCGGCAACGACCCCTGACTTACCGACCCCTGGCACTTCGGGCAGGCGTATTTGTGGCGAACGTAGCGGTTCACGAAGTACTTCGGCGGAATCATCTCCAGCTCTTCGGTCACGTCCGCGCCGAACACCGTCTTGGCCGTGCTGCAGGAAGGACAGGTCTGTTCTTCTTCAGGCGGATGAATGTCATGGATGCAACGCATCAGATGGGCGGGCAGCGGACGACGACCACGGTGGCGGGACGTTCGCCGCTTAGGAGCAGGCTCCTCATCCTCCTCGGACGCGTCTGGCTCGGGTGGGGCCTCACCCTCCGGCGAAGCGGTCGGCTCATCCTGAGGATCGATGCGCCCGAACAGCATGCCCTGGGCCGGATCGTCCGGCCACAATCGCTCGCTGCGACGGCCGTAGAGCATTCGCGTCAACTGCGCGACTTGGTGCTGCAGAGCGATCACCATCGCCTGCAGGTCCTTCACGTTCGTGGGCAGCGGCTCGGGCTTGCGTGAAACCCTCTGCTGCTTGGCGTGTTTGGGTTTGCGGCGTTTCAAGGTGTTGCACTTCGCGGAAGGAACGTCCGAAGTCATCCATAACTTCGATGCCCTCTTATATGACAAGCTGGTGGCACTTTGCAAGAGGAAAATCAAAAAAGGCAAAAGAAAATTACACGGCTCTTCGAGGAACGAAACGCGGGCGACGTTTGGCGTGCGCCAGATCGATGCCTTCCAGGATCAACGCCAGCTCCGCCGACTCGATCTCAACCCGCCGTGCATCGGGATGCTCGAACGCCGACAGCCGGAACGTGCCCTTCTCGATTCTTTTGTAGTACAAGCACAGGCCCGAGCGATCCCATAGGAGAATCTTTACCCGATCACGCCGGCGATTAAAGAAAACAAACAGGTGGCCGCTGAAAGGATCCTCACAAAGGACTTCCCGCGTCATGGCCGCCAGACCGTCGAGCGATCGTCGCATGTCGGCCGGGGCCAGACACAGGAACACGCGCACCGAGGGTGGCAACGTCAACATGACTCGACCACGGCGATCAGTTGGGACACCACGCCCGGATCGAAGTCCTGAGGTAGCCGGATCACCCGGCCACTGCTCAAGGCAATTTCGTAACGATAAGGCCCCATGGGCGAAGTGATCCAAGTCCTCGGGGCCGTCGAACTTGTCGAGTGAATCGGAGTGGCGGCCAGAACATGGCCAGGAAGAGCCACCTCTACGAAATCGGCCTCCCGACGCGTCCGCGGCCTGCGCGCGTCCCGGTTGACGCGATGCCGACTCTTCTCTCCTGTTCCTTGGAGCTTCCGTTTCCACCACCCAAACGATACAGCCTTGATCTTCCGACGCCGACAGAACTCTGCCTGCGTTAGGCCACTTCGCTCCCACGCCGCAACCTGCGCCGCCCAGTACCTCGCTCGCTCTGTCATTTAGCACCTCCGGCCGCATCATCCCACCGGAGGCCAGCCCTTCAAGATGGGGTTCGTCGGAGGTTTACGACTCAGGGGTGGGGATTTCCAGGTCTTCTTCAGCCTCAACTGGCGAAAGGGCACGTCCGAGTGCGTCCCTCTCAAGGGCCCGCCAAAGCCCGCACG
>CAYSBP010000526.1:0-2252 GCA_964429255.1 uncultured Planctomycetia bacterium
GTTTCTGATCGTTCCGCCCGGCCACGAGATCAAGCCGTCGTATGAAGCGGGCATCATAGACGCGAGGCCGTACGACAGGGCATGATGGCCTCAACAACGCTATGATTTCGCCTCGCCCTGCGAACCAGGCTGGTGACCATGCGTCGCCCCGTGGCCGTGAGGAGGATGCGCCGCTTTCGGCTCCTCCGGCAGCACGACTTTCACCGACAGATCGCGCAGTTGATGATCGTCGATCGTTACGGGTGCGTTGGTCATCATATCCACGCCCTTCTGGTTCTTCGGGAAGGCAAACACATCGCGCATGGCTTCGACTTCCGAGAGCAGCCAGACCAACCGGTCCCAGCCGACCGCAATGCCGCCGTGCGGCGGCGCGCCGTACTGGAAGGCGTCCAGCAGGAAGCCGAACTTCTCCTGCGCCTCAGCCTCGGAAATCCCCATCGCCCGGAAGACCTTCTGCTGCGTCTCCGAATCGTGGATGCGGATCGAGCCGCCCGCGATCTCGAAACCGTTCAACACCAGGTCGTAGCGATAGCACAACACATCGCGCAACGGACTGTCGGGCGCGTTGTTACCCGTGCCCTTCTCCAGTCCCTCCAAACACTGCGGCTGCGGGCGCGTAAAAGCGTGGTGCGCCGCCACCCAATGCTTGCCGTCCTCGTCGTACTCGAAGAGCGGCGGATCGACGACCCAGAAGCAGTCCCACTGCCCCGCCGAACCGTACTCGGGAATCAGCTTGAACTTCTTGCCCAGATGCACGCGCAGGTTCGCCAGGACCATATGCACCAGCGCCGGCCGGCCAAACTGGAAGAGGAGCGTGTCGCCGGCTTCGGCGCCCAGCGCCGCATTCAGTTCGCCGCGCAACGCCGGCTGGATGTTCTTATTGAGGGGCGAGTTGCCCCAGCTGCCGTCGGCGTCGATCCTGCCCCACGCGAGGCCCTTGGCACCCATGCCCTTGGCGTACTCTTCCAGCTTGTCGATCTGCGCCCGAGGCAGTTCGTGCTGCTTCGGCACGCGCATGCCTTTCACGATGCCACCCGAATCCACCGCCATTTTGAGCATCTTCAAACCGCCGCCGTCGTGCTTCTTGACGATCGCCGTCAGATCGACGTGTTCCAACCCAAAGCGCCGATCCGGCTTGTCGTTGCCGTAGCGCCGCATGGATTCCTCAAAATTCAACCGCTCGAGCGGCAGCTTGACGTCCACACCCTTGACCTCTTTCAACAGCGCCGCGATCAGGCCCTCCACAACACTGAAGACATCGTCCTGCTCGGCAAAGGACATTTCGATGTCCATCTGCGTGAACTCGGGCTGCCGGTCGATGCGCAGGTCCTCATCGCGGAAGCAGCGCACCAGCTGGAAGTAGCGGTCCGTACCGGCCACCATCAGGAGCTGTTTGAAGAGCTGCGGGCTTTCGGCCAGCGCGTAGAACTTACCCTTGTTGAGCCGCGACGGCACCAGGAAGTTGCGCGCACCACCGGGCGTGTACTTGACCATGAACGGCGTTTCGACTTCGACGAAGCCCTGGCCGGCCATATGGCGGCGGGCGGTCTGAGCCGCGTCGCTGCGTAGTTGGAGCAGACGCTGCATGTTCCCTCGGCGCAGGTCCAGATAACGATACTGCAGACGGATGTCGTCGTTGGCGGTCAGGTCCTCACGGATCTCGATGGGCGGCGTCTTGGCGCGGTTAAGGATCTCAATGCGCGTGGCGTCGACTTCAATATCGCCGGTCGGGAGTTTCGGATTCAGCGTCTCGGCGGGGCGCTTGCTAACCGTGCCTTCCACACAGACCACCCACTCGCCCCGCAGCCTGGCCGCTTCTTCGTGCGGGCCTTTGCCGCAGCGCTGCGGATCAAAGACGGCTTGCGTGATGCCGTAGCGGTCGCGGAGGTCAAGGAAGATGACGCCGCCCATGTCACGATTGGCTTCTACCCAGCCGGAAATGCGAACGGTCTGGCCAACATTGGCAGCGCGGAGTTCTCCGCACGTGTGGGTACGGTACTTGTTTGGGCGCAATGAAGGCACAGCTTAGGCTCTCCTGATTCGGCTCGACCGGGACCGCCAAGACGCAGAGGACGCCAAGAACGGAAGCCACGGCTATTGGACCGGTAAAAAACCAGCCCGGAGGGGCTGAGTGCGGGAACGGAATATCGCGGAAAGTGGCGCTGAAAACAAGCGACAATGGACCGCAAGAGCGCCAACGAGTGGGTAGTCCTATTGGGCACGTGTGTGGCGCGATGTGGGTGGTGCCATGG
>CAYSBP010000527.1:0-2250 GCA_964429255.1 uncultured Planctomycetia bacterium
TGTAACTTTACATGCGTATCCGGCAGATACCGGATGTTTATGGGTGCAGGCGCAATTGCGCTAGAGAGGAGCAGGACATGAAGACGTTCATTGCGACGGTGGTGTTGGGGATGGCGGTTCTCGGGGTCACGTATGGCGTGGAGGTTGCCAAGGACGGAAAGGGGGGGAGCGAAGCGAAGGCGTCTTTGCAGAAGGTTTCGCAGTGGAGCGGCTACGTAGCGTTGTTGAAGGTGGATACCATCGTGAAGAAGTTGGGCGATGCGGTACCGTCGGAGGAGCAGCAGGGCAAGATCAGCGCGTTGCGCGAAGAGACGCTGGAGAAGGTTCATGCATGGGGAACCAGACCTGAAGTGGTTCAGGCGCGCGAGGAGCTCTCGAAGGCGAAGAAGGGCGGCGATACGGAGGCGATCAAGTCGGCTGAGGCCAAGCTGAAGGAGGTAGGTGACGGCACCGAGTTTGTCACGGCCTACAAGGAAGGTCTGGCTGGCATTCTTTCACCCGGGCAGATGGCCAAGCTTTATCCGCCAAAGAAGGAGGCGGAGAAGAGCGAGAGGAAGTCGAAGTGAAAACGGGAAAAACGGGAAAAGGAGGAGATGGGCGGCAGGTCGTTGCCGTCAGGAGGTGACCCGCCGTTCCCGGGCTGGCTGTGCCTGAAAAGGCACAGCCAGCCGTTTGTTCTGGGACGACAGACGGTCCAATCATGGCTGAAGCGAGGGAGAAGATTCGCGTCGGATTCATCGGTAGTGGCGGTATCATGAGCGGCCATGTATACCGGTTGAAGAACAGCGCTGACGATCTGGTGGCTCTGGCCGACCCCAGACGGATGGCTGACTGACGTTTCGGCCTTCGCAGTCCGTTCAAAAAACCCTCTCACGATCCGCTCTCATCGGAGGGGAGAGGGGGGGACAACAGCCCTGAGCGAGGCCATGCGGGTGGCCGATTCGAAGAGGATGATTCGTGGGGCAACCCCACGAATCATCCGGTTTAGAGGTCGCCGCGCGTACGAAGCAAGCGACGGCTGGATGGAAAGAACGGTCAGACGCCTATGGGTGTTTACGATCGAGACTACTACCGCGAGGAATCGCCGCCGGGCAACTCGACGCTCTTCGGCGGGCGTTCGGCGTGCGAGATCCTGGTCGCCCTGAATGTAGCCGTCTTCCTGGTGTGGCTGGTGGCTCAGGCGCCGGGTTTCAGAGCGTTCATGGAGTTGAACTTCACGGTCAGCCTGAGGGCGCTGATGGAGTTCCGTGGTTGGACCCTGATCACCTACGCATTCTCGCATTACGACGTGTTTCATATTCTTTTCAACATGCTGTTTCTCTGGATGTTCGGGCGTCTGGTGGAAGAGCGTTATGGGCCGCGGAACCTGACCTTCCTGTATCTGGCGTCTGGTCTGGTGGCTGCGGTCCTGCACCTGGTCGTGGATGCTGGACGCCAGATCGATAATCGGATGCTCGGCGCATCGGGTTCGGTCATGGGTTTGACGGTGGTCGCAGCCTTCCTTCACCCCAACCTGCGGATCTACATCTGGGGTATTCTTCCGATCAAGCTGAAATGGCTGGCGGTCCTCTTTATCGTGGTGGACGTGGCCGGGATGGCGAATCAGGCCGGCGACCCCATCGCGCACAGTGCGCATCTGGGCGGGGCGCTGATGGGGTTTCTGTTCTACAAACTCGATCTTCGGATCTTCGACCGGCCGGGCCAGAAGGACCTCCTGCAACGTCTCAGGGGGGTCTTTCGCCGCAAGCCTGAATTGCGGATCGTGGCGCGCCCAGTTCGCCGGGAAGGGATCGCGTCGTCGGCCCCCAGGCCGGACATCGATGTGGCTGCGCGCGTGGACGAGTTGCTGGCCAAGATCCACCGCGATGGCGCGGGTTCACTGAGCGAGGAAGAGAAACGATTCCTGGAAGACGCGAGCCAGAAGTACCGCACGTGATCGGTCGGTCCTGACCGCCCGCCTAACCTGGATGATTCACGCTCGCGGCGCCGGCAGTCTGCAACGCCCATCCCTCTGAGTGTGAATCATTCAGGTTAGGCAGCCGGAGGTTTGGCCATGGCGGAGGCCGTCTGGGTGGCTGGGGCAGGCGCCGAAGCTGACTTCGCGTTGGGCTTCTTCGGCATGAACTGAGCGGCCAGCGCCACGCCCAGTCCCAGCACGAAGATGATTCCGCAGAGTGCGATCAGACCCCATGGACGTCCCGCAGGTGCCTGCGCGCCGGCATGTGCCACAATGCTTTCGCCCTCGCCCTT
>CAYSBP010000528.1:0-2239 GCA_964429255.1 uncultured Planctomycetia bacterium
TACGAGATGCGCGAGAGTGACTGGAGTTCAGACGTGTGCTCTTCCGATCTCCTGCCCGTGCCCGACTAGACCACGCCACCTTAGGTTAGCGCTTATGCCCCCGCCCCCCCCTTCCCTTCAGTCCCCCCGCCTCATCCCCGCTTTACCGCCGAGACGAACACCCGCATCATCGCCACGTCCTTGACGCCCGGCGCCGACTCGACGCCGCTGGCCGTGTCCACCCAGTCGGGCTTCACGCGGCGGACGGCCTCAGCAACATTCTCCGGCGTCAGTCCACCGGCCAGCGCCAGCGTCCTCGTGCGCGGGAAGTCTGCCAGCAAGTCCCAGTCGAACGACTGGCCTGTGCCGCCGTGAGCGCCTTTGACGCGCGCGTCCAATAACAACACATCGCACGGCCAGTCCCGCGCCAGCACGGCGTCCACGTCGGCGCGAGTCCCGATGCGACAGGCCTTCCAGATCGCCACATCGAGGCGACGGCTGAGCGCGTCGCCAAGTTCCGGCGGTTCGTCGCCATGGAGTTGGATCGCATCGAGGTTCACTTCACGCGTCGCGGCCAGAATCTCCTCAACCGTGGCATCGACGAAGAGCCCCACCGCCAGCCCCGCAAACGGCTGCGCGCCGGACCACACCGCGCGGGCTTGATCCCAGGACTTCAGAAAGCGGGGACTCTTGCGGACAAAGTTCAGCCCGATCGCGTCAACGCCGGCCGCAACGGCCGCCCTCGCATCCTCGGGGCGCGTGATCCCGCAGATTTTGGTCTTAACGCTCATGGGCCAAAGCGTAGAGGTTCGGCCCCCGCGCGCCAAGCGCGGAAGTCGTGGCGGGCCATGCGAAGCCTCCGTGGGAGGGGTCTTCACCGGGCTGAAGGAGCCTCTGCGTGACATCCACCCAACATCAAAGCCATGGGAAGAAGATGGGGTCAAGGGTCAGGATTCGTGGGATGGGCACAGGTCGGATTGAACAGGTATGGGCCAGGCAAGCGGCCATTCGGAATTCGTAATTCTACATTCATCATTCATACTTATCGTAACGCCCAACAGGAGCCCCGCATGACCGCGCTTGCCCAGAACCGCGAACAACTGCTGAACCAGCTCTCCTCCCTGCGCGCCGACGTCAACGCGCTGCAGGACGCAATCGCCATAACGATCATCGGCCAGGAACAGGTCCTGCGCCTGATGCTCGCCGCCTGCTTCAGCCGCGGCCACTGCCTCCTCGTCGGCGTCCCGGGCCTCGCCAAGACCAGCATGGTCAAGGCCGTCGCCGGATCGCTGGACCTGCCCTTCAAACGCATCCAGTTCACGCCCGACCTGATGCCCAGCGACATCACCGGCACCGAAGTCCTGACCGACGAAGACGGCAAACGCACCTTCAAGTTCGTCCCGGGTCCACTCTTCGCCAGCGTGATCCTCGCCGACGAAATCAATCGCACGCCGCCCAAAACGCAAGCCGCGCTGCTGGAAGGCATGCAGGAGCGCCAGGTCACCGTCGCCAACCAGACGCACTACCTCCCCGACCCGTTCCTCGTCATCGCCACGCAAAACCCGATCGAGCAGGAAGGCACCTACGAACTCCCCGAAGCGCAACTCGACCGCTTCATGTTCCAGATCGAAATCAATTACCCGACGCTGCAGGAAGAAGAGCAGATTCTCGCCCGCACCGGCGTTCCGTTGCCCGCCACACTCAAACCGGTGATGACCAGCGCGCGCGTCTGGGAAATCCAGCAACTGGTGACACAGGTCCACTGTTCGAACTATCTGATCAGCTACATCGCGCGACTGGTGCGCGCGACGCGGCCCGGCGATCCGTTTGCACCCACGTTCATCAGCGAACTGGTGGAATGGGGCGCCGGCCCGCGCGCGGGGCAGTTCCTGCTGCTGGGCGGCAAGGCACTGGCGGCCATGGACGGCCGACCAACCGTTTCGCCCGCCGATATCCAGCTGCTCGCCGCTCCCGTCCTGCGCCATCGCATCGCGCCGAACTTCCAGGCCCAGGCCGAAGGGATCAACTCGGTCGAACTGATCCGGCGGGTGCTGGAAGCGACACCGATCCCGAAGGGTTGACAGGATGGATTCCTGTGAACTCGTAGCGGTCCAAGACGCCGCCGACCCGAAGGACAGCACGGGCGTACCACCACGAGAGAAACCATCAGGGCGCAGGGAATCGACGACTGGAACCCGGCAATCGCACCCGCAATCGCGTATCCGCACTCGCAAGTCGCTCGTCCATGACCCTTCTTAGC
>CAYSBP010000529.1:0-2237 GCA_964429255.1 uncultured Planctomycetia bacterium
ACCGGTCGCTGGTTGGAGCAGGATCCCGGTGTGGTTGTGATGGGAGAGGAGGTCTGCAACATGGGCGGCGGTGCCTATGGTGCCACCAAGGGGTTGTACAAAATCTATCCCGGCCGTGTGCGCAATACGCCCATTACCGAAGCCGGCTTCTGCGGCTTGGCCTGCGGGGCGGCCATGAATGGGATGCACCCCGTCGTCGAACTGATGTTCTCGAGCTTCGGGCTGGTCGCGGCGGATCAGCTTTTCAACCAGATCGGCCAACTCGGTCACATCTACGGCGGGCATGTCTCGGTGCCGCTGTTGGTGCGAACCCGGATTGCGTCCGGCCTGGGCTATGGCGCGCAGCACAGCATGGATCCGGTGGCGCTGTTTGCGCTCTTCCCCGGCTGGCGTATTCTCGTGCCGACCACGCCGTTCGACTACATCGGTCTTTTCAACGCGGCCATGAAGCTGAAGAGCCCGTCCTTGCTGGTCGAGCACCACGGGTTCTATGGCGAGAAGGGGATGATTCCGGATGGACCGCCGGACCACACCGTGGAGATCGGGAAAGCCGCGATCCGGCGGGAAGGCGCGGACGTGACCGTGCTGGCCTATGGCTGGAGCGTGCGCCTGGCGGAGCGTGCGGCCGCACAACTGGCGGATGAGGGCGTGTCTGCCGAGGTGCTGGATTTGCGGACAGTGGACGATGCCGGTGTGGACTACGAGGCCATCGGACGTTCGCTCCGCAAGACCGGGGCATTGGTCACGGTGGAGGAAGCCCAAGCCTGCAACGCTATCGGCCCCAAACTGATCCGAGCCTGCGAACAGCGCTGGTTTGACTGCCTGGATGCTCCGGCGGCATGCGTGAATGCATTGGATATCCCCCTCGGCGTGTCACGGCGACTGGAACTGCAGTGCCTGCCGAACGTGGAAAAAACGGCCTCCGTCATCCGGAAAGCGGCGCGACGGGAAATATAGGAGACACCCATGACTCCCTTACGTTGTGATCACATCCATCTGATAGCGTGCAACATCGACGAGACCGCCCAGTGGTATTGCCGGGTGCTGGGCGGTAAGATCACATTCGAGGGAAAGTTCCGTGGCTCGAAAGTTTACTATCTCGACGTCGCCGGCACGACCTTCGTGGTCTTCGGGAAACTCGAGAATGATCCGGTACCCGTACCCGGCACCGTCGCCCCCAAAGCCGGCGTCGATCATTTTGGGTTTTCCGTCAGCGATCTCGGGCTCTTCCTTGAGGACATGAAAGGCCACGGCGTCACTATTCTGGAAGGGCCGATCACCGTCCGCCCGGGCCTTCGGATTGCGTACATGGAGGGGCCGGACCACATACGGATTGAACTCTGCGAGCGACAGGCCCCATGAAATACCGGTTTCCCTATGAAGAATTCGGGACCCTCGAGATCCCCGATCGCCAATTGTCCGGCGTGTATTCGATCGGCGCCGCCGTCCCCCCGAAGGAGACACGGCAACTCATCGCCGAGGCGCTGGCGCGTCCTATCGGATCGTCTCGCCTCAAGGACCAGGTACGCCCCGGAATGAAAGTCCTGATCGTCATCGATGACAACACCCGAACCACACGAACGGAACTGATGTTACCGGCGGTGTTGGACGAACTTCTGAGTGCCGGACTGACGGCCCACGACGTCAAAGTCCTGGTGGCGCTGGGTACGCACCGGCCCATGACCCGCGCCGAGATGGACCTCAAGTACACGCCTGGCATTGTCGCCCGGCATGCCTTCATCCTTCCCAACTTGAAGAACGCCAACGAGTACGTTGCCGTCAACACGCCGGGTGATTTCCCGGTCCGCATACACCACGCCCTGACTCAAGCCGATTTCGTCATCGGCATCGGGCAGACGGTACCGCACTTGATCGCCGGCTTTGGCGGGGGCTGCAAGATCATCAATCCCGGCTGCGCTGATCCTGACACCATCGGACGCATGCATTGGTTGTGCAGCACCACCGCCGATGGCCATCTGTTCGCCGTGCGCGACAATCCGGTCCGCAAGGTCATCGACGAGGCTGGACTGAAGGCCGGTCTGAAATTCATCATCAACGAAGTTCCCGGTAAAGATGACGCCATCGCCGGCGTATTTGCCGGCGATCCCATTCTGGCCCACCGCGCGGCGTGCGACTTTGCCCGGTCCTCGTGTACGGTCGCCATCTCCGAGCTCGCCGATATTGTGGTGGCCGATCCGTATCCGTCCGATCTGGATTTCTGGCAATCGCTCAAAGGA
>CAYSBP010000530.1:0-2234 GCA_964429255.1 uncultured Planctomycetia bacterium
TCCTTCAGGAAACGGAGCACCCGCAACGCCGTGTGGTTCAGCTTGTACGCCTGATTCGGCATCACGATCAGCAACTCATCTTCCATCCGCACACCGAAGTGCCTGCGCACGTTCGCAAAGTACGGATCCACCCAGATGAAGTCCGCTTCGTCGCCGGTCGTGCGCGTTTCGCTCATCAGTGGGACCCTCCGCTGACGCACGCCGAATGACATGCACTGTGGCAGGCACTGTGACAGGCCGAGTGGCAGGCGCTGTGGCACGCATCGTGGCAGGCACTGTGACAGGCATCGTGACAGGCACTGTGGACGAAGCAGCCTTCGTAGCACGCGGGGCTGGCCATGAAGCTCTGGTAATCGGTGAAATGGCTCGTGACCGCGTCGACATGCTTGCTGACCGGTGTCGACACGACCGGATGGTGGTGCGTGTGCCAGAAGTAGTAGTAATAGCCGTAGTATTCGTCATACGTCTCCGGCCTGCGGACGGGACGGCCGGCCGCATCCCGTTCCGCCCCCAAACTCGTGAAGATCAGGCTGTATTGTTGCTGATAGTGCGCACGCGTGGCGTCCACGTCTGCATCCCATGCCTTGCGTTGAACCACATCCGTAACGTGCTGGACCAGAGCCTGTATCCGCTCCTGACTCAGTCGTCCGTCTTCGTCGATGGCGTCGAGCAGCATCTTCTCATACTCATTCAAAGGTGCCGCGCGATGGACGACCCGCATCGTACCGTCCGCATCGTCCAGACTCACGGCGCCCTTGGCCTGCATGACCTGGAGCATGACGTAGATGACCTGGCTGATCGGAACGCCAAGGAAGAATCCCGCCTCCACCGTGTCCAGTTCGGCGATCTTGCCGTCCTTGCGGTGGCTGGAGAGCACGATCTGCGGCGCGACCCAGTCTTCGGCCACCCAGTTCACGTCCTTCAGCCCGTCCTGCGCGACGAGCATGCTGCGATGCTTGCCGGCCATCACCAGGATGAAGACCGCCACAAAACCCAACGCGAAGAGAATGAATAGACTCCACGCGATGCCGGCCGACGGCGGGAGCCTCGGCTGCCAGTTCGGTTGATGGGCCTGGACCGGCGGCTGACCGGGCGTAACCGGCGGCGTGACATCGGTCCCGGCCGGCGGCTTCGGTGACTCCACGGCCAGGGTAAAGAAACGGCTGTCGATGTACTCCTGCACCCTGAAATGCCCATCGGCCGGAACGTTCTCCCAGTGCAGTCGCTGCGTCAGCCAGTGTTTTTCATTATGCGGCGTGCCGCGGTAATCAATCTTGTAAGTTGCGTTGACGAATTTCTCGGTACGGAGTTTGACCTTCTCAAGTTCTTCCGGCAAGACTTGCGGACCGCGCACCTCGCACGGCCAGTAGATGGTGTGCGTGTAATGACCCAACGGCACATCCCATTGCACCAGCGACCAGTTCAAAGTCACCAGCGAACCGAACTCGGGCGAGTGCGTCCGCAACAGGTGACCTGACGCGGCCAGGTCGGTTCCATAGGTAAAGCGGTACACGGTCCGCCCGTTGCGCACTTCCGCTTTGCGCGCGAGGATGATGTCGAACTTCCGGGAGGAGATCCTGTTGATTTCGAGCGCGTACCGGCGGTTCTGCCCGTCGACAGCATAACAGTTTGGCAGATCGAAGTGCGCACTGCCGGTGAAACCTTCGAAGTAGAATCCGTGAAGTGCCTGGCCTTGTGGATCGATCGCCACCTGATAGGTGACCGTGGCTTTTCCATCGGGCCGTATGGACGTCTCGACTTCGACGAACTCCCAATGATGCGCCGCGCGACAACAAGTCGCGGCCGCCAAGAGTAGCGCGAAGGCCATCCACGGTCGGAGCATGTCCAAAAGCGTACCGGGCCCAATGGACAAGACAAGGCGACAACAATTCCGAACGAAATTCCTGTTACTACGTCCCAATCAGCGGGCCTTCATCGACCGAGAAGACCGGCCTCCATGGTTAACTCGGGTGCAGCATTTCCAGCGATCGTTCCGGCCGCGAGACCGATGGATACGTTGTCCGCCTTGCGGCGCTTGGCCGCTTCACAGGATCCCGAAGGCTGGGGCGCCATCCAAGATACACACGGTCCGGGCATCCTGAACATGGCGCGCCGGATTACGGGCGACGACGCGCTGGCCGAAGACGTCTGCCCGGAATCCCTGCTGCAAATCCGCCCGCACGCGGAGCAGTATCGCCCGGTCGGCGAACCCACGGACCAGGAAGCGACGGCGA
>CAYSBP010000531.1:0-2226 GCA_964429255.1 uncultured Planctomycetia bacterium
GGCGGCCGAAGTCCTCGGTCTGCAGGCCGAGCCCGCCGAGTGGATCGTCGGCGTGCGAGTCATACCCGGCCGAGACCAGGATGAGCTGCGGTTTGAACGCACGCGCCGCGGGCGCGAGGCGTTCCGTATAAAGCTTTGCGAAGACCTCGATGCCGCTGCCGCGATCAAGCGGGACGTTCAGGATGCGCCCCTCGGCCGCGCCGGCGCCACGCTCGCCCTCCTTGCCGCTGCCGGGGTAGATGCCTTTTTGCTGGGTGTGGAACTGCAGCACCGCAGGATCTGTCCAGAAGGCGTCCTGGGTGCCGTTGCCGTGATGCACATCCCAGTCGATGACCAGGACCCGGTCGAGGCCGCGGGCGCGCAGGGCATGGCGCGCGCCGATCGCGACATTGTTGAACACGCAGAAGCCCATGCCCAGGGCCGGCGTGGCGTGGTGACCGGGCGGGCGTACGGCGCAGAAGGCGTTACGGAGTTTCCCGGTCAGGACGGCATCGACCGCGTCGCAGACCGCGCCGGCGGCGAGGAGCGCGGCATCCCAGCTTTCCGGCGAGACCGAGGTGTCGCCGGTGGAGAGCGCGGCTCGACCGGCCTCGATGTCCTTCCTGGCCGTGGCGATGTACTCCGCGTCGTGGACCAGTTGCAGGGTCGCGAGAGAGGCCGGTGCGGGCACGGGATGCGCGAGGCGGTCCCAGAGCCCTTTCTGCTTCAGTGCTGTTTCGATGGCCGTGAGCCGGGCTGGACGCTCCGGGTGTCCCTCGCCGGTCCGGTGCTTCAGAAAGGCGGGATGCGTGAAGTAGCCCGTGGCCGTGGCGGCGGCGGCCTCGTTCAGCGCCGCAAGGTGGAAATCGAGATGCGCGGGCAGGTGCCGCGAACAATAGTCCAGTTCATGTCCGCCCGCCCTCTCCCGGTAGACATGAGGCACGCCAAGCACGCCAAGCCGCTGGTGGAAGGCGCGGTTCTCGGGCAGCGCGAAATCGTCGAGGCCGCAGTCGATGAGGAGCTTCATCCCCGCCGCCTCTTTGGCGAAGCGTCCGGCCATTCCCATGGCCGACTGGGCGATCCAGGCCTCACGGTTGGTCGCGAGGGGGCCAAGGACCACATCCAGGCCCCAATGACCGGGCCAGCGCGGCAGGTCGAGAATGCCGCCGAAGCTGCCGGCCGAGGCGAAGAGGTCGGGATGCTTCGCCGCCAGGGTGATCGCCCCGTGCCCGCCCATCGAGAATCCGCCGATCGCCCGCCCGGACCGCGCGGCCAGGGTGCGGAATTCCCGGTCGATCCGCGGGATCAGCTCGCGGACCAGATGGGTCTCGACCGCCGACTGGGGCCGGACCGGGCTGTCAAGGTACCAGCCCAGTGGAGTGCCCTCGGGGCAGACGACGATCAGCTCGCGGGACGCCAGCTTGCGGAGCAGGCCCGTGCCCTGCGCCCACATCCGATAGTCGCCGCCCGCGCAATGGAGCAGATACAGGACCGGATACCGGGCCGCGGGCCGCTGCGCGTAGGAGGGTGGCAGGAGCACGAGGGCCGGCATCGACTCGCCCATGGCCTCGCTCTCGATGGCGAGTTCGACGGCGGAGACCCCGCCCGGCAGCGCCTTCGGCGACAGAGGTTCCGCTGCCGGCAGAAGGCACGCTGCCGCCAAGAGGAGGATGGCGCACCGATAGCGCGCCACGACTGCCCTTGGCGCGAACCGTGGTGACGAAAGATGGATATGCATGGTTACCCGCCTCCGGAAGAGCTGTCCGGCCCGCTGTAACGGCCACGAGCGTGGAAGGTCAGGGCGATGTGCCGCGCATCGGCAATGGCCGTCCTTGTACTCCACAGGCTCCACCGCACCCACCACCTCGGCTGCCAGGCCCTGGCCGCAAAGCGGGCTGAAACTACAGCTGTTACTGCTGTATAAACCTGTGATTATCCTTGTGTGATGGGGTACCAGCCGGGCGGTCGGGCGGGGGGCGAGCCTGGCGGCTTCGGGCCTCGAGTTCGGCGATCGTGGCGGCCGCGGAGGCGCCGAGGGCGTTCAGGTCGTAGCCGCCCTCAAGCGCGATCACGACCCGGCCCTGGCAGAGTTCGTCCGCGAGGTCGAGGACCATCCGGGTCAGGCGGCCGAAGTCCTCGGTCTGCAGGCCGAGCCCGCCGAGTGGATCGTCGGCGTGAGAGTCATACCCCGCCGAGACCATGATGAGTTGCGGTTTGAACGCACGCGCCGCGGGCGCGAGGCGTTCC
>CAYSBP010000532.1:0-2206 GCA_964429255.1 uncultured Planctomycetia bacterium
AATGGCCAGCAACTTTTTGGAATTGACGGCGCCGGCGGATTGAGTGCGGGCGCGCTCGCCGTGGTTACGTCAGCTCTTGCTTCTGCTGTGATCGGAAACGCTGGGAAAGTGCTGTCGGCTAATACGGCCGTATCGACGATGCGCGCCGACGTGGGCGCAACGCAGTCCAAGTACAACTATCAGTTGATCGGCTTGGAGAACTACGTCGAAAACATCTCGGCGGCGGAAGGTCGCATCCGGAATACGGACATGGCCAAGGAGACCACGAACTTCTCCAAGTACCAGATCCTCAGTCAAGCGGGCATGGCCATGTTGGGCCAGGCCAATTCGTCTTCTCAGAGTGTGCTGCAACTCTTGGGCTAGTCGCTTAAACAGGCTCGGAAGCGGCCCCGCGATCGGGGCCGCTTCCGGCGCAGCGTAGCAGGGCGGAGCAGAGGTAACGGCCATGTTAGCCGCTGCACAGGAAACCCTCCCCGTCGCCGATCCGGAAGTCTCCGGGCCGGCGACGGCCGTCTTGCCGGCCGGGTCCCCGGTCCGCGCGCCGGACCTTTCGGCGCCGACTGGCGATCCGGCTGGTGTTCAGACGGCGGCGGACCTCGAGCGGCTCATGTACCTCGGCCGGATGGTCTCGGCCGTTTCCCACGAACTGGGAAACCGCTTGACCAGCGTGCTCGGGTTCGCTGAAATGGCGGCACAGACCCCGGATTCGGAGGCGGCTCCGCGGCTGGTGGCCAAGATGAACACCTACGCCGAGAACCTCCGCGTGCTCGTGGAGAGTCTCAGCGGGTTCTCATCGCGCCGGCTCACGGCCAGGGAAGACTGCGATGCCGGGGCGCTGGTTCGTCAGGTGGTCGAGTTGGCCGGTTGTACGGCCAAGGCCTCCGGCGTGCGGGTGGTTTTCCATCGCAAGGGAAATCTTCCGCGGGTTCGTGTGGTGATTGGTGAAGTGCGGCTGGGCCTTTTCATGTGTCTGGATGCCATGGTTCGGGACTTGGCGGCGACCGGCGTGCGGGATGCTCACCTGCTTGTCGAAATCCGCAAAGCACACCATAATGGGGTTCAGCTCATTTTCCGGCCCAGCGATTCGTTGAGGATCGGGGAGGCTTTCTCGGCGGTCTTTGCGCACGCCGGGCAAATCCTCGCTGGGCAGGGCGTCAACACCAAGGTTGAGCACGGAAAAGGAATGGTTGAGCTGGTAGCGGAGTTCAGTCGTAAGGTCTGCGTCGATGGTTCTTGACCATCGGGTGGACTTGGGGGGAGGTGTTCCATGGATGGACTAACCTTCTCGGGCCTGACCAGCAGTTCGCTGCGGGTCTTCATGGCCGATCGAGGCGGCGAGAACAGCCCCGCGGTGGCCTTCGTGCCGTCACGCGAAGGCCCCGTGGATTCCGTCGAGATCGCCAACGCGGTTCGTCAGCCGGAAGATTACGACGCGGTGCGCATGGCCCTTGAACGAGAGATGAACCCGGAAAGGATGCCGGGAAGTCTTTGGGGACTGCTGGAAGCGATCAAGCAGTTCTACGAAGAAGCGATGCTGAAGGCTCACGAGGCAAGACCCGATTTCTTCAATCGGATGCAGGAGCTGTCCGAGAAGTTGCAGGGTGCGAAAGACGCCCAGGACCTGGACACGTTGGGCCAGTTGGTGGCCGCGTCGTCTCCGGAGGACATGGACAAGTTCCTCGCCGCCGCCGAAGAGATGACCCATAAGCTGGTGGGTCAGGGTTCGGAAGTGCAGGAGCCCGGCAAGGGTCCCGAAGGGTTGTCGTTCAAGATGTCCGACGTGACGCTTTCGATTCAGCCGAAGGGCGATAACCGAGTCGCCGTGGAGTTCGGAGGCGCCAAGCTGGTGGCTCAAGGACCGCCCAAGGGTGACTCGGGTCAGCGCCCGTCGGTGGAACTGACCGCCAGTGATGGACGGTTTACGGTGAAGACACAGAAGGCTGAGGCCTGAAGGTAGGCGATCTACCCCGCGTGCCTGCCGGGTTTGAGGTCTTCTGGTCAGCAGTAGCGAGAGATTATGTGGTGACATCCCGCCATTCGCCGGCGATACCGTCGGTGCGGTTCTTATGTGCCCTCGCTTTTCTACCCAATCGCCGACATCGTGGTGCCATGGATACGCACCCGAGGCCGATCATCCTGAGTTCTGAAATTGATGTGCGTATCCGTGGACTGGGATCCCATTTCGGAGCACGGACACCGCATACGG
>CAYSBP010000533.1:0-2205 GCA_964429255.1 uncultured Planctomycetia bacterium
CGATGACGGCGAAGCCGGCGGCAATGGGACCGAGGTTTCGGATCGAGAGATCGTTGGCCTGCTCCCACCAGACGAGGCCGATGGACAGCGCCACCCCAATCGCCGCGGAAATCGCGATAGCCGGCCGTTGCTGGCCGAATCTGCGGCCGAGGACGGCGTAGATCAGAGCCGTGAACAGCGTGAAAGAGAGGACGAAGTCAGGGAGGAGCGTGGAAAAAAGGTCGTCGAATGCGAAGTCGAGGAGGGGGTTGTGGAGAGGCATGCTCCAACCGCAGGTACCGCAGGTTTATAAATCTTCCCATCGGCGAGGCTGCAAAGTCGATGCGCCAAATGGCGGCATCCATGTCGTTTCAGGCGAGACCTGTCGAGCTTCGTGGCTGGGGAGGCAAGCTGCTGTTCTTCGAGGTTCCCCGCCCTTCTCAGCTTTTCCTGCATCTCAGGCTTGTGTGCAACCCGCTCTTCCCGCAGTCTATTGCCTGTGAAGCACCGTGTATGATGCGCAGGGCGCTTGCGGGGACTCTCCTCCGCGCCGCTCGGCACGAGACAGTCTGACGGAAAGGATGCCAGTCATGGTCAAGAAGAAACCCACGAAGAAGAAAGCAGCCGTTCAGAACAAGCCACGAACAAAGGGTGGAATCCTGCGCGAACTCGCGGAGCGCTCCGACCTGAAACGTGCTCAGGTCGTTTCGGTCTTCGATGAGATGTCCAAGCTGATCAAGGCCGATCTCGGCAAGAAGGGCCCGGGCGTTTTCACCGTTCCCGGTCTGCTCAAGATCAAGGTCGTTCGCAAGCCCGCAACGAAGGCTCGCAAGGGCACGAACCCGTTCACCGGCGAGGAGATGATGTTCAAGGCGAAACCGGCGCGCAACGTGGTGAAGTGCCTGGCCCTCAAGGGCCTGAAGGACTTGGTCCCGAAGAAATGAGCCTGACCTCGGCGCCGTCGATCGCGGCGCCGCGCCCCAACAAACGTTCGTTTCCACCCCACAGTGTTGGGATCTGCACGTCTCCGAGCAAGCCCAGCCTCCTGACACGAAGGCTGGTCTTGCCAGTTGGAGGAGGGGAAGAGAATGAGAACTTGTTCAATCTGCGGGGAGATGCAGGCGCCCGATTTGTTTGCTGGCGACGTCTGTCACAATTGTGCGGACCGGTACGACGTGTGTGGCGTCTATTTCTGCTTGGAGTAAGACGGAGCGGGCCCTGGTCAGCTGTGCGCCCAGTCCGGCAACCGCCGCTGGATGCCGAAGTTGATCAGGATCGTGTGGTACACCTTGGCGCAGAGCTCGCCGTCTATGGCAAGGAATATCTTCCGCCGGCGTCCATACCGGCCCCGTGATTCCACCTGGGTGCGAATGAACGCGTACAGGTCAAGCTCGGCCACGAGGTCGGCAAAGGCTCGTCCTGTCAACGGCTTCTGCGATGCCCGCTTGCAGAACGCCCCGTACGCTTCGTACCCGTCGCCGGAGCCGATCGCTGCACCCCGCGCCTTCTGCACGGCCTCGATGATGCCGGCCAGGACCGCCTGAAGATGTACGGGCGCCGTGCGAATCATGGCGACGTACTTGTCCTCCTCGATCTGACTTGCGGCCTCCTCCACGAGGTTGAGCGTGATGCGGGAGCCCTTCCTCTCGGCCAGGGAGGCGCTGCGAGCCAGCAGGGCCACGGCCTTGCGGGCATCTCCGTGCTCGCGGCTGGAGAGGGCGGCGATCTTCTCGACAACACCCGCCTCGACTGACCCGGGATGCAGCGCCTTGCGCACCCGGATATCGAGGATCCGTTGGAGATCGATGGCGTCGTAAGGCTCGAAGACCACGTCGTTGAGCTTCAGGAACGACTTCACTCGCGGATCGAGCTGATCGGACCAGGTCGGTGAGTTTGAGGCGAATACGAGGATCAGCTTTGCGCGGATCCGCTGGGGAAGCCTTCGAATCAGAAAGGTCAGAAACGTGTCCTTGTCGCGGCGGACGTTGTCCACCTCATCGATGAAGAGAACGAAGTAGCCACGATAGGACGCCAGGGCCGTCTCGATTCGCTCCATCAGCTCTTCGAGCGAGATGCCACGTTGGTATCGCTTGCTGGCGTTCAGGAGGCACGCCAGATCATTGAGAGCCCGAAAGCACGGCCGGGCGGTGGCCAGATCCACATGCACGTGTCGCAGGCTGATCTTCTCTTTCTTGCACATCCGCTCCAGGAACCTCAGAAAGTAGC
>CAYSBP010000534.1:0-2204 GCA_964429255.1 uncultured Planctomycetia bacterium
GAATGTGGCCGGCCCGGCCCGTCAACGATTTCGCCTTGATGCCGATCTTCGCGTCCGGACCCGGATGCGCCATGTTCCAGCGCGCGTGGCCTGGCGCTTCCGCAAGTTCGCCGGGGGCCGGCGTCCCAAAAACAGCGTGCGGCCGGGTCGGAACATGGGTCGGTATCAGCATCGTTCCGGGCTGCGGAAGTTGCAGGAGATTCCAGACTCCAAGCCGGACGGGTTTCCCCGGCGGCGGATCGAGTTCCAGCGTGGTGGCGAGGGCATAACCGGCATACTGCACGCCAGCCCCGTCCGCCGGTGACCCCCGCAGGGGATTGACCGCCGGGGTGTATGTCTTGACGAGCCGCACGTCCACGTCCCGCCCGGCGCGAAGCAGGCGAAGCCGCGTCCGGTTCTCGAGAATCACTTCCGCGCTCATCGCCGACACCGGTTTCCAGTTGCCCGGATCCAGCGCGGGCGGCACGGCGTAGGTCTCGAACGGACGACGGGGATCGCCGATGAACAGATCCAGTTCGGGCGCCAGCCAGGTGCGGTCGCCGCCGGGATTGGACCAGCCGGCCCGTGAAAAATACAGCCTCGACGACTCCGCAGCGTCCAGCGCCGGGTTCGTCCAGAGAAAGTTGGCGTCCCCCTCCGCCGGATACAGCCCGATCAGCCGCCCGTGCTCCGGGAGCACCAACAGCCGGGCGCCGTCCGCAAAGGCCAGGGGGATCGGATGCTTGCCGGAGTGGCGCAGGTTGTCATGCAAGCGGTTCATAGAATCCTTGTGAGTCTTCCCCCTCATCCTTCTTTCCTCCGCCATCCACTCTCAACCATCCCCCTCACACTCCCGGCACGTAGCCCTGCCCGAACTGGGCGGTCATGGGTTGCTTGAAATCCTCGCCGAAGTGCATCAACGTGGTGGTGCCGCCGTCGGCCACCAGCGTCTGGCCCACGATATAGCGCGCCGCCGGGGACGCCAGGAAGACCGCGATCTCGCCGATGTCGCGGGGGGTGCCGGCGAAACCGGACGGGATGCTCTTCCCGAACTCCCGGATCGCCTTTTCAATGTCGATCCCGGGCGAGGACTTGAAATGGCTGGGGACCGGCACCGCGCCGGGCGCGAGACCCACCACGCGGATGCCGCGCGGCGCCAGATCGATGGCCAGGTTCCGCGTGAACGTGACGATGGCGCCGCGGGTTCCGGCATAGACCGTGTGCTCGATGAACGCCCGGAAGGCGTGGATGGAAGCGATATTGATGATGACCCCTTTGCTCTTCTCCAGATCCGGCACCACCGCCTGGCTCATGAAGTAGGGCGCGCGCACGTTTACCGCGTAGAGCGTGTCGAACTGCTCCACCGTGGTCTTCTCGAACGGCCGGTTCATGGTTATCCCGGCGTTGTTTACCAGCACGTCCAGCCCGCCGAGGAAGGCCACCGCCTCGCGCGCCAGCGTCTGGATCGGCGCCACCTCGCAAAAGTCCGCCTTGAACGCCGCGGCCTTGCCGCCGGCATCAACGATCTGTTTGACCGTGGCGTCCGCCCCCGTCGCGCTGTGCGAGTAGTGGACGGCCACCGCCGCCCCCTGCCGCGCGAATTCCAACGCAATCCCCTGCCCCAAGCCGGTTCCGGAACCGGTCACCAGCACCCGCTTGCCTTTCATCTCGATCATGAGACGACTCCTATCGATCTTTGCTTTGCTCCACGGTGAATCCTTCTCCCGGTTTGAGCAACATGGCCTTGACGCCGGGGCACAGGACGGCGCAAGCGTTGAGGAAGCCGGCCGGGTCCCCCCCGCCCTGCTCGGCCAGGGTCCAGAAATGACAGGGAATGGCGTAGCGCGGCTTCGCTTCGGACACCAGCCGGGCCGCATCAATGTGGTTCATGTTGCCGAACACACCGTTGATGGCCGGCAGCACCACGTCGGGCTTCAGGTCGTACAACGGCTTGAACAGAACCGGCCGCCATGAGGTATCGCCGGTCGCCATCACCCGGACACTGCCGAATTCCAGAATCAGAGCCAGGGCACTCGGCGAAATGTCGCCGTGGTCCGCGGGGACCGTGTGAACAACCAGGTCGCCCAGGTCGTGTCTCCTGTTGGGTTCCAGCACGACCCGGCGCTTCGCCGGTACGCCCGCCTGCTTCAGGCCGGCCACGCAACCCACAGGGCCGGCAAACCGACAGCCCGGATTGTTTCGCACGATCACTGGAATGGCATCGG
>CAYSBP010000535.1:0-2203 GCA_964429255.1 uncultured Planctomycetia bacterium
TTTCGGTGACCAGTTTGCCGTGTTCGTCCAGGTATTCGATGCGTTCCTTCAGGACGCTGACCGGTCTGCCTTTGACGTGGTATTTGCGGGGCGCTTCCTGGCCGGTGGGGATATCGACGTGGGGCGGTTCGGGATCGACGAGGACCGTTTCGTCGTCGCCGGGAAGCGGCGGGACCAGGTCGTCGCCGTCTTCGGTGGGCGGGATTTCGTCGGGCGGCGCCATCTCGTCGTCCTTGCCCGGGACGTAGATCTGCACGGGCAGGCCGTCGAAGTCCGGGTCGGCGAAGTGGTTGGTCGCTTTGCGGAAGTCGATGAGGGTGAAGAAGTATTTTTTACTGTCTTCGTGGATGCGCGTGCCACGGCCGACGATCTGTTTGAACTCGGTCATGGAGCCGACTTCGCGGTCCAGGACGATCAGGCGGCAGGTCCGAACGTCGACGCCGGTGGAGAGCAGGCGCGAGGTGGTGACGATGACGGGGTACTTGGCTTCCGGGTCGATGAAGTTGCCGATCTCGGCGCAGCCTTCGGCGTCGTCGCCGGTGATGCGCATGACATAGCGTGCGTTCTTCTGGAACTGTTCCTTGTTCTCGTTGATCAGCGCCTGGCGCATGCGGGCGGCGTGTTCGGTGTCCACGCAGAAGACGATGGTCTTCTGCATGGGATCGCCGCTTTCCGTCAGGAACCGGGTGATCTTCTTCGCGACCAGTTGGGTGCGTTCGTCGATGACGAGTTTCCGGTCGAAGTCCTTCTGGTTGTAGACGCGGTCTTCGATCTCGTAGCCGTACTTGTCCAGTTCGCCCCGGGTGGGGCGGTAGCCTTCGACGTCCACGTCCAGGTGGACTTTGATGACCTTATAGGGCGCCAGGAAGCCGTCGTGGATGCCTTGTTTGAGCGAGTAGGTGAAGACCGGCTGGCCGAAGTAGTGAATATTCGAGATGTACTCGGTCTCGCGAGGCGTTGCGGTCATGCCGATCTGGGTGGCTGATTTGAAGTGCTCCAGGATTTCGCGCCACGCGGAGTCTTCGGCCGCGCTGCCGCGGTGGCATTCGTCCACCACGATCAGGTCGAAGAAGTCGGGCGAGAGTTCGCGGTAGAGTTTCTGCCGGTCTTCGGGGCCGGTGATGGCCTGATAGAGGGCGAGGTAGATTTCGTAGGAGGTGTCGATGCGCCGGTGTTTTTTGTCGATGGCCGTGGGCAGTGCGATGGTACTGCCGTCTTCGCGCTCGATGGTCTTGGCGGAGGTGCTGAGTTTGGCCATGTTGGCACCGAAGGGGCGGAAGTCGTTGACCATGGTCTGATCGACGAGGACGTTGCGGTCGGCGAGGAAGAGGATGCGTTTTTTGCGGCCGGATTTCCAGAGTCGCCAGATGATCTGGAAAGCGGTGTAGGTCTTGCCCGTGCCGGTGGCCATGGCCAGCAGGATGCGGTTCTGGCCCTTGGCGATGGCCTCGATGGTGTTGTTGATGGCGATGCGCTGGTAGTAGCGCGGTTCCTTGCCGCTGCCGTCGTTGTGGTAGCCCTGCAGGACGATCTGTTCCTGCGCGGGGGCGAGGCCTTTCCAGGCGCGGTACTTGGCCCAGAGCTCATCGGGCGACGGGAAGGCGTCGAGGGCGAGTTCGGTTTCGACCTGCGGGCTTTGGCCGGTGCGGTCGTGGAAGATAAAGCCGTCGCCGTTGGAGGAGAAGACGAAAGGCACATCGAGCGTTTCGGCGTAGCCCAGGCCTTGCTGCATGCCGCCGCCGACGGGGTGGTTGTTATCTTTGGCTTCGACGAGGGCGATGGGGATGTTGGGCCGGTAGTAGAGCAGGTGATCGGCGAACTTGGATTTGCCGCGGGTGACCAATCTGCCGCGGACGATGATGCGGCCTTTGGTGAAGTGGACCTGTTCGCGGACTTGGGTGGGGAGATCCCATCCGGCGCGGGCGATGGCGGGGGTGATGAACTGGGTGCAGATGTCGCGTTCGGTGAGGGTTTTCTTGTTCATCGGGGGCCCTCGGGCGTGTGCCGGGGCAAGGGTGCATCGACGAAGCGGCCGAAGCTGGGCCGTGCGGGAGCCCTGCGTGGCATGTCACCCTCCGATGCGATTCAGATACTTGGGATTCTTGTATTCCTGCGTTACTGGAACGTCAAGGGGTTCGGGTCGTCGTATGGTGGACCAGAGGTCCAACTGTTAGAACTCAAGCCCGCCTTAGCGGCCTGGGCA
>CAYSBP010000536.1:0-2200 GCA_964429255.1 uncultured Planctomycetia bacterium
ACAGGTCGTTCGCCGAAGTGCCGGGCTCGATCGGCTTCATCGAGAAGCCCTTCGATCCCTGCGCCTTCGATTTCCGGAATTACCTCAACGACCGCGGCTACGACTGGTGCAAGCGGCAATGCGACGCCATCCGCGCCGCCGCGCCGGGCCATATGATCTGCCAGGGCAACAACGCCTGGCTGTCGCCGGACCAGGACTTGTGGCTCGCCAACGGATTCCACAATCGCTCCAACCACGACCTGTTCGACTTCGTCACCTTCCATCCGTACCCGGCCTGGGAATGCGTGCCGGGCGGGCGGGGCGACCCGCTCGATGGTGGCGAACCACTGAAATACTGGCTGAGTTGCTGCATCGGCAACGCGCGCATGGACCATTATGGCAAGCCGGTGGTTGTCCAGGAGTTCGGCTGGTATGGCGGCGGCACTTCAAAATTTCTCTGCGATCTGCCCTACCGCAGCGAGCAGGAGCACGCCGACTATACCCGCATTCTCACCGACGCCCTGATCCCGCACGTCAACGGCTTCGTCAACTGGCCGACCTTCGACATGCCGGCGTCCAATGACATCAGCAACCACGGCGGCATCTTCACACATGACGGCAAGCCCAAGGCGCTGGCGAGGGTATATGCCGACTTGGTCGCCCGGTTGAACGGCAAGCGGCAGGTCCGCGTGCGGGCGACCACCACCATGACCTACTCGTTGCTCGGTCTTTACACCTGCCGCGCCTACCAGGACCGGATGTGGGATGAGGTGCACGCGACCATCAGTTCGGGAGAAACACCGGACCTGCGCTTTGTCTGATTCCGAACCAAAGCGAATACACTAAAGGAGCAAAGCCATGGGTTGCTTGATGGACGAAGCGAAAAACGGGATCCATCTGCGGATCCAAGTGCTGGATGAAAAGGATGGCGGGCGTCTGGCATTGACCACCTTTGCGGCACGCAGCCCAGCGGCCTTGGCCAATCCCCTGGGCAAGCCCGAACTCCAGGGCTTCAGCCAGGTCCATCTGACGGGCGAGAACCAGGCCGCCCATCATGGCGGGCAGCATCAGGGCTCCAATGCGGGCGGGGTCCTGCGTTATCAGTCCCACGCATGGGGCGGGAACGCCTCGGGGGAGACCTTGACCGTGGTGGAGGTGTCGGATCGGTGCCGGATCACGACCCGCTGGCAGTTTTACACCGGCCTCCCAATGGTGCGCAGTTGGCGGGAGGTGACCAATATCAGCGATAAGTCCATCGGCCTGGAGTATGTCAGCTCATTCGAGTTTGTGGGCCTAGGACAGGTCAATGCGGCCCTACGCGATGAGGCCCGCCTGCATCTGCCGTATCATAGCTGGATGGCCGAGATGCAGTGGAAGACCCGCAGCTTGAGTGAATGCGGCCTTTCGTCGTTGCCAAATCAAGTCCCCCTCGGTCGTTTCAGCGTGAGCAACACGGGATCGTGGGGCACCAAGGAGATGCTTCCCATGGCGGTGCTGGAAGACCCCGCCAGCGGAGAGACCATCTTCTGGCAGATCGAGCATCACGGCTCGTGGAACTGGGAACTCGGCAGCAAGGGCGGGGATGTCTATCTGGCCCTCTCGGGACCGAGTGAGCGGGAGAACCAGTGGTGGAAGTCCCTGGCGCCGGGTGAGACCTTCGTGACCGTGCCGGTAGCGGTGGGGGTGATCCAGGGAACGAGCGAAGCGGCCTTCAATGTCCTCACCGCCTATCGCCGCCGCATGCGCCGGCCGCATTGGGACAACGAGAGGCTGCCGGTCGTCTTCAACGATTACATGAACTGCCTGATCGGAGATCCCACCACCGCCAAGCTGCTGCCGCTCATCGACAAGGCGGCCGAGGCGGGCTGCGAGTTCTTCGTCATCGATGCCGGCTGGTACAGCGACGGCCACTGGTGGAACCTGGTCGGCGAGTGGCTGCCCTCGGCGGCCCGCTTCCCCGGCGGCATCGCCGAGCCCCTGCGCATCATCCGCGAGAAGGGCATGGTGCCCGGGCTGTGGCTGGAGATCGAGCGCATGGGCATCCAGTGCCCGCTGGCGGCACAGTGGCCGGATGAGTGCTTCTTCATGCGTCACGGCCAGCGGGTTATCGATCATCATTCCTATCAGATCGACTTCCGCCATCCCACGGTGGTGGCGCATGCGAATAGCGTGGTGGAGCGGCTGGTCAGGGATTACGGCGTCGGCTTCATCAAGATGGACT
>CAYSBP010000537.1:0-2200 GCA_964429255.1 uncultured Planctomycetia bacterium
TTTCGCAGGCCTTCGCTTAGTATGGAGGCCTTCGCCTCGCGCCTGACGGTCTGGGCTTCCAGCCGGGTCAGTTGCGCCAAGAGAATCGCCGCCTGAAATTCCGTAAGCCGCAGGTTGCTGCCAAGCAGAAAGTGTTGGTACCATGGCTTGCCCTTGCCGCGGCCGCAGTTGGTATAGCTGCGGCATGTCTCGGCCAGTTCTTCGTCGTCGGTCAGGACGATCCCCCCTTCGCCGCTGGTGATGTTCTTCGAAGCCTGAAAGCTGAAGACGCCGCAATGGCCGATCCCGCCGGCGCCTTTGTCCTTCCACCGGCTCCCCCACGCGTGACAGGCGTCCTCTATCACAAACAATCGGTGTGCTTTGGCGATCCGCCCCAGGTGATCCATGTCCGCGATATAGCCGGCCAAGTGAACCGGGATAACCGCTTTCGTAACCCTTCACAGAAAAGCGGTCAGGCGGGATGGAAGAGGAGAGAGGGGGCGGGTTGGCAGGTGAAGTGCGCATGGACGGCGCGTTGAAGCCAATCGAAAGCGGAGCGCTTCTGCTGGGCGCAGGTGGCCATCGCCGTCCAGATGCGCTCACACCATCGGCGACCCGCCGCGCCGCGCGTGCCCTGCGTGACGCGGCGGTCGATGACCACAAAACGAATCGCCTGTTCGGCCAGGTTGTTCGTGGGCTCGACGCCCGGCGTGGTGATGAAGCGGAAGTAGGCGTCCCCGTGATTCCGAAACCGGTCCGCCATATTCCGCGCGTCAGGCGTCCACGGCGGGCGTTGCGCCGAGCGCAGCAGTCTTTTCCGTGCCCGATCCAGCGCCCGTTTGAACCGATCCTCCGGCATCGTGTCGCGGCGGTGGATCACCCGGAACAGCTTGCGCAGCCGATCCAGCATCCGTTCGCCGTACTTCTTCGTGGCCGCATCCAGCGTCGTCAGGTACTTCACGTCGCGGATCAGGTGCGCCAGGCAGAACTGCACCAGGACGTTGAAATCCCCCATGTATTTTCGGTACGCCGAGAAGTAGTCGCATCCGATCACGCCCTCGAATTCCCTGCCCAGCACCTCGATCAGCACGTCCGACCCGCGCGACGCGTCGATCTTGAACAGCGTGTACAGCGGGGCGCGAAAGCACCACGTCCAGAGCCTCTTCTTGCGTTCCTTGTGCCCGGTCTCGTCCACGTTGAGCCGAGGCTCCGAAGGAAGCCGCCCCCGGAGTTCGTCATACGGGGCGTCGAGAGCGGCGGTCGTCTTGCGGATCAGGCGGGCGAGCTGCCCGGTGGACAGCGGCGCCCGGAGCACGTCGCGGAGAAAGGCCTGGATGGTGCTGTAGGATGCGTGGCAGCCGCCTTTCAGATAGGCCACCAGCGCGGTGAGGCGCGATCCGACCAGGCCACCCTTCCTGACCTCGTCCGGAAGCGGCGCGAGGTGAAACTTGCGGCAGCGCGGGCACCGGTATTCATACGCGCGGTGCTCTTCGATGCGCACGGGCTTCTCGACCAGTTCGACCTGCTGTATCACGCGCGGCTGCTGCTGCGCATTCTTCAGGGCGCCGCCGCAGTCCGGGCAACGGTCGAGGACGTAATCCCATGCGGCGTCGAGTTCGTCGGGCGTAAAGGGGGTGCGCTCGTGCTTGGGATGGCCGGGCTGTCCGCCGATCCTGCGCTTCTGGCCCGAACGGCCTTTCGGCGCCTTGGACGGTTTGACGATGTCGGAGGACGGAGGCTTGTGGGAGTTGGAGGAATCCTTTTCCAGCTTGGCGAGACGCTGCTTCAAAGCGGCGTTCTCCGCGCGCAACTCGACAATCACGGAGATCAACTCGGCTTTGGACATTTCCTGAACGTCGGGCATGCCCTCATTATCGGACATTCACCCCGCCGTCTTCAGGAAAGAGAGAAACTGTGAAGGGTTACGCAGTATCTTGCGAATGGTACGGACGAATTGTCCTCGGTTCGCGCCGATGTCGAGGACAGATCCCCTGTGGCCCGTTGCGCAATCGTGCAATCCGCCGACGGGACCGTTTGGGTCTTGGCCCATTCGGGGCTCTTTCGCAAAATCGGCGATACCTTCGTCCGGGCGGGCGCCGACCTCGGTCTCGACCGGGCCGTGGTGCACGACATGGCCCTGGGATCGGGCGATACCATGTGGTTCGCCACCGATAGGGGCGCCTGTTGGCTCCACGACGGCCGGTGCCAGACCATTGATGAG
>CAYSBP010000538.1:0-2199 GCA_964429255.1 uncultured Planctomycetia bacterium
CTAACGCATTCTACCAAAATCAGTTGTGACTCAAAAAAATTGACCCAATTCCGTGTGCGGACGCACGCCAAGTGTCAGTGACCAGTGGCTAAGAGCCAGTAGCTGACAGCCAGTAGCCAACAGCCGCCCTGCAAACAGCCGACGACGATTACGACGAGGGTTACGACAACGATTGGAACTACCGCCCGACCTTGCGCTCGAGTTCCTCCCAGCTGAACTCGATGGCGACCGGACGTCCGTGCGGGCAGGTACCGCCGCGGCGGGCAACACGGCGGAAGAACTCGATCAGCAGCGCGTTCATCTGGGCCAGATTGAGCGCCTCGCCGGCCTTGATGGCGCCCTTGCAGGAGAGCACGTAAGCCGCCTTCTCGCGCAACGTGGCGCGGGTCGGCGTGCGTCCGCTTTCAAGGTCCCCAACCAGGCCTTCCAGGATCTCGCCGATGTACTCCGGTGCCTTCTGGCTCTTCAAGACCACCGGGACGGCCTGCACCAGCACCGCACGCGGACCGAAATCGGAAATCTCAAACCCGAGTTCCTCGATGGTGGCCCGAACGCCTTCGTCCGAAAGCGCAGCGGCTTGTGGCGGCGTCAGTTCGACGCTCTCGGGCAGCAACAGTCGCTGCGCATCGGCACGCGCGCCGGTGCGGGCACGTTCGACGAGCTGCTCAAAGAGCACCCGTTCGTGGGCTGCGTGCTGATCGAGAATCTTGAGGCCTTCATCGTCCTCGTAAACAATGTAACTGCCACCGGCCTGCCCCAGAATCCGGAACGGCGGTATCGACCCGCCGGGCTCCGGAGCCGTGCGAGGCAAAGCGGTGGTCTTCTCTGCGCACCGAAAAGGCTCGCGGGCAGGCAACGGAGCAGGCGGGGCTAGATACACACCTTTCTCTTCGGCTGTTCTCAACGCTGACGGGACGCCAGACTCTTCCGCAGGCATCAACGGCTGCGTCTCGACCGTGCGCGCGCCCTGCCACAAATCAAAGGTCTGCTGGACTGGCACGTGGACGGCAGGAGCAGCCGACGCAAGGTTCTCGATGGCCGGTTGCGCCGGAACCTGGGCGGGCGCGAAAAGCGACCGGACCGCATGGTGAACCAGCGAGAAGACGCGGGAAGGGTAGCGAAACCGGACTTCGGCCTTGCTCGGGTGAACGTTGATGTCCACGTCGGTCCCGGGAAGTTCCAGAAAGAGCACCGCAGCGGGAAAGCGGCGCGCCGGCAACCACTGCCGGTAAGCTTCCACGATGGCCTGCGCAAACGTGCGGTCGCGGACGGAGCGGCCATTGACGGCGAGATGGATCTGCGAACGGTTGGGACGCGTGTGCGCGGGAGACGAGAGCAGTCCAAGGAGGCGATAGTCGGCAGCGCCGGACAGGCGGGGCCAGTTTCCCGGTTCGGTCTGCGGCGGAGCGTCCTTTCCAGCCGGCACGTAACGATAGTCAATCTCGACCAAACCCTCCGTGGCCACGCTCCCGAGCACGTCCCGGGCGCGCTGCGCGAAGGACACCACCGGTCCAGACCCGTTCCCGGAAGCCGAAATCGCCGGACAAGCAAACACTTCCTGCCCATCCTGCACCAGCGTAAACGCCACGTCCGGCCGGACCAGAGACAGCCGCACCAGCATCTCCGTGCAAGCACTCGCTTCGGCACCGGGATTCTTGAGAAACTTCAACCGCGCGGGAAGATTGTAGAAGAGATCGCGCACTTCGACCGTGGTGCCGAAGGCGCCCGAGGCCGGGCGGACCAGGCTTTCGGCACTGCCCGTCACGTTGATCTGCCAAGCCTCGTCCCCAGGTCGCGGACGCGAAGTGATCTTCAAGCGCGAAACCGACGCGATGGCCGGCAGCGCTTCCCCGCGAAAACCAAACGTGGCCAGCTCGTACAATTCGTCGGCCGTAGTCAGCTTGGAAGTCGTGTGCCGGCGGACTGCCATCGCCAGGTCTTCGGCATCCAGGCCGATACCGTCGTCGGTGATCCGGATCAGCTCGCGACCACCACCTGCCAGCTCAACGTGGATGGAACGCGCACCGGCATCGAGCGAATTCTCAACGAGCTCCTTGATGACACTCGCCGGCCGCTCGACCACCTCGCCCGCCGCAATCCTCGACTTGACATCGTCGGGAAGCTGCCGGATCCGGGAAGGCCGGACCTCGACATGAGCGGCGTCTTTGTTATTCTTTACATGTTCTTTCATCATCCATA
>CAYSBP010000539.1:0-2197 GCA_964429255.1 uncultured Planctomycetia bacterium
CCCGACTAGACCACGCCACCTTAGGTTAGCGCTTATGCCCCCCAACCCCCTTTCCTGCGAGGAAAGGGGGAGCGCGGCTTTTGGTCCCCTCCCCCTCTTTGCCACGGGAAAGGGGGAGTCGAAAGATGTGGATCGTATTCGAATGAGGGGGAAACTGCTCCCGCCGGTCTGGTCACACACCCCCGCACCGATACCCGGCCATTCGGCATTAGGCGTGGGGGGCGTCCACCGGTATAGTTCTCGCGGCTTAAAGGGTCCAAACCAGAGGAAAAAGGAGATAATGAGATGAAGTGCACGATTTCAGTGTTGGCGATGGTCGCCTTTGTGGCCGGCGGATGGTGTGGTGCGGCCGACGTCGAGAACCCCTACAAGAAGGCCAAGGTGGGCGACTGGGTCAGCTACACCCAGACCGCGAACATGGTGGCCATGAACATGAAACAGTCGACAACCATGAAACAGACGGTCAAGGCCAAGGACGAGAAAGAAGTGACGCTGCTCATCGAGGTGGACGTCAATGGAAATAAGGTGTCCAACGAGGTCAAGATCCCCCTCGACCAGCCCTACGACCCGAACACCGCCGGAATGCCGAAGGAGATGGATGCAAAGATCGAAAAGATCGCGGATGGCAAGGAGAGCGTCACCGTAGCGGGAAAGCCCTATGATTGCCAATGGTCGGAAGTCAAGATCTCCATGAAAAGCGAGGGCATGGATATCAGTGGTACCTCCAAGTCGTGGACGTGCGCCGATGTTCCACTCAGCGGCCTGGTGAAGTCCGAGGGCGATATGTCCATGAATGCGGGCGGCAACGAGATGAAGACCCAGATCACGATGGAACTGAACGATTGCGGCAGGGGTCAGTAGTCACCGACGTCGTGTCTGTCAAGGCGGCCTGACAGACCGCCCTCTCCGTCACCGGGAAGCAGGATCTTGCGCTGCTGCGCCAGGTTCCGATTCCGACTCGGACGCCGTGAAGGGCGGGCGCATTGCAAAGCCCAGAGGTCAGTCCCGGATGGGCTGGTGCAGCCCCGAGCCGCTGGCGCCGTGCATGGTGAGCGCGCTCTTGACGACCTCCAACAGCGCCTCCGTGCGATACGGACGTCGCAGCGAGGCGTCGAACAAATCCGGGTCGGGTCCGAAGTCACGTCGAGAGTAGATTCCGAGGATCGGGATGTCCTGGCTGCGCGGGTCCAGGTGGAGTGCGTTGGCCACGCACGGACCCTGGCCGGTGCGGTAGGAGACGTCGAGGACGATCAGCACGACGGCTTCGCGCACGATCAGGTCCCGCAGGCCGCGAACATCCTCGCTGCCGTGAACGGCGGAGGGCGGCAGCCGAAGGCTCTGTCCGCGCGCGCGGCGGCGCGCCCGGAGCACCACCGTTTCCGAGGCGATCGGTTTCGGTCCTGCCGGCCCCAGAACGGTCCGGTAGCCGACGCGCGTCAGCAGATCGCGCGTGATCTCGGCGCGGGCCTGGTCGTCGTCCAGGACCAGCAGCGCATGCCCGGATGAACGCAGGTTCCCCGCAAGCTCGTTGTCCTTGAACCGCTGTTCACGCAGACCGCGCAACGTCGGCAGGCCCTCCTTGTACCAGGCGCCTTCGATCGCCTCCTTCAGCAGCCGGTTGATCTCCTTCAACTCGCACCATGCCCGGTGGCCGGGAACATTCGGGTCGAAGTGGAACGTGTCGTGACGATCGACCGCAAAAACAAACTCGTTGGGGAAATAGGCCTCGACCAAGGCCAGCTTCATGTGCGGATACGAGACGTTGCCGAGACGCAGTGCAAAAACGCGGGGCGCCTGCAGCGCGCCAGCGCGCTCCGCCCTGGCCAGCGGGCCGCTGAGGTCCTCGAAGAGGTCCGGTTGACGCGTCAGGATCTGGGGCACGGTGGCCTGGTCGTCGAAGAGCGGCCGTTCGCGTGAACCGCCGCGGTAGGCATGCCGCAGGTAAAGGTCAATGGCGCGGTTCAGCATCGCACCGGTGATATGCTCGGCCTTCATGCGTGCCCCCCCTGCGTCATGTGACGCAGGCCTCTCGGCTGTGCGGTCGCAATCCGGAGGATTGCGTTATTTGTACGCCGGCAGATATTTCCCGTGCGCCTTGATCAGATCGTCGCACATCGACTTGATCTCATCGAGCGTCAGCTCGGCCGCCGTGTGCGGGTCCAGCATGGCCGCCTGGTAGATGTAGTCCTTCTTGCGC
>CAYSBP010000540.1:0-2195 GCA_964429255.1 uncultured Planctomycetia bacterium
AGTCGAAGAGGATTATTCATGGGGAGGGGCCCATGAATAATCCGGGCTAGTGGTCGACAGCCTCCAGTTCGAGGGTACGCCCACGCCGCCCAGCGAGTGGCCTGTGCCACCCCGCCGCATCCACACAGGTCCCATAGAACAGAAAGTCCATCATAAAAAACGACGCGGCGCCGGGTCTCCCCGCGCCGCGTCGCTGTCAGAACCCCGACAAACGCCTTGGACGATCAGCCCACTTTCTTCTTGGCTTTGTCCTCACGCACCTTCTCCTGGATGGACTTTCGGACGATCAGGAAATCGCCATTCGCACCGGGCACCGCGCCTTCTACCAGCAGCAGATGATGTTCGGTGTCAATCTTGACGAGGCCCAAACCCTGGATCGTAACCAGTTCCTGACCGAGATGGCCGGCCATGCGCTTGCCCTTCGGCACGCCCTTGTTGATCGACTGATTGCGGCCCAGGGCGCCGGGAGCTCGGTGGCGCTTCGAACAACCGTGGCTGGCACCAAACCCATGGAAGTTCCAGCGCTTCATGACGCCGGCGAAACCCTTGCCCTTGGTCAGGCCGCTGACGTCCACCTTCTTCACGCCGTCAAGCGCGGTCACGGTGACGCTGTCGCCCATCTTCAGTTCGGCGGGGCCGTCCAGGCGGATTTCGCGGATGTAGCGCTTGGGCGCCGTGTTGGCTTTCACAAAATGACCCACTAACGGCTTGCTGGCATTCTTCTCGCGTCGGTCGGCGAAACCGAGTTGGAGCGCGTCGTAGCCATCCGTCTCCTTTGTCTTGACCTGCAGCACTGCGCACGGGCCGGCTTCGATCACCGTCACGCCGACGCGGTTGCCCTTCTCGTCAAACACCTGCGTCATGCCGATTTTGCGGCCCAGAATTCCGTTTGGTTTAGACATGCTGACACGCTCCATCACTCGAACGCTGGCCACGCCGTGAGGCGTATTTCGCCAGCGACTCAACCCGGGGCAGCGGTCCGGACGGCCACACACGAGGGCCACGGGACGTGCCCGAAACGAGCCGCAGAGGATAGCGGCTCGATGGGTGGATTCAAGTACTTCGTGCGAACCCCTGGGCTTCACCCCGTCCTTACCGCCCCGTCCGTCAATCCAGGCGCGCCGCATGACCGATAACGCCGGTCGCCCGCTCCCTTCTCCTATACACCCCATTCTCCTATTGTTTCCTGTGAAATCGGCTCTATAGAATGTATTTCCGCCGCTCGAACATCCGGCTGGTGGTTGAACCGAAACCTCAAGCGCTGAAGCCAAGGAGGCCCACGTGGAGAATACGTCCGTCGAACAGACGTTGGTGCTCATCAAACCCGACGCGCTGAAACTCTCGCTGACCGGCTACGTTCTGACGCAGCTTTCGGAAAGCCATACAGGCCTCCGTTTCGCCGGCCTGAAGGTCGTCCACGTGAGCCGCATGCTGGCCGCGGAACATTACGCCGAACACAACGGAAAGCCATTCTACCCCGGACTGCTCGACTACATCATGGGGAAAAAGCACTACGCGGACACGCCACAGAAACGCCGTGTGATTGCCATCGCTTACAACGGTGAGAACGCAATCAAAAAGATCCGAGCCATCTGTGGCCCCACCGATCCGCATGAAGCCCGGGAGAAGGCGCCGAGTACTATTCGCGCACTGGGCACGCTGATCATGGTCAAGGACGCGCAAGGCAACCTGGTCCGTGAGCGCATCGACAACCTGATCCACGCTTCAGCCAACCTGGGCGACGCCGAGCGCGAGATCAAACTGTGGTTCAAGCCGACCGACATCATGCCTTATATGCAGCAGTATCCGACCGAGCGCTGCGAGGAGCACTACTACGTGAAGAACGGCAAGCTTTCGCTGAATTACGCGGCGGAAAGCGTCTGTCTGTTTGCGCCCGGCGATGTCGTGTGGACCGCAGATCTCGAAGCGCTGCGCGCGATCGCAAAGGGCCAACCGTCCAAGACCTCGCTCAACGGCGTCGCGGCGAAATACCTGATCAATACGGAGCGGGAAGAGTAGGCGTCTTCCGTGCCCGTCCTCCGGATGGGGAGGCCTTGCATGGCCGCAAGCCGGAGGCCTGCGCCACGCAGCTCGCCCTTTCAGGCGGACTCGAAGCGCGATGGGCTGTCGACGGTCGGATGGCCCACTCCGGTAAGGCGGGTCGTCCGGACGCGGGTCAGGCTGGAACGCCTGAC
>CAYSBP010000541.1:0-2189 GCA_964429255.1 uncultured Planctomycetia bacterium
AAGGACACCTCAGGTTAGGACAGGGGATTCCGCCGGTCAAGCGGGTCGCGGGGGTCGCCAGGGTCTTTCAGTTCGCCCTCCGCGCATCGCTGTCGGGGTCGGTATCGGAATCGGTATCGATCCGCCCGATGGTGCGCCTGGGAGCCCATTGATAAAACGACGGGGGCCACGCGGCGCGGGAAAGGCGGCCCGTCCATTCTCCTTTTGCCGACGCAGGCTTTCCGGCTATGCTCCCGCGACTGTTGGCCCGTTGGCCTCCACTCATTTCTCTCCGGACAGACGAACCACACCACCCATGGCTACGCTCATCAAGATCGAAGACGCACACAAGCGCTACGGCCTCCAGACGCTCCTCGACGGCGTCACGGTCGACATCACCGACGACCATAAGGTCGGCTTCATCGGACGGAACGGATGCGGCAAGTCCACGCTCATGCGCGTGCTGCTCGGCGATGAGGAATTGGACAAAGGCCAGGTTACCTACCACCCCAAGCTGCGCCTGGGTTACCTGCGGCAGCACGACCCGTTTCTGGAAGGCGAAACGGTCATCCAGTTCCTGATCCGTGACACGGGTCAGGAAGAATGGCGCTGCGGCGAAGTCGCCGGACAGTTCGAGATCAAGAGCCCGCGGCTGGAAGGCCCGGTGCGCCAGCTCTCCGGTGGTTGGCAGACGCGCGTGAAACTGGCCGCACTGCTGCTGCATAACCCGAACCTGCTGCTGCTGGACGAACCCACCAACTTCCTCGACCTGCGCACGCAGATGCTGCTGGAAGATTTCCTGAAAAACTTCGAAGGCGGCTGCGTCATCATCTCCCACGACCGGACCTTCCTCAACGACACCTGCGACCAGACGATGAGCCTGTCGCGCGGCAAGCTGACCCTCTACTCGGGCAAGGTCGATTCGTTCCTCGCCTTCGAGCGGCAGCAGCGTGAACACGACGAGCGGACGAACGCGATCACGCTGGCCAAGCGCCAGCAGCTCGAAACCTTTATCGCCAAGAAGCGCGGCCACCCGAACACGGCCACGCAGGCGAAGGCCAAGGCCAAGCAACTCGAACGGCTGGAACTGAAGGTCATCGAGAACGCCGAGAAAACCGTTCGGATGAAGGTTCCGCGGGTCGAGGCGCGTTCGGGGCCCGCCTTGCGCTGCATGGACCTGCGCATCGGCTATGGCGAACGCGTCGTGGCCAGCGGTATCCAGGCCGAAGTGCAGCACGGCAGCCGCATTGCGGTGGTGGGCGACAACGGCCAGGGCAAGACGACCTTCCTGCGCACGGTCAGCGGCTCACTGGAGCCGCTGAGCGGCGAGCTGAAATGGAGCTTCGGCTGCGACCTCGGCATCTACGCGCAACACGTCTACACGAGCATGCCCGAGCAGTACACGGTAAAGGAGTACCTGACGACGGCCTCCGCGCCGGACTGCACGTTGCAGACGATCCTCGATATGGCGGGCAGTTTCCTCTTCCGAGGCGACGACGTGGATAAGCCGATTTCGGTCCTGAGCGGCGGCGAGCGCGCGCGGCTGTGCCTGGCCGGATTGCTGTTGGGCCGGTTCACCGTGCTGGTCCTCGACGAACCGGGCAACCATCTGGATGTCGAGACGGTCGAGGCGCTTTCCGAGGCGCTGAACCGCTACCGGGGCACGGTGATCTTCACCAGTCACGACCGCACGTTTCTGGAGGAGATGGCCAGCGGCGTGATCGAGGTGCGCGACGGCAGCGTTACGAACCACCTGGGCAGCTACAACGACTACCTCTATCGCGTGCGCAAGGAGATCGACGAAGGCGCGCGGTCGGCGACGCCAGCGAAGGTGGTTGCGGTGGCGGAGCCGGAGACTGAGCAGGCTAAAGCCGATCGCAAGGCGCGCAACCGGAGGCTTTTCGAGTTACGTGGACAACTGCAATCCGTCCAGCGACAGATGACCAAGTACGAGGGGCTGAGGAAGGAACTGGAGGAGAAGCTGCACGCGATCGGGGATTCGCAGGAATTGGAGGCGCGGAAGTTGGAGCACATCGCGCTTTCGGAAAAGCTGGCCGGCATCGAGGAGCGCTGGCTGGCGTTACAGGAGCAATGGGAGAAAGAGGGCGGCGGAGAGCTGTGAATGGATAGCAGCGCACCCAGCGGACACGCCCATTCCGGCAGGAGTCCTCCCGTCCTCGAATCCTGCCCACAGCCAAACGATCTTCTCC
>CAYSBP010000542.1:0-2186 GCA_964429255.1 uncultured Planctomycetia bacterium
GGGGACCATCTTCGCGGACGACTCTCTGAGCCCTTTTTCCGTGATCTTGCGTTCAGAATCAAGTAACACCAAGCAATTATTTTGGGTAATGTCCGATGGAACGACCCATGTAATCTCACCATCCCAATATTCAGATACCTTGGTTGAAGGTGTCCCCCCTCCGACAGTCTCACAAACGTCTGCAATCTTCTTCTCCCACCCCTCAGGCACACCATCCTTTATCTTGACATGCTCGTGGCCGGGGAAGCGGAGGTGGATGAACCACTCCTTGTATAGCAACCGTGCCGCCTGCTCCGGGCTGAAGTCGTAAATCTTGCGAGTGAGCTTGCGGTAGATGTTCCGCCCATCGATCATGAGCACCTTGTCGCGATAGGCTCTGGGCTTGGCACGGTTGAGGAACCAAAGCTCGCACGGTACGGTGCGGGTGTAGAAGAAATTCGACCGGATGGCGATCATGAGGTCCACGTCGCCGGTTTCGATGAGCTTCTGCCGAACCTTGGCCTCATCGCGACCCGCGCTGGAAGCCTGGGACGACATGACGAAGCCCGCCCGTCCGGCTTCACCGAGGTAGCTGTAGAAGTAACTGATCCAGATGTAGTTGCCGTTGGAGACCTTGCCCTTTTTGTTCACGCCGGGCAGGCCGAAAGGCAGACGCGGGTCGTTCTTGACCTTATCGGCGTCGATTTCATCAACATTGAATGGGGGATTGGCCATCACGACGTCTGCCTTCCCGAGCAGTTCGTGGGGGTCTTCGTAATAGGTGATGGCCTTCTTGATGTCGCCTTCCAGGCCGTGGACGGCCAGGTTCATCTTGGCCAGGCGAATCGTGGCGGCGTTCTTCTCCAGACCCCGGAAGGTGAGCTTCTCGGCAGGGCTTTCGTGCTGCCCCTCGACGAAACGCGCGCTCTGTACGAACATGCCGCCCGAACCGCAGGCCGGGTCGAGCACCGTGCCGCCTTCGGGTTCCAGCACGTTGGCAATCAGCGAGACCAGCGAGACGGGCGTGAAAAACTCCCCACCGTCGTGGGCTTTCTGGTCGGCAAACTGCGTCAGAAAGTACTCGTATATGCGACCGAACACGTCGCCGGAGACGTGCTTGAGTTCGTCCGGATTGAGCGTACGAAGGAGTTGGCCGAGGACGCTGTCGTCCAGTTCCTGGTATTCGCTCTTGGGCAGGACGCCGCGCAGGTTGTCGTAATCACGTTCGATGGACTCCATTGCCTCGATGATGGCCTTGGCGCGGTCGTCGCTGTCGGTGAGGGCGACAAGTGCGTCGAACTGAGCCTTGGGCCGGAGGAAGATAGCACTCTTCTGGGAGAAGTCCTCTTTGGTCAGTGCCCGCCTCTTGCCTCCGCGTTTGGGCAGGTTGGCTTCGATTGCGTCCTTGACTCCAAGGAATCTGCTGTATGCGTGCCGCAGGAAGATCAGGCCCATCACCGGCAGGAAATACTCGTTGCTCGCATAGTTCGAGTTCGCCCGCAGCGTATCCGCCGCGTTCCAGAGGCGTTTCTCGATGGCTTCGATATGTTCAAGTTGCGCCATGCCTACGCCACCTCGCCAAGAAACGCTTCGAGCAGGTCCCGGCCCTTTTCGCCCAAGCCGCGGAGCAAGTCCTCGATCTGTTTCAGCGCCAGAGGCGAGGGTTTGGCTCGGCCGTTCTCCCAACGGTTGATGGTCGGGTAGGTCACGCCGAGCCTGGCCGCGAATTTTTCCTGTGTGAGGCCCGTTCGCTCCCGAAGCTCGCGGACCAAATGAGGGATATCTGCCTGCCCATTCAATGCTCATCTCCTTTCAGATCCGACTGGACCTGATTGCTTCAATTGACATCAAGCAATCGGTCAGATGATATATCATACGATGCGTCATGAGCATGTCAATGATTTTATAAGCAGAGAGGATGGCCCGCGGGCGGCGTCCGAGGCGGGGACAGCCACCGATCTCCCCGTCAAGACCCTACGTCGGGGGAGACGGGCGTGATGCGGAGAAAACAAGGCCAGCCGCGACCAGATCCAGGAGCACGAAGACGGCGTAGGCCTTATCATACGATCCGGTCTTGTCGAAGCTCTGCCCCATGAGCAGGTACCCTCCGACCTCCAGGATGATGAACAGGCTCATAAATCTGGAGACCGAGGCAAAGGACTCCCGGCCGTAGAGATCCGCCACCAGGATCGGCAGGGTGGACATGA
>CAYSBP010000543.1:0-2180 GCA_964429255.1 uncultured Planctomycetia bacterium
GCGAAGAGGCAAAGGAAGTGGCGACGCGCGCGCGCCGCGGGATACTTCGCCGCATGGAACGACGCGAACGCATCAAGGAAATGGCCCGCGAACAAGGGTTCGCATTGGCGGGCATCGCAGGCGTTCCCACGGACGGCAAGGCCCCTGGCGCGGACTTCTTCCTGGACTGGATCGCGCGCGGACGGCATGGCCCGCTGGAGTACATGGCCAACACCGCCGCGCAACGGGCCAATCTTCATGCACGGTACCCGTGGGCTCGAAGCGTGCTGTGCGTCGGCGCATTTTACGATGGGCCAACGACAGAAGGCCGATCGGACGGGCGGGGGCTCCCGCCTTACAGGGGCGACGATCTGCTCAGCCGCGTGGCCGGCTATGCGCGAGGCCGCGACTACCATCTGGTCTTCGAGAAACGATTGAAATTCTTGGCGCGTGCCCTGCACGCGGAGGGACACTGCGGAGAATCGCACTGGTACGTGGACACCGGCCCAGTCCTGGAACGCGCCTGGGCGGCCGCGGCCGGACTGGGCTGGATCGGCAAGAACAACTGCCTGATCCATCCGCAGTACGGATCCTGTTTTCTGCTGGGCGAGATCGTACTGGATGCCGAGGTGGAGGCGGATGCCGCGGTACCCGACCATTGCGGAACCTGCCGCCGCTGCCTGGACGCCTGCCCGACCGGTGCACTACGTGGTCCGCGCGAACTCGATGCCGCGCGCTGCATCTCCACCTGGACGCTGGAGATGAAAGGCGAAGAACCTGAGGCCGATGCCGTACCGCTGCACGACTGGATCGCCGGTTGCGACATCTGTCAGAGCGTCTGTCCGTTCAACGATCCGCAGCGGTCGAGCGCGGGTGATCCCGAGTTGGCGACCGCCGCGTGGCACGGCTTGGACCTGGCCCAGACCATCCTTTTGCGGCAGGACGAGTACGACCGTCTCTTCCGGGCCAGCGCGCTCCGGCGCGCAGGCTGGAAGGGCTTGCGCCTGAACGCGCTCCGCGCAGCATCGAGGTCCAACAATGCCGCCGTCCGCGAGGCGCTACAACGGTGCCTGGAAGACCACGACATCGAGATCCGCGATGCCGCGCAACGCGCATTCGAGGCCAAGAGCTAACCCGGACTAAGGTTGGAATTCGTCGACCTTGAGTTCGCCCTTGGGATCCTTCTGGGCAGGTTGGGGCGCGGGCTCTTCGACCTTGGGCTCTTCCTTCTGTTCCTCGGTCTTCACCGCGGGCGCATCCGGAGTCGCCGGCGTCTCCTTCCTGGGTTCTTCCGCGGCGCCGTCGGCTAAAGCCTTCTCCTTCGCCACTTTCTCTTCCGCTTCCTTCTTTCTGAGTTCTGCCTTCATCTTCGCCCGCTTCACCTGCTCCTCGTAATCCGGGTCGTAGCGCGCGCCGTCACCGGCAGGGGTGGCCTCAGGCTTCGTGGTAGGCGACGGGTTCTTGAGTTCCTCCTGCTCCACGCGTTTCCGAATGGCCCTGAATTCAAAGACCGCCAGCATCTGACGCGCGTCGTGGATCTTCTGATTGACCTGTGCCGCCTTGGCCTCGTAACCCAAGAAGTCGTCGCCCGAATACTCGGCCTTGCTGCGCAGTTTCGAAATCTGCTCGACGACGGATTCCCACACTTTGACCGCCTCGGCAAGTTTGGCGCCGGCCGTAACGTAGTCTTCCTTCTCCAACGCAGCCTTTCCTTCGTCGGAACTCTTGTTACCATGAGCGATCTGCCGGTTGAGCCGGTCCCCGAGGTTGAACTCCAGCCGGTCCTCGGTCGGCTTCGGTGGTCCCTGAAAGCGTTGTTGAATGACAATCCATCCGACCACGAGACAGGCGATCGCCAACAGAAAACAACCACCGACCATGGCCATCTTGAGTTTGTCGGATCTGCTCTTCTGGTAACGCCGGGTCCCAGCTAGTTCGTTGCGTTTCGAACCCGTAAGACCGGCCGCCCCCTTGGCAGACGAGGAGGATGCCACCGGCTTCATTTTGACGGTAGCGTCCTTCGCGCCCGCCACGGCGCCAGCCACAACGGCAGCTTCCACGCCCGCTTCCGGAGGCGGACGCCCCTCCTCGGTCGCCTTCTTGCTCACCGCTGCACCTGTCGCCATCCGCTTGCGACGCCCGCCAGACCCACTCTCATCCTCTTCTTTCTCGTCTTCGTCGAAATCTTCGTCATCGTCGTC
>CAYSBP010000544.1:0-288 GCA_964429255.1 uncultured Planctomycetia bacterium
ATCACCTCGATCTACGAGGGCACGAGTCAGATGCAGATCGTGGCCGCTGTGCGCGGCGTGTGTTCCGGTACGTTCGAGAAGTTCGTCACTAAACTTGAGAACCAAGAATACCTCGACGGCAAGCTCCACGAGCTTAAGGGCATGTTGCTCGGCGGTAAGCAGTTAGTGCTGCGGGGCATCGCGACGGTCAAGGAGCACGGTCCTGAGTACATGGACCTCTATGGCAGGAAGCTGGTCGATGCCGCCATTTTCGTTATCGTCGGCCACTTGCTGCTCAAGCAGGCCATC
>CAYSBP010000544.1:298-2166 GCA_964429255.1 uncultured Planctomycetia bacterium
CCGTCCGGCGAAACATCGAACTAATCCAAAGCGGCGACCGCTCAGTCCTCGACAACTTCGAAACCCTCGCCGGCCCGCCAGTAGCCGTTGCGTAAGCGGGATGACTGGGCACAATTTCGTAGGGTCCGCTGTGAGTTTGAGAATCTTTTGGTTTCGACGCACTCCCCCATCGCCGACCAAGCTGACCTTTGTTGGGACCATCCGGCACCCATTTGTTCCGGTCAGCCGTTCGTCGTGATCTTGCGTCCTTCTTCGGGCTTCGATCTGCCGTTTGGTGACCGTTTTTGTGAACGATCCCGCATGAGCAGCCCCTTTACCCGGTCAACGCGCCTGCAAAATGCAGGATGTTATACGTCAGCGCGCACCACAGCGCGATGCACCTCGCTTTCGCCAAGCCTCGGACGCGGAGATATCTCATCCCGCGCCACGCTTTCAAGTCACCATTGATCGTTTCAGCTGTCGAACAACGTTGTCGATAGATCGTCTTCGCTTCGTCGGTCGCCATGCGCCGACGCCAGGCTGCTACACCCGGCCCATCTCCTGGACGCGGAGCGTAGGCATCCTGATCCTTCTTTTTCGGCTTGGGCACCGGAGCGTAAACGGTAACTCCATCGCTGGCAGCACGTTCGATGCTGTCCAAGCCGACATAACCTCCGTCTATCAAATGCTCGTTCACCGTCTTGCCGGTCCGCTCTTCTACCTGATGCCGCATCGGCTCGCTTTCATGAACGTCGGAACCGGCGTTCGTCACGTCCACGCCCACGATCGCGCGACTATCCACATCGCCTGCAAACTGCATGTTGTAGCCCGGACCGTAACCGCCCCCCGGCATCTTCATCGTGCGAGCCTCCGGGTCCGTGGTCGACGCACGCGGAGGCGACTTCTTCGATGGCTTGGCCTTCTGCTTCGCCTTCGCTTCCTCCAGCTTGGCCATCTCTTTCAAGGCCTCATCGACACGCTCCTGGCGCTCACGAGTTGCACGCACTCGGGCGGCACGCTGCTGCTTGGACCCGTCACACGCCGGATCGTCGAGCTGCTTCCGCACCGCCCCCACATGCTCACGCATCTTCTCTCGCAGAGTCTCCAATGTCTCGCGTCGCCGAAAACTCGACGATCCCGCGCTGGCATGCACACGTGTCCCATCCTGAGCGATGCGATTCACTTTCACGATCCCTTGATGCACCAGGCAACTCAGAACATCCGTGAACAGTTGGTCCAGCTTGTCCCCGTGAGCCACGCGGAAATCGTTCAACGTGTGATAGTTGAGCGCCACACCGCCTCGCAGCCAGCGGTACGCAGCGTGTTCCCGGCACAGGCGATCCAACTCGCGCCCGCTGCCCACGCCGTTCTTGGTCGCGTAAAGCCACAACGCGATTAGAATCCTCGGATCGGTCGCCGAACGCCCCGGCGAACTCCCGCGCGCCTGAATCTCGTCGTAGAACGCCGACAGGTCCATCCGCTCGACCACCGCCCAGACCGTTCGCACCTCATGGTCTTCCGAAACCAGACGGTCAAGTTCACACGGCTCCAGCAGAACCTGCTCGCGATCGGCACGCCGCAAACGCGGAGAACCCTCGACGCCCGTCGCCTCAGGGGCCATCGCAAGCTCAATCTGTTCTGTATCCATACCGGGTAACAATGTGGAAGTGCTCATGCACGCACTATATCATGGCTGCCAAGAAAAATTCCCAAACTCTGAGCGCACCTTATCTCCTTGTGCGTCGAGCTGGAAAACTCCGAGACGTTACGCCTCGCCCCTGAGCCGCGGGCCTTGACCCGCGCGGATGTTCCTCGCCACTCCAAAGTGCTGCTTTCCCCGCGTGATGTGCGACCTGACAAAATGACCGTGGAACTGTCGCCTAAATGGC
>CAYSBP010000545.1:0-2158 GCA_964429255.1 uncultured Planctomycetia bacterium
GGGTGCGGTCGTTTATCAGACGAGGCCGCCTTCCAAGCTCTTATTCAGAAATCAGTTGTGGATGCTACGTGTCTTTTCGGCAAGCCTGTCTGACGTGAGTTCGCGCCTGCGTTATCGTCAGCCGTGGCCGGCAAGGGCCGCCCGACGCCGGGTCGGGCGGTCGAGACCGGCCGGACCTTCTGCAAGGAGAACGGCTGATGGGCGACTCGGTAGACTCGGACATGGCGGCAGCGCTTTCCCGGGCGCAGCGGAAGATCGAGCGATGGCGCCGGCGGCGCCGCCCTCGTGCACGGATTCCAGAGGAACTCTGGCGCCAGGCCGCGGAACTTGCGTGTGCGTACGGAATCAATCGGACCGCCAAGGCCCTGCGGCTGGACTACTACTCGCTCAAGAAGCGTCTGCCCGCCGCGGCTCGATCCGGCCGGCACACGGCTGAGTTCGTGGAGATCCTGCCCGGCGGGATGCCTGCAGCCCGGCCCGAGTGCATGATCGAGGTCGAGGATGCAAGCGGCGCGAAGATGCGGATCCATCTTCAGGGCGGGAACCTGCCCGATGTCGGCGCGCTGCTTGGCGTGTTCCGGGAGGGCCGGTCATGATCCAGGTCACGCCGCAGATGCGGGTCCTGGTGGCCGTGGAGCCGGTTGACTTCCGCCGGGGGATCGACGGCCTGGCGAGAGTCTGCCGCGAGGTGCTCGGCCGGGACCCCTTCAGCGGCTGGGTGTTCGTGTTCCGCAACCGCAGGGCCAAGGCCGTCAAGATTCTCATCTACGACGGCCAGGGGTTCTGGCTTTGCCAGAAGCGGCTGTCGAAGGGGCGGTTCCGCTGGTGGCCGGGCAGTTCGGCGGCCGCGACGCGAACGCTGGAGGCGCACCAGCTTCCGGTGCTGCTGTCGGGCGGCGATCCTGCGGCGGCCAAGGGCGCTCCGGCGTGGCGCCGGGTGGATCCGCGCGAATGAAAAAAACTTCAGAAAGAGCTTGCGTTCCGCACGCCGCTGTCCTACGCTCCGGTCCATGGCAACACTGCTCAGATACCGCGGACGGGACGTGACGGACGCCGATGCGGCCTTCCTGCGGGATCTCATCGAGCGTAATCCCGAGGCGAGCCGTCGGCGGCTTTCGGCTCTGGCCTGCGAGGCCTGGGGGTGGGTCCAGCCCAACGGCGCGCTTCGCGACATGGTTTGTCGCGGGCTGATGCCGGCGCTGCACCGGTCCGGGCACATCACGCTTCCCGCGCGGCGGCAGGTCTCTCACAATCCGCTGGCGCATCGTCGCAAGCCCGTTCCGGTCGCCGTGGAGGCCGAGCCGATCCGCTCGGCGCTGCGGGATCTGCTTCCGCTGACGTTTCGGCAGGTTCGGCGGACGCAGGAGGAGCCGGCGTTCAACGGCCTGATCGAGGCGCACCATTATCTGGGGTACACCCAGCCGGTGGGCGAACATCTCAAGTACATGGTCCGCTCCGGTGACCGGCTGCTGGCGTGCCTGGCCTGGTCGTCGGCGCCGCGGCACCTGGGTCCGCGGGACCGGTTCATCGGCTGGTCGCAAGACCAGCGCCGCCGGAACCTGCGGTTCCTGGCGTACAACCCGCGATTCCTCATCCTGCCGTGGGTGGAGGTTCCGCACCTGGCCTCGCACATCCTGGGGCGGATGGCGCGGATCCTGCCGGCGGACTGGGAGGGACTCTACGGGCATCGCGTGGTCTTCCTGGAGACGTTCGTGGACCCGACGCGATACAAGGGCACGTGCTATCGGGCGGCGAACTGGACGGTCCTCGGGCGGACGACCGGACGGGGCAAGGACGACCTGACGCACAAGGCCAACCGTCCGATCAAGGAGATCCTGGGATATCCGCTGTGCCGCGATTTTCGCCGGCGGCTTGGGAGTTGACGATGGGCAGAGGCAAGAAGAACCAGGCCCGGCGGGAATCGAGACCGAAGGCGACGGCAGCCGGGCAGCGGCGGAGGATCGAGCTTTCGATGCGGGACCTGGAGGCGATCCTGGAGCATGCGAAGGCCGCGTTGAGCGAAGAGGAGTTCGCCACGTTGAAGGGGGCGTTGGAGACGCTGGAGTTCCACACGCGGGAACTGGAGCAGACCAGCGTGTCGGTCCAGAGGCTCAAGCAGATGCTGTTCGGGGCGACCACGGAGACGACGGGCAAGGGG
>CAYSBP010000546.1:0-2157 GCA_964429255.1 uncultured Planctomycetia bacterium
TGCCTAACAAAGAAGTCGAATCATCTACCGGCCAATGCGCGTTCAGAGATATGGCCTCAGGACCGGCGATCGCGGGAGCGGATTTGCATCACTCGATCGGGATGCGGATCACGCAGTTTGAAGGCGCCTGCCGGCGCTCTTCCAACGTTCAACCCCTCGTGGCTGCCGGCGGCGAGCCTCTCCACACCGATTTCGCCGGCGCGCGCTGGGAGATTGCCGCCGTCCTGGCTGCGGTTCCTGACCGGCCGGATGCGCTGGACGGGCGGATCGCTTTCCGCGTGGCGGATGGCGCGGCCCGCGAAGTGGCGGTGGCCCTGGAGTGGACGGTGGCGGACTGGTCGCGCGACGTGTTCGTCATGCTGCCGGCCGCCGCCTACAACGGCAACCGTTACCCGTGCCGCCACTACGCGTACCCGCCCATGGTGCATGAGCCCGCCGACATCGGCCCCGACGCGCCCACCCTGGTGACGGACGTGCCGCGGCTCAACCACGAAGACGGCACGCCATCGCGCCTCCAACTCCTGACCGGCGACCTGACCACGCCCGCCATCTGCTTCCACAACCCGCGGGCCGGCGAGGGCGTGATCCTGTTGACCGAGCAGGGCAGCGCGCTCGGGAACCACGGCCTGACCGTCGGGGAAAGTTCCGACCGCTCGACCGCTGTCCTGCGCATAGAGGCGCCAGGCGTGCGGCGCGACACGCTCTACACCATGGTCAACACCGCTACGCCCTCCTGGGACCGCGGCGCGGACTGGAAGACCGGAGATAGCGTCATCCTGCGCTTCCGCCTTTTTCGTTTTGCCGCCCCCGATGTTCAGGCACTATACGACCGCTTCGCCGCTGTTCGCAAAGACCTGACCGGCCCGGTCAGTCTCTTGCACCGACTGCCGTTTTCGGCGGCCTTCGCCATTACCGAGGAAAAGCACCAGCGCGAGAACTGGCACGAGCAGGAGGGCTACTACCGGGTGGGCACGCACGACGCCGCGGCGGCCTGCAAGTCTGCGGACTGGCAGCTCGGCTGGGTCGGTGGCGGCATGACGCCGGTGGCTTTTCTCCTCGCCGGGCAGACCGAATCCCGGCAGCGCGCCCGGCGCAACCTCGACTGGATGTTCACCCGCGCCCAACTTCCCAGCGGGCTCTTCTATGTCATGTACCAGAACGGCGTACACTACGGCGACGGCTTCGACCTGCCCGGCGCCGACCGCTGGTACATGGTACGCAAGCAGGCGGATGGGCTCTATTTCTTGATCAAGGCTTTTCACGCGCTCCACGGACAGGATGCACAATGGCTGCTGCCCGCGCCCTGGGCGGCCGGCACGCGGCGCCTGGCCGACCGCTTCGTGGACACCTTCCGCCGCTTCGGCCAGCTCGGGCAATACCTCGACTGCGAGACCGGCGACGTGGTGGTCGGGGGTTCGACCGCCGCCGCCATGGCGCCCGGCGCGCTGGCCCTGGCCGGGCAGTACTTCGTCCAGCCGGAATACCTCGAGGTCGCCGAAGCCATCGCCCGGCAGTTGGACGAGCGCGACGTGCGGGCCGGCATCACCACCGGCGGGCCCGGCGAGATCCTCAAATGCGCCGACAGCGAATCGGCTTTCGCCATGCTCGAATCGTTCGTCGTTCTCTACGAAGTCACTGGCAGCGCGCACTGGCTGGACCGCGCCCAGGCCATGGCGGCACAGTGCCTGACCTGGTGCGCCTCCTATGATTATGCCTTTCCGCCGGCGTCGCCGTTCGGCCGGCTCGACATGCGCGCCGCGGGCTCGGTCTGGGCCAACGTGCAGAACAAGCACAGCGCCCCGGGCATCTGCACGCTCTCGGGCGACGCGCTCTTCAAGCTCTTCCGCTACACCGGCAACCGTCTCTGGCTCGACCAGATTCAGGAGACCGCGCACAACCTGCCGCAGTACCTTTCGCGCGCCGATCGGCCGGTCGGCTGGCCGCCGGCGATGCGGCCGGGGTACATGTGCGAGCGGGTCAATTTCAGCGATTGGGAAGGTCGCGATCAAATCGGCGGCAGCCTCTTCGGCTCCTGCTGGCCCGAGGTGTCGCTGTTGCTGAGCGCTGCCGAGCTGCCCGGCATCTACGTGCAGCCCGACACCCGCTTGCTCTGCGTCCTCGATCACGTCGAGGCGCGCCTGGTGGTTGCGGACGACG
>CAYSBP010000547.1:0-2157 GCA_964429255.1 uncultured Planctomycetia bacterium
TGGGTATCCCACGGCAAAGGCGGCGGCCATGACCTCCGCCGTTTCCGTCCGGTTTTCGAACAAGAAAGGGGAGATGACCGGCCCGTAGTACTCCCAGTCCATGATGCCTTTGGCCTGCAGGCCGTCAAAGACCGGATGGTTCTTGGCCACGCATTCCTTGTGATAGAGCCAGTCGTCAAAGTAGGTGAACGGCGCCTTCTGTTCCAGCGGCAGCCAGCCCACACCGTTCTCCACGTGGCTCCGGGCATCGAGGTGGACGACCCGGTTGCCCTGTTCGTCGAAGAGCCGGATCCGGCTTACCGATGCCCAGTTGGACGCGGTATCGGCGCGGCTCACGAATTGGAGCGTGATTTTCCCGTTCCTGGGGCGGGCGGGGAACTCGCGCAGGACCGCCAGGCAGGGCTTGCCCGCTTCGCGGATGATGTCGAAATTTGCCAGAACCTTCTCGTCGTTGAGGAACACATCGAACACCCGCATGCCGGGCTCGTTCATCCAGCCCGAGCCCTCGCACATGCCGATCTCGACGCGGTAGCCGCGGCTGGGGAGGTCGGCAAGGACGACGGAGAACCTGCCAAAGAACTCCCCTGTGAAGCTGCCTTGTTCCTCCGCGGCGACGTTGGCGACAGAGAAATCCCGCAGGGAATAGGCCAGCGCGTCCGACGGGATGTCGCTCCTGACCTCGGCCGTGCCGAGGTTGCCCGCGGGGGCGCGGCGGAACGACTCGGGCGAGGCGAAGACGACCGTGCTGCCGCGCGCCATGCGTTTGGCCAGCGCCCGCCAGGCGGCGACATCCTGCTGGATGCTCTTGTCCCTTCCTACGACGATGACCTCGCGGCGGGAAGAGGCGGAACTGTCGAACTGCCGGCAGCGCACCCCGCGGTCGGTCAGCCAGCTCTCCATGCGCTTGTCCATGCCGAACAGCGTCACGGCACAGTCGGGCTTGGGCAGCCGTTCCTGCCTGGTCACATGAAACTTCAACCGGCCGCCGGCCGGGGCGCCGCCGCGTTCCATCGAGGCGGCAAACTCATACTCGCCAGTGGGGACGTCCAGCGTTGCCTTGCCGCAATAGACATTTACCGCCAGTAGGCCTTCCTGGCCGTCGGCCGGAGCGGGAATGCGCGCCGTCACCCGCTTCTCCCACACGATTCCCGGCTGGCCCGTGATCCGCAGGGTCACCGGATAATCGCCCGGCGGCAAGATATCTTCGTTGGCCAGGACCGCCTCCAACTTGAACTTCCGGCCAGCGTAGACGTGCGACGGTTCCACAAAGAGGCACCAGCGCACGGGCGCCCAGCCGTCGCTGAGGACATCGGCAATGCCGGGTTTGGGTTCGCGCCAGAAACTCCAGGTTCCCTCGCCACCCACCGGACCGTCCAGCATGCTGGTCAGGCTGAAGCCGCAGAACCTGGGATTGGAGCGGATAAGGTCGAAGCCCAGCAGCCGCTGGCGGCAGTGCAGCCGCTGGCTGTCGCGCAGCATATCCTCCGGAAAGGGATAGACGCCCGCCATGCCGAAGCGTTTCCAGTCGGCCAGAAGGCACTGCTCCATGTTGCGGTAGCTCACGGCATAGGCCGGCTCGGGCGACATGCCGGCCTGTTCAAAGTTGCGGAGCTCGCGAATGGCGTTGCACAGGCTGCCGATGCCGTACTCGGAAAGGAAGACCGGCTTGCTGTCCTTGCCGGTGGTGCGCATGAAGTGATTGACGGCCGGTGACTGGGGAAGCCGCGGGTACATGTGCACATCCCCGGCGCCCTCGAAGTTGCCCGAGATGTTCACGGGCGCTTCCCGCGCCTTCTCTGTCGTCCCCTCCAGCCCCCAGAGGCATTCCCATTCCACACTGCCAGGATTGGCAAGGGAGCCAACCTTGGGGTCGTAGGCGAAGCGTCCGCTGCTGAGCAGCACCAGGCGGGTCTTGTCCAGCGAACGCAGCAACGGCAATGACTGCTGCGCATGGCGGTGGGTCGGGCAGTCCGCCATCTCGTTGAGCAGCCCCCAGATCGTGATGCACGGGTGGTTGCGGTCGCGCAGGATCATCTCGCGCAGGGCCTGGTCGTAGCGCCTGGGCATGTCGGGGGAATCCGCCAGGTTCCAACTGGCCAGCGATTCCTCGTAGATCATCAGGCCGATTTCATCGCACAGGTCCAGTTGCTCCGGCAA
>CAYSBP010000548.1:0-2156 GCA_964429255.1 uncultured Planctomycetia bacterium
GCCCACCATCGCCGGGTTGAAGATGTTCTGCCCCAGTCCCCCAAAGACCGCCTTGCCCAGCCCAATCGCCACACCCGACCCGATCACCGCAACGTACCACGGCACGCTCCAAGGGAGCGAGAAGGCCAGGATCACGCCGGTCACCGCCGCCGAACAGTCCCCCAACGCCGCCTGGCGACCACGCATCGACGCGAAAAGCGCCTCGAAAGCCACACAGGAAATCACACACAAGCCGATCTGCTGTACCGCGAACCACTGGAAGTTGTAAACGGCCATGAGCGCGGCCGGCGCCAGCGCAATCAACACATCCACCATCATCCGCTGTGTCGTCAGCGAACCGCTGAAGAGGTGTGGCGAAGGCGCAATGTGGATCGCCGGCGCGGGAGCCTTCTCGGGCTCCTTCGCGGGGGCGGGTGCTGGAACTGCGGCTTGTTCAGACATGACGTTCATCCTACTTCTTCGGCATCTGCGCCTTGCCCATGCGCATCAGTTGCACCAGCGGAATCGCCGCCGGGCAGACGTACGCGCAGCAACCGCACTCGCAACAGGCGGTGAGGTAGTAGCGCTTGGCCAGATCCCAGTCCCGGTGCTTCGAGGCCAGCGCCATCTTGGTCGGCACCAGATTCAACGGGCAGACATCGACGCAGCGCCCGCAGCGCACGCAAGAAGTCTCTTCGGAACGTTTGACGTCAGCTTCAGTCAGCACCGTGATGCCGCTGGTGCCCTTGGTCACCGGAACGTCCAGTTGCGCGAGGGCAAATCCCATCATCGGGCCGCCGGCAATCACGCGCGCCGCCTCGGGGCGAAGACCGCCGCAACAATCGATCAGATCTTTGTAGCTCGCGCCCACGGGAACCAGCAGGTTTTTCGGCTGCACAATGCCCGCACCCGTGACGCTCACGATGCGGTGCGTCAAGGGCTTGCCGCGCAGGACCGCACGCGCCAGTGCCGCGACCGTACCGACGTTCATCACCACCACGCCGACATCCAGCGGCAGGCCGCCGGTCGGCACCACTCGCCCCAGTGCCGCGGGGATCAGCGACTTCTCGCCGCCCATGGGGTACTTGGTGTGCACGACGTTGACTTCGATGGTCGTTCCCTGCACGGTCGAGCGAAGCTTCTTTGCCGCCGCCGGCTTGTTGTCCTCGATGACGATGCAGATCTTCGCCGCGCCGCAGGCCTTGGCCGCCAGCAACGCGCCGGTCACGATCGGCGCGGGCGCATCCAGCATGAGGCGGTAATCGGCCGTCAGATACGGCTCGCACTCGCAACCGTTCAGCAGCAGCGTGTCGATCGGCTTCTTCTCGTTGCGCGCCAGTTTGACGTGGGTGGGGAACGCCGCGCCGCCCAGACCCACCAGGCCCGCGTCCTGTACGGCCTTGGCGATCTGCTCGGGCGTGTACTGATCGAGACCCGTCTTGGGCCACTCGCCGCCCAGCACTTCATCGAAAAGCGCCTGACCTGACAGGTTCTCGCCTTCGGGTTTGATCTGAATGACCGAAACGTGGCGCCCGTTGGGCAGCGTGGCCACGGTGATCTTGCTCACATTTCCAGCGACGGGCGAATGCACAGCGGCCGAGACGAAACCCTTCGCGGCACCTACGACTTCACCGAAGGCCACTTTCTGTCGCAACTTCACAACCGCTTCGCACGGCGCGCCCGTATGTTGCGAAAGCGCGATGCTCACCTGCGCCGGCAACGGAAGCACTTCGGTCGCTGCGTCGGCCGCGAACTTTTTTTGATCGTTGGGGTGAACGCCCCGGGCGAAGCTTCCTGTACCCGCAGCAACGGCAACAGCACTCATGACTTCTCCTCCGAAGGAACAAAGGCCCGCATCGCCAGTACACCCAGCAGGCCGCCCAGCGCCAGGCCGATCACCGCGCCCAGCACCTGTCCCACACCGGATGGTCCACCCAGCCAAGCACCCAGCGCAGCCAAGGCTAACGGCAGGAGAAAAGAACTGCCCGTGGCCCACATCATCCGCCAACCGGAAAGCCCCGCCGCGTCAGCACGGTGCGCATCGGCCTCGCTCAGGCCGCACCTGCCGCAGTCGCCACCACATGTCTTGGAGTCGTTACTCAGCGCATCCATGCAGGGGCTCTCTGCCGCTTGAGGACTTAGCAAACCGTTCGAGTACCGCAATTTACGTTTCTGCG
>CAYSBP010000549.1:0-2153 GCA_964429255.1 uncultured Planctomycetia bacterium
CAGAGTCCCCTGGCGCGGCCAACAAGTACCGCGTCAGGATGCTCGGCGAGGTTCATGCCCTGGTTCGCCGTGAACAGCGGAAGGCGGACCGGCGGCGCAGTCGCTTCTTCGCCCCAGACTTGATGTCCGTTGCCGGGTACGAGTCATCGCTCTGTGAGTATCGGAAGGAACTGGTACAGATGCTCGGATGGCCTCTCACCGAGGCCGTCCGTGACGGCATTCCGTCTGCATCGATCAAGCCCGTGGGGGAAGACTCGCTGGGCAGGATTGCACGGGTCTGGGTGGAGACTCTTCCGGGCGTCCACACGTATGGCCTCTTCTTTCGCCCTCGCGGCAAAGGGCCGTTCCCGCTCGTTGTCTCGCAACACGGCGGACTGGGGACCCCCGAGCTCTGCTCTGGCTTCTTTGGCTCCGGCAACTACAACGACATGACGCGGCGAGTCCTCAGGCGTGGCGTGGCGGTCTTTGCTCCCCAGCTCCTGCTGTGGAGTCCAGATACGTTCGGGCCGAAGCATGACAAGGATGCCATTGACCGGCGGCTGAAACAGATTGGAGGGTCCCTCGCCGCTCTCGAACTCTACCGAATATCCCGAGCACTTGATTACTTCGCAGGCCAGAAGGACATTGATCCTGCCCGTATCGGTATGATCGGATTGTCCTACGGTGGCTTCTACACCCTGTTTGCGGCCGCGTTAGATCCGCGCATCCGGGTGGCCGTATCCTCCTGTTTCTTCAATGACCGCAAGACATACGATTTTCCGGATTGGTCGTGGTTTGGGTCTGCCCACCGGTTTCTCGATGCGGAGGTAGGCGCCTTGGTCTGTCCGCGCCCCCTCTACATTGAGGTCGGCAAGAAGGACGATCTCTTCGATGTCCGTCGTGCACGCCCGGAGGCGAGAAGACTCGCGGCCATCTACCGGAAATTGGGCGTCTCGGAGCGATTCCGGTACAAGGAACATGATGGCGGGCACGAGCTGGATCGGGCAGACGACGGAGTTGATTTCCTGTGCCAACACTTGCAAGGCAAGTCACTGGCGAACAAGCACCCGCACGTTACGTCGCGTTCGCGCGGAAAGTGAGGCGCGGCGTTGGCCCGAGATAGAGAACGAAAGAGCAGCACAAGTACCAGAATTGAACGGTCTGGGGTTGATTCTGCTCGCAGTCCTTTTGGCGCACGCCAGGATAAACATCGGAGGGGTCAGACTCAGCACGACACGCGTGCCCTGCGGGCCATCGGTGATCGCTTTCCGACATGGGCAGTGACAGATGGAGACAGCGATCAGACCTTGCTGGAGACGGGCAGGAGTGACCGGTCATCCATGAACCTTGAGACCGATCCCAAGCGCATCGAGAAGCTGGCCGCACAGCGCGAGCGCGAAAACATGCAGTTTCGCGCCTGGTTGAAACACGGCCGCATCGGACGCGCGCGGATCGACGACCTCGTCCACGGCCTGAACGAGCAGATCTCGAAGCAGATCGACTGCTGTGCCTGTGCCAACTGTTGCCGCACCAGCTACGTGGAAGTCCGCGAGAAGGACATCCGTCGCCTCGCCAAGGCGCTGGGCAAAACGCGCGCCGACCTCATCCGTGAACACCTCGACTTCAACGCCGAGGAGAAATCCTACTGGCTCAAGGGACTGCCCTGCGCCTTCCTGGTCGACAGCAAATGCAGCATCTACGACGCACGCCCCGACGACTGCCGGTCCTTCCCGCACCTGCATAACAAGGATTTCACCGGCCGCCTCCTGACGGTCGTCGAGAACTGCTCCGTCTGTCCGATCGTATTCAACGTGTATGAGGAACTGAAGTCACGACTGGGACGCAGGTAGGAGCAGGGAGCACGTCACTGAATGCAGGAGCCGTGGTACCATGGATACGCAAGAGGCGTTGGATCTGCTGTTGCGTGGACGGCAGCCCGTGATTTATTGCCCGGCTAAAGGCATCGCGCCCGGACGTCAGCCGGCGCCCTTTCAGGCGCCGGTCGCGGAGAAGCGTCTGCTGCTGCTTTCGTTCTTTGGCGGGACCGAACGGCGTACGACCGTTCACCAGGCCACCTTCCGCAACGAATGCGTGGTGGCGTTGGCGGAGAAGGTCCTCTTTGTGCACGCCAGCCCCGCCGGGAAATCGATTGCGCTGGCACGGAAGGCGCTGGA
>CAYSBP010000550.1:0-2152 GCA_964429255.1 uncultured Planctomycetia bacterium
TGTAGAAAATGCGCCCTTTGCCCCGCGTCTTAACCCATACGGCTCAACTGCACGCGCACTTCACGGATGTTCATCCCGGCTTTCCTAAACGCCTCGGCCAGTTCCCCAAGCCGGAAGCCTTCCAGTTCCTGGAAGAGCGCACTTGAGTCGGCTTCAATCGTCACCACGCCAGCCTTCACGGAGTGCACGTCGGCATGGGCGGCCAGATCGTCGCCGAGCGTTTCGGTCAGCACCTTGCGTGCGAGCCGTCGGCCTTTGAGTTCCTTCTTGCCCAGTCCCTCTTTCCGAACGACCTGGTCCAGGATGTCGCCGATGCTGGGAGTGAACTTGCGGCTGGGTCGTTGAGGCGTTTGTGCCATCGACGGGAACTCCACGAGGTCACGCGGCGTGTGGGCGGCACCCTTTTCCGGATGGTGCGCGCGGGCCAGAGGCCTGCGCTAGGCGGGACGCACGGGCAGGCAGATCAGGCCAGGCCGGACGGTGCCTGCCCGTGGTGCCTGTCCCCCGCCTCGGCGGTTAGGGGCCAGGTTGCACCACGCTGGTCCCCTCCAGTTTGCTGCAGAACTGTTGGTAGTGCTCGCGATCCTCCCGGGATATCTCCAGGATGCGCAGGCCGAAGGTCCAGGGGAACTCTTCGCCTGCGTTCACTTCTTCGTGCACGCGGATGAATCGCGGATCGCAGAGCATCTCGATCTCCCGCCCATCGATCCTGAGGGACACACGCATGCACAGACCGCGGCGGTGGATCCGGTCCGGCTTGCCGATGCCGGGTGCTTCGCCTTCGATCTGCATGCCGCCTTCACTGACATTGAGGGTACGTCCCACGTAGCAGCGGATCTCGTGCAGGCGGCCCAGACGGTTGCAGAGCTGAAACTCGACCGGCAGGGTGGTGGGGAAACGGGTGAAACGTCGCTCGTGATTCCGCTCGACCGGTCGCAGATGATCGAGTCCCAGCAAGACATGATCTTCGCGTCCCAGAAAGACTTCGACATGCTTTTTGCAGAGACGCTCCAACTCGCCGATCACGCCCTTTGAAAGTGGGTTGGCCACTGCAATGCAGACCACATCCTTGGAATCCTCGATCGGCATAAACTGATGACCGGCCATCAGGGAATAGGGGAAGATGCTCCCCAGCGGCGCGATGGTATCCAGGCTGGAAAGGTCGGCGACGGGCAGGCCTGACTGCAGCGCCAGCGCACGGCACAACTCATCCGGCTTGACGAGTCCAGACTGGAGCAGGTATCGACCGAGACGCTGCTTGCATTCGCGCGACCGCAGCACGGCCTCCTCCATCTCCTTCCCGGACAGAAGACTCATCTGCACCAGTACTTCGCCGACCCGCTTGCCGTGAAAAGGGTTGTTCAACATGGCCGTGCCCCCGCCTCGGGTGGGGCCTGACGGGCATTTCGCTCCGGGGCCACTCCCTGCGGAAGTCCGTGGCGACCTTTTAGATATGGCCTTGCACTGTTCGGCATTGAGAGGCGTGATCTGGTCGGCCATCTGTGCCGTCTGTGTCCGGGCGCCAACCAGATAGCGGGCGCTCTGCGAAGCCTGCTCAGGCTTGAACGCCTCGCGTACCTTGCCCGCCGCTACGGCCACCATGATCTGCCCCAGCACCCGTTGTTGCTCCCCGTCCAGGTTGAGGAACTTGAGACCCACTTCCATCTTGCCGCCCGGGATCGGTTCGACCGTCCGCAGTTCGGCCTCCAGCGGGAAGTCATTCAGGTAAGGCGGGAAGTGAATCTCGATGTTCAGTACGCGGTCGGGTTCGATAATCCGACGCCACGCCTCGACGTCCTCACGACCCAGCGCAGACAACGGGAGCAGACAGCGACAACCGCCTTGGCTCAAGTCCAGCAACGTGCACACCACCGTGGGCGTTCCGCTGTAACGCAGAAGCACTTGCCCCTTCTGTATCCGCAGTCGTACGGACGTTCGGAATCGTTCGCTGTTGCGCATGGTTTCCTGACGCTCTCTCAATCAGCAGACTACCTCACGGAGGCGGGTTTCTCAACCACGCGCGGTGTGTGTGGATCAACAACACCAGCGAGGGTGTGACCGATGGTGAATGCCTTGAAGAACGCAGAAACCCCCTGAAGCGCTGTTTCGCCAATCGTGGGATCTCGTGACCAGACTGGCGTGACAGGAGATG
>CAYSBP010000551.1:0-2149 GCA_964429255.1 uncultured Planctomycetia bacterium
GCACGTTCAAAAGCACCCCAGCAGACCCCCACGTTCAAGTGTGACGGACCACTAGCCCCTCCTCTTCGCACTTGAAGGTCAAACGATTCAGCATATACGGAACCGTTGAAGTTCATCACATAACCCGCTGTACGGATCTGGTCGAAGAAGGAGACGCGCATGAACGGAGCCAAGCCGAAGATTCTGATTACCGACGGACTGAACGCCAAGGGCCTGCAGATCCTGGCGCAGGGCGGCCTGGAACCGGTCGAGAAGAAAGGTCCCAAGGAAGACGAACTCTGTGCGATGATCGGCGAATACGAAGGCCTGATCGTCCGTTCAGCCACGAAGGTGACGCCGAAGGTATTCGCAGCGGCCAGCAACCTGCGCATCGTGGGTCGCGCCGGCGCCGGAGTGGACAACATCAACCTCGAGGCGGCCACCAAGGCCGGCGTAGTCGTGGAAAACACGCCGTTCGGGAACATCGTTTCAGCTGCGGAACACGCCGTCGCGTTGCTCTTCTCCGTTGCGCGCAACATTCCCAAGGCGGATGCGGGGATGAAGAAGGGCGAGTGGCCCAAGAAGGGCCTGACCGGCGTCGAGTTGACCGGCAAAACGATCGGAATCGTGGGCCTGGGCAAGGCGGGCAGCATCGTCACCCGCGTCGCCCGCGCGTTGGAGATGGAAGTGCTCGTCTGCGACCCGTTCGTAACCGATCAGAAGGCCAGGGATGCCGGCGCAGTGAAAGTGGAACTTGACGAACTGCTCGCGAAGTCGGACTTCATCAGCATTCACACGCCGCTGACGCCCGAAACCAAGGGCCTCATCAACAAAGAGCGCATGGCGAAGATGAAAAAGGGCGTGCGGCTGGTCAATGCCGCCCGCGGCGGGATTGTGGTCGAGTTGGATCTGGTCGAGGCGCTCAAGAACGGCACGATTGCCGGTGCCGGCTTCGACGTCTTTGAGCAGGAGCCGCTGCCGGCCGATTCGTCGTTGCGCGGTGCCGAAAACCTGATTCTCACGCCGCACCTGGGCGCCAGCACCGAGGAGGCACAGGAGCGCGTCGCGGAAGACATTGCCAAGCAGTTCGTGGAGTTCTTCCGCGATGGCGTGATCCGTTACGCCGTCAACGCGCCGGTCCAGCCCAATCCGCAGATCGCCCCGTACGCCAAGCTGGCCGAACTGCTGGGCTCGATGGCCGCGCAGATGACCGACGAGGCGATCCTCAAACTCAAGGTGAGCTGCTACGGTCGGCTGGCGCAGTACGAGACCAAGGAACTCACGCTTAATGCCGTGAAGGGCATCCTGGCCCGCTCGGTCGAAAAGCCCGTGACGCTGGTCAATGCGCCCGGCATCGCGCAGGAACGCGGCATGGAACTCCAGGAACGCAAATCCGACCAGTCAAAGACCTATTCCAGCTTGCTGGAAATCGTTGCCGAGACCAAGTCCGGAACCCGGCGTCTGGCCGGCACCTGCTACGACGGGGTGAAGGCGCGCCTCGTCGCCATCGACGACTTCGACATCGCCGATGTCGAACCGGCGCAGCGCCTGTTATTGATGTTCTATCCCGACCAGCCGGGCATGGTGGGCAAGTTCGGTACGCTCCTGGGCAAGGCCGGCATCAACATCGCCAGCATGGCCGTGGGCCGAAAGCAGAAACACGGCCAGGCGGTCGTGGCGTTGACGCTCGACGATCCGGTGAGCAAGGACGTGCAGGCCAAGCTCAAGCAGGAAGTCGGCGCGAGCGAACTCTACGCGATCGATCTGCCGGTGTAGCGCGATCCGGCGGGTTGCGTTACAGGGACGGCGTCTTGGCGTGCTCCAGCGCGCGGCAGAGCAGGTACTCGCACAATCCACTATAGTTCAGTCCGGCGGCCGAAGCCGCTTTGGGCAGGAGGCTGTGAGACGTCATGCCGGGCAGCGTGTTGGCTTCCAGGACCCAGAAGAGCCCCGCTTCATCCATGATCATGTCGACGCGCGAGACATCGCGACAACCGAGCGCGCGGTGACAGGCCAGGGCCGTCGCCTGTGCCCGGTTGGTTTCAAGGGGAGGAAGGTCGGCCGGGCAGACGTACTGTGTGCGATCGTCTTCGTACTTCGCCTGATAGTCGAAGAACTCACCGGCCACGTTCAGTTCCACAATGGGCAGGGGTTCGTCGCCCAGGATGCC
>CAYSBP010000552.1:0-2125 GCA_964429255.1 uncultured Planctomycetia bacterium
TGCGACCTGGGGATTATGAGTCCCTCGCTCTCACCGCTGAGCTACGGGCCCACACCTGATCCTCATAGACAAGATAGTCCAACAAAGTCCGGCAGTCTACCGACAGAATCCAAACAAAAACGATAAGCAGTTCCGACACTGGAAGACGTACGCCGCGCTGTCGAGTCCTGCGCCGAACTACCCGAACACATCAAGGTGGCCGTGCGAACGCTTCTCGCCACAGCAGCGGGAACGCCCGACAGTCGGGCTTTTCGGCCTTGTAGAGCAACGGCTCCAGCGTTCGCGGACAAAGTCCGGGTCCAGGCGGGCCGCCTGCAGCAGGAAGACCAGAGCCCAGTCCTGGTCGTTGGCCAGCGGATCGGCAAAGCGACCGGGCTCACCATTGATCGCGTCCGGGTAGAGATACGCGCAGGTGGCGCTGCCGTCGGCGCGGAAGGAACTGAGGTTGTTCAGAAGGATCTCGCGGCCGCGTTGGCGGTACGACTCCTTGCCGGTTGCCTGCCAGTAGCGGTAGAAGGACCAGCCGGTGGTGGCGCTCCAGTAGTGGGGAAAGACATCTGTTGGCGAAGGCGGAAGAGCGCCAACGGAATGACAGTCGTTTTCCCGCTTTTTGGCGTCCTTGGCGTGATGGCGGTCCCTCCCTCACGTGCGCCTCAATCCGGACCCGAATGCGCAGCGCTTCGGGTCAGGCACTTGCCCGGCGCGGTACTGGGTCGCACGTTTGATTTTGGCGATTCAACTTCTCGGCGATTCCCTGTAGAAAGAACCACATGAAGAACGTTCTGCCCCTCTACCGGGCCGGCACGCCTGCCGCACGCACGGTGCTCGCGCGACTGACCGGCCGCCTCGAGGCCCTCGAGAAACTCGACACCGCCGAATACCGCGCGCGGGTGAAGAAACTCTTTGGGCGCTTTCTGCGCCCCGAAGACGTGGTCCACCGTATTCTCACGGATGTTCGAGAGCAGGGTGATCGCGCACTGTGGGCCTACGCGCGGCGCATCGACCGCGTCCAGATTCCGATCTCCCGACTCCGCGTCACCGACGCTGAACGCCGCAAGGCCTACCGGCGCACGCCAGCCGCCTTGCGCAAGGCACTGCAACAGTCCGCCGAGCGCATCGCCGAATACCAACGCTGGCTGATGCCGGCCAACGTCAAGCCGCGCGCTTCGCGCACCGGCGCACCGGGCGTGAAGTGCGGCCTCGCATGGTTCCCGCTTCAACGCGCGGGCATCTACGTCCCGGGCGGCACGGCGGCGTACCCGTCCAGCGTGCTGATGAACGCAGTTCCCGCACAAGTAGCCGGCGTAAAGGAGATCGCGGTCGCCACGCCGTGCGGACCGAAGGGCGAACTGAGCGACGGGGTGCTCTGCGCCTGCGAGATCATCGGCCTGCGCGAGATCTACCGCATGGGCGGCGCGCAGGCGATCGCGGCGCTGGCCTTTGGCACTGAGCGCGTCCCGAACGTCCAGAAGATCGTCGGCCCGGGCAATCTCTTCGTGATGCTGGCCAAACGGTCCGTCTTCGGCCACGTCGACATCGACATGCTGGCCGGCCCCAGTGAGGTACTGGTGATCGCCGACGAAACAGCGCGGCCCGACTGGGTCGCCGCGGATCTGCTGGCGCAGGCCGAGCACGACGCGCTGGCCGCCTGCGTGCTCGTGACCACCTCCCCTGCCCTCGCCCGCGCCGTGCAGCAGGAAGTCGAGCATCAGTTGGCCAGCCTGCCGCGCCACGAGATCGCCGCGCGGGCCTTGCGCAACTGGGGCGCGATCCTGATCGCGCGCGGCCTCGATGAAGCCATCGCGTTGGCCAACCAGCTGGCGCCGGAGCATCTGGAAATCCACACGCGCAAGCCGGACACCGTCGCGAAGCGTCTGACCTGCGCCGGCGCGCTCTTTGTCGGCCCGCACGCCGTGGAATCGCTCGGCGATTACATCGCCGGTCCCAGCCACACGCTGCCGACCGGCGGGACGGCTGCCGCCTTCAGCGGCGTCTCGGTGCACACCTTCCTGCGGCGTAGCAGCGTGCTGACGGCCGACGCGAAAGGTCTGCAGGCACTGGCGCAGGCCACGGAAGCGTTGGCCGCCGCCGAAGGCCTGGAGGCGCACCGGCGCGCCGTGGAAGT
>CAYSBP010000553.1:0-2121 GCA_964429255.1 uncultured Planctomycetia bacterium
ACGGAGACCGCACGCCCTTCAATTCTACACGCTCTCGCTCGCTCCATCCAAGGGGCACCCAGGTGCTGACCGAAGCCGGTGCAACGCGCGCCGTAGAAGCCGCCGCCCGCTGCAAGCCCCTCCGCCGGAAAGGGCCGTTCCTCCTGACTCAGGTCTTCACGTGGGGGTCCCAGGCCGATGCCGCAATGCATCGCCACACCGCCGAACGCTGGGCCCCCCTATACGGTGCGATAACGCGGGAGCACCGTTGAAGAGGTGCTCTGCGTCGCATCTTTCAACCTTGAACTGGAAACCATGGGCTCCATAGGGTAGAGTCTCTCGATCATGGGAGGGCAAGGCATCTTTTTCCTGGTCGCGGGTCCAACGGCGGCCGGAAAGACGACGGTCCTGCGCGGACTGCTCGATCGGATTCCCGGGTTGGTCAAGGATGTCTCGGTGACCTCCCGCGCGCCACGAACCGGTGAGGTCGATGGCGTGGCCTACCATTTTTGGGCACCCGCCCGGTTTGCAGCGGCGCTGGACCGTGGAGAGTTTCTCGAACACGCGATCGTTCACGGTGCGGACTACTACGGAACGCTCAAGGGCCCGGTCGAAGGTCACCTGAACCGGGGCGTGGACGTGATCAAAGACATCGATGTTCAGGGCGCAGAACAGGTGCGGCGCCTCTGGCCGTACCCGAAGACGGTGATGATCTTCCTGGCACCGCCGACACCGCAGGACCTGATCGACCGGTTTCGCGGGCGTGGAACGGACGACGAGGCAACGATGAACCGGCGGCTGGCGACAGCACGTCGGGAGATTGAACAGGTAGGCGCCTACGACTACCTGGTGTGTAACCGACAAGTGGACGAGGCCGTTGAGGACCTGGTCGCCATCCGGCGGTCAGAACACCTCAGGCGCGAACACCACGAAACGGATTTCCGCACCGTCTGGAACGCAGGCGGCGCCTAGAGGAGAGGTCTCATGGATCCACTGACACAGGACAAGCTTCTTTCGAAGACCGGCGGCAAGTACAAGCTGGTTTCCCTCGTGCAGAAGCGTGCGATCGAGTTGATGCGCGGACTTCCACCGCTGGTGACAGGAACGGCCGGCGAAATCTGGCCTACCATCACCCAGGAGATACTGACCGACAAGATCCGACTCGTGACCGGCGCGGACGCCGATGAGCTGCGCCGCGAAATCGCTGCGCAGGCGGCCGAAGAAGTCCCGGCACTGGATAAGAAAGGTGCCGCCCCGGCCGTCAAGGCCAAGGACACGATGGCTGAATTGGCCCCGGCAAAGGACGAGACGAAGGAAGCCTGAGCCGCGACACGCGCCACGTTTGGTCTGAGGACCGCCTTCTTTGCAGGTCCGCTGCTCGGAGGTGAAGGCCCGATCCATGGGAGCCACCGGCATGGCACAGGAGTCCCCTTCCGACCGTTTCAAGGGCAAACGCCTGGTTCTGGGCGTTTCAGGTGGTATCGCAGCGTACAAGGCCTGTGACCTCGCCTCGCGTCTGGTTAAGGAAGGCGCCCATGTCACGGCTGCACTGACCCGCACTGGACGACGCTTTGTCACGCCTTACACGTTCCAATCCTTGACCGGCAACCCCTGTCTTACCGGCATGTTCCACCGTATCCAATGGGATGAATCCGCCTACCCTCATCTGGATCCGGTCCGTTCCGCCGACGCCGTCATCCTGGCGCCGGCAACCGCCAATCTGATCGCACGAATGGCGGCGGGGATGGCCGACGACCTCCTGTCGGCGCTCTGCCTATCCGCGTCCTGTCCGGTCATCGTCTGTCCCGCCATGAACGTCCGGATGTGGGAACATCCCGCAACGCAGCGCAACGTCCGCACGCTGGCCGGATTCGGATATCGTATACTGGGTCCGGTGGCCGGACGCCTGGCCTGCGGCGACGAAGGCGTGGGCCGGATGCTGGAACCGGCAGAGATCGTCGAAGGCGTGCTCACGATGCTCACCGCGCCATCCGATCCACCCAGCCACGGAGGCCCCGGCGCGAAGGTGCGCGTGCGCCGCCGCCCGGCTCGCAAGCGTACTACGGGCAAAGGCGGAATGTCGACGGTCTGACGAATCGGCTCACCACGTCAGGCGGTTTCGACGGCGGGTGGTTCCCCCCC
>CAYSBP010000554.1:0-2110 GCA_964429255.1 uncultured Planctomycetia bacterium
CGCCGCGCCGCCCACGCCTCAACGTCGAGCATAGATAATCTCTGCCCCCAGATGTTTCCCCCGGCTGGCCACGTCCTTACTTCGCCGCGACGGGGATCCGCTTCTCTTCGCCCTTGAGTTCCTCACCCGGATTGACAAAGCGTTCCTTCTCGAAGCGATACTGCTGGTCGTACAAGTGGCGGTAGCGCCCGTTCTTGTCGAGCAGTTCCTGGTGCGTGCCGCGTTCGAGGATTTCACCCTGTTCGAGCACCAGAATCTGATCGGCACTCTGGATTGTGGAAAGCCGGTGCGCGATCACGAACGTGGTCCGGCCCTGGCGCAACGAAGCCAGTCCTTCCTGAATGTGGCGCTCGCTTTCACTATCGAGACTGGACGTTGCTTCGTCGAGGATCAGGAGTTTCGGATCGGCCAGCAGCGCACGGGCAATGGCGATGCGCTGGCGTTGTCCGCCGGAGAGGCGCACGCCCCTTTCGCCGACCACCGTTTCATAGCCGTTTTCAAAGCCCATTACGAATTCATCGCAACGCGCGAGTTTTCCCACGCGCCGGATGTCGTCCAGGGTGGCCTTGGGACGTGCGAATCCAATGTTGTCGGCCACCGTGCCATCGAACAGGAAATTGTCCTGCAAGACTACACCCAAGTGAGCTCGGAAGTCGCCGAGATTGAGTTTCATCTGGTCGCGACGGTCAATTTTAATGACGCCGGATTTGGGGCGGTTGAAGGCCATGATCAGGCTGATAAGAGTGCTCTTGCCGGAGCCGCTGGAACCCACCAGGGCGGTCGTAGAACCTGCCCGGGCGGAGAACGTGATGTTCTTAAGCACCAACTGATCCGGGTGGTATTCGAAGCAGACATTCTCGAATTCAACATCGCCCTTCACGGTCTTACAGTCTTCCTTGTTCGCATCGTCCTCGTTTTCGGTAATCATCCTGCGCACTTCACGAATGCGGTCCAGTCCGGCGAAGGCTTCGGTAATCTGCGTCCCGATAGCCGCAATTTCGATGATCGGAACGGTCACCAGACCGGTGAAGAAAATGTACATCACGAAATCTCCCAGCGTCATTTCGCCGTTCATCATCGAACCGCCGCCGACCACAATCAGTACCATGCCGATGACGCCGATAATCAGCGTGGCCAGCGCGGTCATGCCGCTCACCGCCGTCATCGTACCCTTCACATTGTTGTAAATGCGGTCCACATTATCGGAGAAGACCTTCTGTTCACGCTCCTCGGCGCCATAGGCTTTAACCACACGAATGCCGCCGAGCGTTTCACCCAGCCGTCCGGTGACTTCGGCGTTGATTTTACCGCGTTCCCGGAACTTGGGACGCAGCTTGATGAAGAAGAAGACCATTGCACCGCCGAACAGCAGCAGCACGGTCATGATGATCAGCGTAAGTTTCCAATTCAAATAGAAGAGGAGCCCCAGTGCGACGGCTGCCGTGACCAGTCCACCGATGAGTTGCACGATCCCCGTACCGATCAGATTCCGGACCCCTTCGGCATCGGTCATAATGCGCGAGATCAACGAGCCGGACTGGTTGGCATCAAAATAGCGAATCGGCAGGCGCACGATATGCGCGTGGACTTCCTTGCGCAGCTCATTCAGGGAACGCTGTGCCGCGATGCCCAGCAATTGTGCCAGCAGGAAGGATGTCACGGCCTGAATCAGTGTTGCGCCCGCAGCCGCAAACGCAATGGGCCAGAGCAGATCGGCGCGGTGCTTGGCCACGACATCGTCGATCAGGTACTTGGAACTGGCCGGGAGGACCAGTGAGGCCGCGCGGTTGAACATCAGCAGAACCAGGCCGATGGCCAGTCGTCCCGAGTTACGTTCGATCAGTTCGCGTGCTTCGGTCCAGACCGTCGCCAGCTTGAGTTTCTTCCTGGGCTCGGCATCGGTTGCACTACGGCTTCCGCCAGCATGGGGTGTACGTTCGGATTTGAGTGAATTGACGCGTATTTTCACAGTCTTCTCATCGGGGTGTCTTCAACCGGGTTGCAGCCGTATTCACGTGAATTGTCCTGCATGCAAAAGGGCTCCGAACCACAACCGGCAGTATATCCGCCGGGCGGTTGAATTGGCTACACAAGATTAGAGGTTGACGGG
>CAYSBP010000555.1:0-2109 GCA_964429255.1 uncultured Planctomycetia bacterium
CACTACCATCCCATAGGGAATAGAATGCTCTTGGAATAAGTCGACTCGCAGGCGACACTCTTCTTAATCGAACCACCAAAAAAGGAGAGTGCGATGCCTGCGAAGTCGACGAGAGGTAAGATGACATTGGTACGCCAGACATGCGAGCTAATTCCGAGTCACATGGTGCCGAAGCTCGCGAGAGAATACGACATTGATGCGCGGAAGTTCTCGGCGTGGAGTCACACGACCGCACACATCTATGGGCAACTGACTCACGCCGTCGGCCTGAACGACATCTGCGACGGATTGGAACTGAACAGTTCGGGGTTGCGGGCGATACGCGGGGCGACGACGCCGAAGCGAAACACCTTCTCGCATGCGAATCGCACACGAGACCCCCGGATGGCCGAGGACCTTTACTGGCGAATGATCGAGCACTTGCCCACGGTGGCGCCGTCGTTCGGTGCGCGAAGGATCCGTAGCGGCTATTTGCGCAGGTTCAAGACGGCGATCCACGCGGTGGATTCCACCACGATACAGTTGGTTGCCAACTGCATGGATTGGGCCAAGCATCGGCGCAGGAAAGCGGCGGCCAAGTGCCACATGAATTTGGATCTGCACACGATGCTGCCGCGCTGCGCCGTTGTGGACACGGCCAAGTTCCACGACAGCAAGAAAGCGTGGGAGGTATGCGGGATACTTCAAGACGGTGAAATAGTAGTGTTTGACAAGGCTTATCTGGACTTTGTGCATCTGAACGATCTCGACGAACGGGGCGTATCCTGGGTCTCGCGCGCCAAGGACAACATGCAGTACCGGACGATCAGGAAGCTCGACACGACGTCGCACCCCAGTGTGCTGCGCGACGAGATCATTGAACTGACGGGGGCACGTACAAGGGAGAGATATCCCAAGCGGCTGCGGCTGGTAGAGGCGGTCATTGAGGTTGACGGCAAGGACGTTGCAATGATTTTCATTACCAACAACTTCGATTGGAGCGCATGGACCGTAGCCGAGTTGTATCGGGCAAGGTGGGAGATCGAGGTGTTCTTCAAGGAGATCAAGCAGACGGTGCAGTTGGTTGATTTCGTCGGCCACAACAAGAAGGCAGTTCAATGGCAGATATGGATGGCGTTGCTGACTCACCTGCTCGTGCGCTTCCTCGCCCATCTGAGTCGCTGGGGTCACAGCTTCACCCGATTGTTCACGCTGATTCGCGCCGGTCTCTGGCATCGCTTCGACATCGTCGCTTTCCTCACCGCCTATGGGACAGCCGGTGGTACTTTCCGAATGCTCGCATGCCCACAACTGGCCTATTTGCCCGGCTTTGGCGCGCCGCAAGAGTTTGCTATGGGACAGCCAAAGCGCCGAAAAACCAAACAGCGGATAAGATATGCCAAAATCATGCAAGGCAAGAAGTGAAGCAGCGGCCAGAATGCTAGCGAATAGCAACGAATTCGGTCAGAATGCGGCTGCTATGGGATGGTAGTGCTTTTCAAACATGATCCTCAGGGACAGGCCCATGCCGTGCTTGAGATTCTTCACGAAACGGCCGTCAACATCGGCCTCGGTCATCACGAACTCCCGGGCGTCGAATCCTTGCGCCCTCAGCTCCTGCACCATCCGCATCTTCTCGTCGAGCATAACGAACTCATCCCGCGCCGAGTGGTAGAACCGGTAGCACGTCCTGTTCTTGCCGTACCCGGCCATCCTCTTGATCGAATCTTCCGAGAAACGGCGGATCAGCCGCCGGTCCTCCGAGAAGTGGTTCGCGCTCCCCTCCTGGTTGCTCCAGCCCGACTTTACACAGCACAGCACAACAACATGACTGGTGCCCGGCGCACGGTAGCAGGCCTCTGCCTGACGCAGGTCGCGCCCTATCACGTAGCTCAATGGCGGTGACGGATACGAGGAGTTGTCGAATACAGCGCTCAACGTGTTGGGCGCGAACTTGGAAAGCAGGTTTGCGATGTATCCGCCGTGGGAACTGCCGAGGGCTATGATCGGTTCTCCTGAGTACTCGCCATGCCCGATCAGATCATACAAGACGTGTACGTGGTCGAGCGCCTGCATCACTCCGAAGTTCTGGTACTCGCCCCTCGCCGGCTCGATGCTGCAGGGCAAAGC
>CAYSBP010000556.1:0-2108 GCA_964429255.1 uncultured Planctomycetia bacterium
GCCGCTGTTCGAATTGCGGACGCTTGTCCGCGGGGCGCTGGTCTGGAGCGGTGCTTTCTCTTACTCAAGGCAATCGGCCATTCGCAACGGCTCGCCACCCCGCGTGTCCTGCCTGACAATGGCCTTATCTGCCGCACGTGACGCCGTTTCAGTCGCCGCAGCGGTTGCGTCCGGGACGCGACCTATGCCTCAACACGGCCCGCCTTCGAGACTGGATCGATGCTCTCGATCCAGGATGTAGCCGCCTGTGGTGTTAGTCTTAGGTTCACTCGTACATTCGGCATGGTGCAGGCTCGGAGGAGAGCCTGAATATCGGCCTCGTGTGGATGGGAGGTAGTCGGGTCCACAAAAAAGACAACATGCTGGCACTCGCCCCTTAGCAGTCCGCCGCAAAAGTCCCCTTGACGGCAATGTCTAGATATGCTAGATTAGGGGCCGGTGCGGGAGAGGTGGCCGGTCAAGGAGGACTTCGGCATGGCAATGGGCCGTCGGAAGCGAGTGCGGCAGGCGGAGTTCTGGGTTCCCACGGCCGAGTTGCCGCGGTCGCCGGGGCACCCGTTCTACCAGCAGCTCAACGGGGTTCTCGACCAAGCTGGCTTTGACCGGTTCTGCGAGGAGCAGTGCTGCCGGTTCTACGCCGAGAAGATGGGGCGTCCTTCGATCCGACCCGGCGTGTACTTTCGCATGCTGTTGATTGGCTACTTCGAGAAGATCGACAGCGAACGGGGCATTGCCTGGCGTTGTGCGGATTCTCTTTCCCTGCGGACCTTTCTGGGCCTGGCCGGCGCGGAACCGACCCCCGACGACAGTTCGCTGAACCGCACGCGGCTGCGGATCGACCTGGAAACACATCAGGCGGTCTTCGATTGGGTACTCAAGCGGTTGGCCGAGCACGAACTGCTGAAGGGCCGCACACTGGGCGTGGATGGCTCGACCATGGAGGCCAACGCGGCGATGCGTTCGATCGTACGGCGGGAGACGGGCCAGAGCTATCGGGAGTTTCTGACCGAGCTGGCCGTGGCCTCGGGGATCGAGACGCCGACGGCGGAGGATCTGGCGAAGTTCGACCGCAAGCGCAAGGGCAAGAAGTGCAGCAACGATGACTGGTTCAATCCGCACGATCCCGACGCCAAGATCGCGAAAATGAAGGACGGAACCACGCATTTGGCGCATAAGCCTGAGCACGCGGTGGACCTGGACACGGGGGCGATTGTGGCCTCCGCGCTGCATTCGGCCGACCAGGGCGACACGACGACGCTGCTGGGCACGCTGGAGCAGGCGTGCGTGTCGCTGCTGGAAGTCCGCGAAGACGACACGGTCCAGGCGAATACTACAAGTCTACATGTAAAGGAAGTTGTTGTTGACAAGGGCTATCACAGTGCTCAGACGCTCGTGAACCTGGAAGAAATCGAGTTGTGCGGCTACGTCAGTGAACCGGACCGTGGGCGCCAGAAGTGGACGGCGAAGGATGCCGAGGAGCAGATGTTCAAGCGGATCGCCCAGGCGGCGGTGTACCGCAACCGACGGCGGCGGCGCGGGGCACACTCCAAACGATTGCATCGCAAACGAGCCGAGCTCGTGGAGCGCAGCTTCGAGCACGTACTGGACGACGGCGGGATGCGGCGGGCGCATTTGCGGGGTGGGGAGAACATCGCCAAGCGCTACCTGATTCATACCGCCGGGTTCAATCTGGGCCTGATCATGCGGAAACTGACCGGGTTCGGGACGCCCAAGGGCTGGGCCGACGCCCGGCGGGAGGCCCAGCGCCGCTGGCGCGCGCTGTGTGAATGGCTGTGGAAGCGTCTGCGACGCTGGCATCGCTTCTCTATCGCACCGCGCCGCCCAACGATCGCAGGCGCCCCCGGCCCGGCGGTTGCGTGAGGATTACGTCAAATCCGAGTTCTGCGGCGGACTGCTAGGCCATGTTTCCAATTGAAGCTGGCGGCGGCATTCGCTACATTGAGGCTGGCTGAGGACCGACCTCCAAGGGCCGGGCACATGAAAGGCGGGCGAACATGCGTAACAAGATCATCGTGAGCATCGTCTTGGCGTTGCTGGTCATGGGCGGCTGCCCGCTCGCTTCGATGCTTCCGGAACATATCGCAATA
>CAYSBP010000557.1:0-2104 GCA_964429255.1 uncultured Planctomycetia bacterium
GGCAAAATCGTAGATGTAGTCAATCTGCTGCCCGTCCGGTCTGGTTATCAGGTCGATTTTTCTGTCGAGATTATAAGCATAGTGAGTAATGTCGGGTAATACTCCAGGCACGCATTCGTGAACAGCTAGTTTCAATAGGAAAAACGGAGGGATAGAAGGAATGGAAAAAGAAGGCTCCATCTGATATCTGTGAATTGCAATGAAACCCAGCTAAGAGAGGAGCCTTCCAATGAAGAATAGTACATCGCGTAGAAGTCCGTCCACTACAACTCGCAAGAATCAGAATCGAAGCCGTCGATCGAGGAGGACTCACTGCGTCTCCGCTTCCCGGATACTGGAGAAGAAAGCCGCGCGTAAGGAGCGGCGAGCCTTCAAGCGCCTCAAAAAATACGTGTTCAAGCTCTTCACGAAGAAGGAGATCGAGCAGCTGGCGAGAGAGTGCGAGTTTCTCAAACGAGAGGGCGAGCCGAAGATACCGGCTTTCGAGTTCGTACTCTGTTGCGCCCTGGCCGCGACCGTGGAGGGGAAGCGGGGCTTTGCCTCGGTGTGGCGCCTGCTCGCCGCGGCCTGCGGCATCGAGACGGCCCGCAGCGCGGTGACCCAGCGGTTCGGTGAGGGGTCGGCTGCTTTGATGCAGAAGGTGTTCGAGCGCGCGGTCTCTCGTTTGCCCGCGCCCGAGCACCCGGAGTTGCTCGGCAGGCTGGAAGGCTTCGGGCAGGTCCTGGCCGACGACGGGTCGGTGCTGAAGCTCAAGCCGTTGCTCGAGAAGCTGTTCCCGGCGACTCGCACAAACACGATGGCGGCGGCGGCGAAGCTGCACGCGCGGGCGGACCTGGTGAATCGGCGCATCGTCCACGTGGAGCTGACCGGCGAACGAGAGAGCGAGATCGCCGTGGCCCGCAAGGAGCCGGTCGCACCGAACACACTGTACATGGCGGATCTCGGGTACACCTCCTACGACTACTACGCGGAGCTGAAGGAGGGCGGTGCGGAGTTCCTGTTCCGGCTCAAGGACAACGCCAATCCAATAGTCGTCGAGGTGCGACACGGGATCTTCGCGCCCAAGCGCAGCGAGGGTATGAAGCTGAACGACGTAGAGATCTGCCGCACTCACGACACCTTCGATCTGGACGCGAGCTTCCCCACCAAAGGCGGCTCGGTGACGCTCCGAGTGGTGGGCCGCTACAACCCCGAGACCGACAAATACCACTGCTACGCGACGACCCTGTCGCCCGAGCTGTTCACACCCGAGGAGTTGGCGAGCCTGTATTCCCTGAGGTGGATCATCGAGCTGCTTTTCAAGCTCCTAAAATCCTCGTGCCACCTGGACCATCTCAACACTTCCAGCCCCGACGCGCTGCGCACCCACATCTACGCGAGCCTTCTGGCCGCGACGATTCTGTCCGCGATGGCCGTAGCCGCCGCCGAGGAGGCCGGTATCCCGATCAATCAAATCAGCGTCCTGACGATGGGAATCGCAGCCGGGCTGATGGCGATACCGCTGATGCTCCTCTGGCTCGAACGCGAGCTGACATACGACGAGTTGGCGGCGATGATCATGCGAACCATCATCGTCGGATGTCGGGATCAAAATCCAACTCGGACGCGAGAGAAGTGGGGCGTCCTGGGATGATTAAGCGCCACGTCATCGCAGTCAGAACCAACACGTTTTCGGAGACCAGGTAGCCCCAAATCACATCCGCACAGGCGCTATCAAGCAGACGCGACGCCGAAGTGCGCCCGATTTTTCGAGACTATTCGATCGGGTAGCGAACTGATCACGAATGCCTTCCGGGGACTCTTCCCTTGGTGATGATCCTTGACGAAAGCAGCGAGGCAATAAACAATTAAAATTGAAATCGACAAAATAAAAGCCATGCTTTCTTCTAACGCGAGGAGACCAATGAGCGACACCAAGAAGACATTACTTGGGCAGGTGCCGATTCAACTGCCAGGGGAAAAGCCGGAAACGCCGCCACAGGCCAGCGCCCATCCGGAGCAGGAGATCGCGCCCGAAAGCCCTCAAAACACTTACCCGGAGCCGTCCCAGTCATCGGACCTGGACTCGCTGATGCCAGAGATGGATTCCATCCGCAGCGGCAGA
>CAYSBP010000558.1:0-2102 GCA_964429255.1 uncultured Planctomycetia bacterium
GAGCATTCTGCGCCGCAACCCGGCGGTGTGCTTCAACCTGTTCACGGACGAGGCCGTCATCCCCAGCCCCGGCCCGGCCGGCTGCAATTTCAGCAGCCGCTACCGCAGCATCACCGGCGAGGGACGCGTGGAATTCCTTGACACCGACGATGCCCGCCGCCGCGGCCTGGACATCATCCTGGCGCACTACGCCGCTGGCCCCTTTACCTACCGGCCGGAAATGCTCGCTAACACGTGTGTGTTCCGCGTGGTGATCAACTCGATGACCGGGAAGAGGGCGAACCTGTGAATACGCCTGGTGGAACGAGGGGTGAAAGCATGGAACGCGAGCGTGAGTGGTTCGAGAACGACCGATTCTGGCGGGAGCTGTTCCCGTACATGTTCCATCCGGCGCGATTTGAGCAGACGGCTGCCGAGGTGCGCGATCTCGTGCGGTTGGTGAAACGCCGCCGCGGCAAGGTGCTCGATCTGTGCTGCGGGCCGGGCCGGCATGCAGTGGCCCTGGCTGAACGCGGCTTCACGGTGACCGGCGTGGATTGCTCGCCGTTCATGCTGCGCAAGGCGCGGGAGAGTGCTCGGCAGGCGAAGGTGAAAATCGAGTTCGTGCGGTCGGACATGCGCGACTTCGTGCGGCCGGGGGCCTTCGACCTCGCGCTGAGCCTGTGGACGTCGTTCGGCTATTTCGACCGCAAGGACGAGGACAGGCAGGTGCTCTGGCAGGTGCACGAAAGTCTGCGGCCCGGCGGCGTGCTGGTCATGGACGTCATGGGCAAGGAACGGTTCGCCTCGGGGTTTCAGCCGACCACCTCGACGAAGTACCCGGACGGCGCGATTCTGGTCGAGCGGCACGAGATCTTCGACGACTGGTCCCGCATCCGCAACGAGTGGATCCTGATCCGCGGCACGCGCGCGACGACGTTTGAGTTCCATCACACCTTCTACTCCGGGCAGGAATTACGAATGATGCTGGAACAGGCCGGTTTCACCAGCGTGGCGCTCTACGGTCACCTGGACGGCCGCGCCTACGGCCCCGATGCGCCGCGCCTGGTGGCGGTGGCCCGGAAGTAGAGTGGGCGCCCGCAATCCACTTGAGTTGCAGCGACAGGAACGGAGAAAGAACCGCGCGGAGGAAGCTGACGATGCCGAACGAAGCGAAAAACTGGTGGGAAACACATGCTGGCCATTACCAGGAACTGTGCCGGTTGCCGGTGGCGGTGCTGTACGGGCTTGGCGCCCCGAGTGAGGCCGAGTTGCAGTTGATCGGTCCGGTTGCCGGCAAGCGCGTATTGGAGATCGGATGCGGCGGGGCGCAGTGCGCCGTGGCTTTTGCCCAACAGGGGGCGACGGTCATCGCGGTGGACATCGCGGCGGCGCAGATCGAGTTCGGCCGCCAGCTTGCCCGCGAGCATGACGTCGGCATCGAGTTTCACCAGCGTGACATCGCGGACTTGTCGCCGATTCCGAGTGTCAGCCAGGACATCGTGTTCTCGGCCAACGCGTTCGCTTACGTGGATGACCTGCCGGCTTGTTTCCGCGAAGTCTATCGCGTGCTCAAACCCGGCGGGCTGTGTGTCTGGAGCGACGGGCATCCGTTCGGGCATTGCCTGGCGGGGCCGTCGCTGCAACTCAGCCATTCGTATCACGCCACCGGCAAGTCCGTGCTGGGCGCCGAAACCGGCTGCGCGTTCGCCAATCATCACCGCACGATCAGCGATTTGTTCAACATGCAGGTTGCCGCCGGTTTCGTTGTCGAGCGAATGCTCGAACCCGATTCGCGTCAGCGTTACCCCGACGACCCGTGGTTCGGGCTGTGGGACAACACGCCCGAACGGCTGGCGCTCATCCCCGGCACGATCATCTTTATAAGCCGCAAGCCACCCGCAGCGGCGAGTGGAAGGTAACGATGAAGGAACAGCCCCTGCACAAGAAACTCAACCGACAGCAGTACGCCGGCGCCGAGAAGTTCCTGCTGGATCAGGCCCGTCCGCGTGAACGGGCGTTGTTCCGTTTCCACTTCGCCGGTGGCCCGGCGGGCGAAGTGCTGCGGGAGCTGGCGGCGTTTCAGAATCCGGACGGCGGCTACGGCCGCGCTTCGGAGCCGG
>CAYSBP010000559.1:0-2092 GCA_964429255.1 uncultured Planctomycetia bacterium
CCGGCATGTTCTTGATCAGTCCCAGAACCAGGTTTCGGTACTGCCAGCAGGCCGAACGAATCGGGATCCGGCTCGAGGTCGCCATGTGATAGTGCAACGCGAGCGCTGTGGGAACCAGCACGCAGACAAAACCGGCGAGGTGCGCGCGCAAGGCGAGGTCGGTGTCCTCGCCATAACAGAAGAACCGTTCGTCGAACAGACCGATGCGCTCGAATACCGCGCGCCGGTAAAGCGCCGCGCCTCCGCTGGCGCCCGGAACGCGCACGACCGTTCCCGGCAACGAGGGCAGCGGGTCGGTCCGGCGCAGAACCGCCGGTGTACCGTCCCGGAACAGCGCAATCCCCGCGCTTTCGATCAGGTCTGGCCGGTGCACCCAGACCGTAACGCAGGCCCAAATGCTCTCGTCGGAATGCTCTTGGGCGCGTCCGGCCAGTTCGGCCAGCCACGCCGGTTTCGCAAGGACGTCGTTGTTGAGCAGCGCCACCAGCGGTTCCTTGCCCGCCCGGATGCCTGCGTTTACGGCGCCGGTGAAACCCAGGTTGGTCTGGAGCGCAACAAGGCGTGCTTCGGGGAAATCGGAGACCAGCATCTCGCGGGTGCCATCCGTCGAACCGTTGTCGACCACGTAAACGGTAAAATCCCGAAACGTCTGCGCGCGTAGCGCATTCAGACATTCCCGAAGCATGGCCTTTCCGTTCCACGTCGGAATCACGACGCCGACGAGGGCAACAGCCCGTTGAGAAAGAGGCTGCTGTTCCCCCTCTCCCCTCTTCGGGAGAGGGCAAGGAGAGGGATTCTTCAACGGGCTGGCAGGGGCGCCATTCGCGCTCATCCGGCGATCCCTCCTGCGTCGGCACCGCGGACATGCTCCACAATGGAAGCCGGCGACGTATCGGGGGCGAAGAGTCGGGCGCAACCGTCAGGGCCCACCGGACAACCGATCTGCCGTTCAATGGGGTCCCGAAAGACCATGGCCGTGCGCCGGCCGTACGCAGCGGCCAGATGCCCCAGCCCCGAAACGTTGGTCACCGCTCCCGCGGTTCCCTCCAGCAGACTCAGCACGCGCCCCAGGGGTTCCCCGGTTACGACGCGGGAGCGTTCGATGCCCTGCGCCACGTTGGCGCAGAGGCCGGCCTGCGCCTGCGTGCCCAACACCAGAACGATGCCACAGGAGGAAAGCCGGCGCACAACATCCGCGAAGGCCTCAGGCGGCCATTCCTTCTCAACCCATCCCGCGCCCGGGACCACAACATAGTAGGGATCCTCGCCCAGTTTCAAGGCCTCGCGCAGTTCGCGCACCTCGCACGCAGGCTTCGGCGGGCGCACGAGCGCGGGACAGGCAAACGGTTCAGGCCAAGCCGCTAGCAACGGCTCGATCACCCGAAAGGGCCGCTCGCGCAGAGGCGCCCCGGAACGATCCGCGTCCGGAACACGGTAGGAGTAAAGGCAACCGGCCTCGTCTCCACTGAACCCCAACGAACAGGCAGGACGCAGCCAGTAACAGAAGAAGGCCGAATAACGATTTCCTGTCAGATCGATCGCCAGATCGAAATCGAGCGAACGCCACGACTCGGCTCGCCGCGCCAAGGCGCACCACCGCGTCTCTTCCCGGCGCCGGTCACTGATGACTTCAGGGGCGGCCAGTACGCGTTCGGGCTTCAGCCACCCGTTCCACAGACTCAGCGACGCGGGTTTGGTGATGGCGAACAACTCGGCGTCCGGGAAGCGTCGCTCCAATACGGTGACGGTCTGAGCGGCCCACAACGTGTCGCCCAGCCAATGACAGGCAACGAGGGCGATACGCCGTGCCTCGAGCGTGGCCCAGTTCCGTGGCTGAAAGTAGCCCTTGCGTGCCCACCTGCGCGCAAGGGGCTTGGTCAGGCGAAGCCCCGTGCCGATCACCGCTTTGGCCAGCCTCTTCACGTGGGTCTCCTCAACCGCGATGAAGGCCCGTTCTCGAGGTACATGCTAACCTGCGATTCCCGTTGTGCCGGTCGGTGGAAAGGAAAACACCTCAGTACGCGCGGAAGCGCCCGATCACCAGCGGTGAAGCTGTCCGGTGTGCCGTTTTAAAAGGGATCAGCGGCGCCGC
>CAYSBP010000560.1:0-2088 GCA_964429255.1 uncultured Planctomycetia bacterium
CCAGCATGTTGTACGTCGCGTTGCGCCCCGGCGAAATCTCCGTCGAACGGTCCTCGGAATTGCCCTGGTAGTTGACCGCCGTAACCTCGCCTCCGCCGCCAAGGACCGTCGTGAAGGCATTCTGATCGGTCCGGGTGCCCGAAAAGAGCGCATGGCCTCGATACCGTTGTCCTGCCATATCGACGATACCGCCAATGATCTGCTCGACTTCCTCGGCAATGGCCCGGCGAGCTTCGTCGGACAGCGTCACGTCACCGGCTTGAATAGCCAACTCCTGCGCACGCTGGACGTAACCGATCGACGTGCTGACCGCGTTCTCCGTCGTGCGCGACCAGTTTGTCGCTTCCTCGATGTTGCGCGCGTTCTGATCCAGGATCGTCAGAATGTGATTGTACGTCTGCGAACGCGCCGCGCCGGCCGTGTCGTCGGACGGCACCAGAATCTGCTTGCCCGTCGCGATCTGGCGCTGCAGCTTGAGCTGACTGGCCACCAGATTCTGGTAGGTGGGCACGAACCCCTGATACCGCATCCAGTCCGTGACTCGCATCGTACCACCTCTTCCTCTCCGCGCTCGCCGTCACAACAGGGATCAGGATTCAGGAGTGAGGGGTAGTGTCCGCCGTTCGACAAGCTCACGGCCCTGAGCAACGTCGAAGGGCATCCGCTCACGCCCGTCCCGGTCCCGTTCCCAATCCTCGCTCCCCGCTCCTCGCCCTTCGACTCGCTCACGCTCGATCAGGGCAGGCTACTCACTACAATCCTACGCGTCCCATCCGGTTGATGATCCGGTCCAGCATGTCGTCCACGGTCGTGATCACCCGGGCCGCGCCCTGATACGCGCGCTGGAAGGCCAGCATGTTGGCCACTTCCTCATCCATGTTCACGCCGCTGATCGATTCGCGCTGCTCCTTCACCACCCGCAACGCCGTTTCGTAATCGCCGTAGCGCAGATTGGCCTGGCTGGCCTTGGCCCCCAAGGTCAACACCAACTGGCTGAAGCTCTCGTTCAACGTTCCACTGGGCAGAACGCTCTGGTCTCGAATGCCGACCATCGCCAGCGCGTTCAGACCGTTTCCAGGAACACCACCCGCCGTGGATGATGCCGCGATCAATGACGGATCCGCCGCCACCGCCGCTGCAACATCGATGTCCGCCGCGCCGGACCCGCTGAAGAACGATACACCGGGAATTCCGGTCAAGTCGAATCCCAGCGCGTGCTGTGCATTGATCTCATCGCGCAGGGCGTTCGCCAGGTTGTCCAGCGCGGTCCGAGTGGCTTCGACGTTGATAAAGTCATCCGAGAACCCCTTGAACCGCCCCGAGGCGCTGGTGACCTCCACGCCGCCGAGCGTAACCTCGTTGTAGCCGTCGGCCGGAAAAGAGATGTCGCTGGAGGCCATATCGAAACTGAGGAATCCCTGCACCAGGTACTCCGGCCCCCCCGCGGTCTGCACCTGGATGTCCAGGGCTCCGTTGGGCTGGGCGGTCACCGTGATGTCGGTCAGATCGGCCAACTTCTCGACCATCAGATCGCGCCGGTCGCGAAGATCGTTGGCATTCACGCCGGTCAGTTCCGTGCGAAAGATGTCGTAGTTCAGTTGCGCGATGCTCTGCGTATACGAGTTGGCATCGCCAACACTGGCTTCCAAAGACTGGTTGAGCCCGGTCCCGAAATCGACCAGCCGTTTGTCCGCATCCTGGAAGGCATCGGCCAACGACTTGGCCTTCTCGAGCACCACACTGCGAATGCCGATTTCCTCGGGCGCCGTCGAGAGTTCCTGCCAGCCGTTAAAGAATTCGGACATCGCATTGCCGATGGTGCCATTCGTCGCCTCACCCAGCATCGTTTCCAAAACCGACAGACTGTCCCGTTCCTGCGTCCAGCGACCAAGGTGCGAAACCTCCGTCCGAATGGTGTTGTCCAGCGTCGCATCGCGCAGACGGATGACATACGTGGCCTCGACGCCCGAACCGATCTGCCCCGGAATGTGCGGCATCGGCAGCGTCGGCGCCAAGTTCGCCCGTTGGCGTGAATAACCTTCCGTACTGACGTTGGTGATGTTGTGCGCGGTCGTGGCCAGCGAAAGC
>CAYSBP010000561.1:0-2088 GCA_964429255.1 uncultured Planctomycetia bacterium
TTTGGTTCGGCGGGGACAACGGGCAGGGCTGCCATGCCGGTGGTGGCGTTTGGAAGAAGCAGCCTCTTGTCGGGTGGGGGATGTTTACTAAGCGTCTCATAATAGTCTTTACATCGCATGCCAAATACCCTAGCATTCCCGCATGAAAACACTGGATGCGCGCTGTTTGAGCCACGACAAACTGACGGAGCTTCGCCACCGTGCCGTGGCTGCCGTCCAAGCCGGCGAGGCGCCGCGCGCCGTGGCGCGCATCATGGGCGTGCATCTTGTCACGGTGTACAACTGGATGTCGCTCTACCGGCATGGCGGCTGGGGCCGGCTCGACGCGAGAAAGCGCGGCGGGCGGAAACCGAAGCTGGACGGGAAGGCGATGGAGTGGGTGTACAACGTGGTGACACTCGGCACCCCGCAGCAGATGAAGTTCCCGTTTGTTCTGTGGAGCACGAAGCTGCTGGCGGGTGTGATCTGGACGGAGCTCGGCATCCGGTTGAGCAAAGCGTCTGTCTGCCGCCTGCTGCACCAGCTCGGTCTGAGCCCGCAGCGCCCGCTGTGGCGCGCGTACCAGCGCGATCCCAAGGCGGTGGAGCGCTGGCTGAAGGACGAGTTCCCGGCGATCAGGTCGGCGGCACGGAAGGCGAAGGGCGAGATCTGGTTCGCGGACGAGGCGGGAGTAAGGTCCGACGGGCACAGTGGCACGACATGGGCACCGGTCGGCGAGACGCCCGTCGTGTCTACAACGGGTGCGCGGTTTGGGCTGAACTTGATCTCGGCTGTCAACCGCAAGGGACAGATGCGCTTCATGTGCGTCGAGGGGCGCGTCAACGCCGAGGTCTTCATCGAGTTCCTGCGCCGGCTTGTCGAGACCGCCGGGCATCCCGTGTTTCTTGTCGTCGACGGCCACCCCACGCACAAGGCGGCGAAGACCGCGAAGTTCGTGGACTCGACCAAAGGCAAGCTTCGGCTCTTCTTCCTCCCCGGCTACTCCCCCGACCTGAATCCCGACGAACTCGTCTGGAACAGCCTCAAGAACCACGGCGTAGGCAAGTGTGGCATCACCGGGCCGGATCAGATGAAGAAACTGGTGGTCGGACATATGCGCTCCATGCAGAAGCGGGATGATCTTGTGCGCTCGTTCTTCCAAGCTCCCTCGACGAAGTACGCGGCATGACTAAAGACTATTATGAGACGCTTAGTAAATGAAGACTAAACAACAGATGAGCGCGAGCTGCGCCGCGAAGTTAAAGAGGCCCTTATGAGAGATAACTCAGATGTTAGTTATGACACTCTGACTGCAAAGACCGACTTGTTCGACATGTACGAGCGGATGTTGGGAGAAACGAATATAGTGGAAACCCTGCGCCATGCCATGGAAGTGGCGCAGACACTGTTAAGTGCCGAGCGGGCAACCGTCTACTTTGTGCTGGCCGAGACCAAAGAACTGCAATCTGTGGTTGCCTCGGGCAATGTGCCGCACACTATCCAGATTCCCATCGATTCCTCCTCGCTGGCTGGGTACTGTGCCCATTCTCGGCGATCATTCCTTGTGCCGGACGCCTATGGCGATTTGACTTCCATCAGCAGCGGGCTCTGCTTTGATCGCCGATGGGATGAACGTCATCAGTTCCGGACCCGCAACATGATGTGTGCACCGGTGGTATTCCGGGGCGAGTTATTGGGCGTTGCACAGGTCATCAACTGTCCGGCCAACAGTCTAAACCAGCGCCATCTAGACACGCTCGACGACCTCTGCCGTTTCATCGGCTACGCTCTGTACTATAGCCGCCTGTGCGAGCAGATCTCCACGATGAAGAAACTGGACAAGGAAAAGGCCGAGTTCATGCGAATTCTGACGCATGAACTCAAGTCTCCCGTGGCAGCCTCCATGACCATAATCTCGTCGCTGCTGTATGTGAACCAGGCGGATCAGCAGTTGAGCAAGGTGCTGGGCCGCAAGCCGGAGGTGGTCCACAAGCCGCTGCCGCAGGACGACCCGGTCCTCCGCCGTCCGGACCTGACCCGGGCCCGCGAGTTGCTCGGCTACGAACCCAAGTTTAGCCTGGCCAAGGGTCTGGAACATACTGTCCGACA
>CAYSBP010000562.1:0-2085 GCA_964429255.1 uncultured Planctomycetia bacterium
TTGCAGCGCGTGAACGCCAGGATTCGCGGGCGCGCCGAGAGCGGGGGATGAAGGACTCAGGACTCAGGACGCAGGATGCGGGACACCGTGAGTTCTGCGTTCCGCGTCCTGATTCTGGCCACCAAGAGGGAACAGAATGGAGAACAAGACCATGAACTCGCCCCTTACCCTCTCCTGGCGCATCGGCCTGGCCCAATGGGAATCCGACGAAGCCTTTGAAAGACTGCTGGCGCTGCTGGATGAACATCGCAGCGTGGTGGATGAGGTGTGCCTGTTCGAGACCATCACGCATCACCTGTACATTCCGCTCGACGACTATGCCCGGCGCATGGACCTGGCGGCCAAGCGGCTCGATGCCTTCCGCGGAGCCGGTATTCGCTCTGTCGGGATCAACGTGCTGTGCACCATCGGCCACATCAACGAAGCTTGGGACTACATGCCGCCGCTTCCCTTCCAGCCCATAGTCGGGCACGATGGCAGTGTGTCTACCGGCTGCGCCTGCCCAAACACACCCGAGATGCGGGCGTACGTGCAGGCCAAATACGAATTGGTCGCCAAGGCCCGCCCCGATTTTATCTGGGTCGACGACGATATCCGCATGCACCATCACGGCGTGGCCTTCGGCTGCTTCTGCCCGACCTGCCTTGGGGTCTTCGCAAAACGGGCCGGTGAGCCGTTCACCCGCGAGGAGCTGGTCAAGGCGTTCGACGATCCGGCGGCCGGACGAGTCCGCGAGCTATGGGTCGAGCAGAATATCGCCAGCATCGAGTCGTTGCTGGCCGATGTCAAAGAGGCGGCGCACCGGGTCAATCCCCGGATCGAGCTGGGTAAGATGACCTGCGGGGCCGAATGGACGACGTACTCTGGCCAGGCTTTCGACCGCTGGTTCACCGCCTTGGGGGCGACCAAGGCCCGGCCGGGCGGCGGGTTCTATGAGGACGCCACGCCGATTGCGATGTTCGGGAAAGCCCTCAGTTGTGGTCGCCAGCGCGCGATTCTCCCCGACGGTGTGTCGGACGTGCAGTACGAGCTGGAGAACTTTCCGTATCAGCGCCTCAAGAAATCGGCGACGGCGGTGGTTGACGAATGCAGCCTGGCGCTGGGCTATGGACTGAATGGCGTCGCCTTCAACATGCTGGTTATGGCGACGTCCCGGTTCGATAACAGCATGGCCTGGGTGGCGGCGATCCCGCCCGTCCGCCCGCTTTGGGAGGCATGGACGGCGCACGCCGCCGGGTTGCCGACCGCCGGGCTTTGGCCCGCCTGGAGCCCGCATCTGATGGCGCGCCGCACCGTCCGAACTGGCGAGAGCTGGCTGGGCGGGTCGGCCCGCCACGACGTCAGCCTGCCCAATGTGCTGGCCGAGATCGGACTGCCGCTGGCAGCGGATGCGCCCGGCTGCGGCGCCGTCCTCTGCGGCCGGGTCGCGGAAGCCTTCTCGGATGACGAACTCAAGGCGATGCTTGCCGGCGGCGTGCTCATGGACTCGATCGCGCTCGATGTGCTGTCCGAACGGGGACTGGGCCATCTGGCCGGTGTCCGCCTTGCCCAGCGACTCGACAACGGATTGTGGGAGCGCTTCACCGACGATGCAATGAACGGCCCCGCGGCAGGCGAGCTGCGCGACGCGCGGATCGAGTTCTGGGGCGACGCCAAGGGCATGGGCGACGTGCTCGAACCGGTCGCGTCCGGCGTGCGTGTCCTGACGACAATCGAGGACTATTTCAGCCGGCCGCGCGGCCCCGGTATGACGGCCTTCGAGAACGAGTTGGGCGGTCGCGTCGTGGTCATGGGCTATGCGCCGTGGCTGTTCCTGCACTCGGTCGGCAAGCGATTGCAGTTGCAGAACGTGGCCGACTGGATCAGCCGCGACACCATGCCCGTGCGCGTGGAGGAGCCCGTGCGGCTGGTGCCGGTGGCGCGTATGTCCGCCGACCGCAAGCGGGGCGCGATGATGCTCGTGAACGCCGGCATGGACCCCATCGCCGAGGCGACCGTCCATATCCGCACAACCGCCCGAACGGCGCGCGTCTTGACGGTCGGACACTCGGAATCTGCTTTGGAGTTGAACTCAGGAAAGATCAC
>CAYSBP010000563.1:0-2077 GCA_964429255.1 uncultured Planctomycetia bacterium
CTCATCCCTTCCATGCGCTCCAAGAGCGCAACCGTCGGGGAAGACGGACCTGAAGCACTTGAAGATCCATATCGATTCCCGTCCCATCAGAAGCTCCGTTTTCCGCATCCATTCTATCGCCAGGCAGTTGAAAAAAAAGCCCCCCGAATCCGGGGGGCTCTTCAGACCGCAGACACCACCTGGTCCATGGGCCATTCTTCATTACGGCATAATATTCGTTTCAAGCTCTTCCGGAACATCGGGGAGCGCAATGTCATCATCAAAGATATTGTCTGATGCATTGTCGTCATTGGCATCCTTGATGGCTCGCGTCTCGGCACTATCCATCCATTCCACCGAACCGGCACCGATGGCGACGTTCTGTCCCGGACCATCCACGCCGTGATTGGTGGAGTTGGACTTGTTGCTTGCGTGAGTCGTTCCACAATCGCCAAACACACCCGCGGTAGCGTCGGTAGGCGAGTGCCCGGGATCATAGCCGTAATTCGTGGTGACTCCACTCCCCTGTAACGGAGAATTGTGCCTTGAAATCACGGCAGCAGTGTTGGTCGGTTTTGAAGAACAGGAGTAAACGCGATGGTCCTTTACGTAGGCATCGTACAGCTGCGAGATGGCAGCATTCGCATCACCCATATGGTCATCGGAGACTGTATCCACCGGGAACACACCCAAGTTTGGCGTGGAGTCGGAATACAGGTGGCAACACTTGATGATGTTGCCGCAGTTACTGGCGCAGGCTGCCCGGCGCGCCTGTTCGCGAGCGCGGCCTAACACAGGCAGCAACAGACCGGCTAGAATGGCGATGATCGCGATCACCACCAGCAGCTCGATCAACGTAAACCCTTGCTTCTTCATCATCTTATTTCCTCCCAATTCGTCTCGAGGACCCAAAACCCCCAAGCAGCTTTCTGGCTGACTCAGGCCGAGCTTCACAGGTTCGGCCCTGAACACCTCAATGTCAACTCTCTTTCTCCGGCGCGCCTTGCCCTCCTCCTCAGCTTTGCCCTTCCGCACAATGTTCCCTTGCAGCTTTACGGGTCAAGTCGTCGTGCGGTTCGGTTAAATAATCGTCATTTTGGGGATTTCTCTTGAGCAGTTTGCCACTGGCGAGAGCAAAACCCCGCGTCATAATCCGCCACGCACCCAAGGGGATAGACTGCACGGTGCAGAGCGGTGCAGAGCCGCCGATTTGGATGGAAGAGGCCTTTTTCGATTCGGTTTAGGAAGGATCGAAACACCTTGGACTGGCTAACCGAGCTGACCCCCTGGTTCGAACACGGCTCCTATATCGCCGTCTTCCTGGTCCTTGTGCTCTGCGGCATTGGACTCCCCATCCCCGAGGAAATCACGTTCATCGCGGCCGGCATCGTCGCTCGGAACATCGAGGCGAACGTGTGGGTCATGATCGCGGCCGGGCTGTGCGGTATCATCGCCGGCGATTCACTCACCTATCTCTTCGGGCACAAGTTCGGCCTGAGCCTGCTGACCCGATGGCCTTTCAAACGCTTCCTGAAGCAGGGGAATCTGGATCAGGCGCGCCGGTTCATCGATCGACACGGCTCCCATGCGGTCTTCTTCGCGGGCTTCCTGGCCGGCGTCCGGGCGCCTACCTACTTCCTCTGCGGTTCCATGGGCCTCAGCTACTTCCGCTTCGTGCTCTGGGACGGCGCGCGCGCCGTCCTTACCTGCCCCATCTCCGTCTGGCTGGCGTGGCGCCTCGGTCCAGGCGCGATCGACATCATCAGGGAGTACTCCCACTACATGCTGGGGGGACTGGCGGTCCTGTTGCTGGTCATCGTGCTGCGACACCTGCGTCAGCGGCGGAAACAAAAAGCTGCACCGGTGCAACCCGAGGGGAAGTGACTTGCTCCTCCGGATGGTGCACGTAAGCCAGAGGCACGCGATACGCCACTCATCCTGTCAAAGACGTGCAAAGTAGAAAAGTGACGTCCAGGACGTGGTGCCATGGATACGCACCCGAAGCCGATAGAACACGATTCCGGGATTTGTGTGCGTATCCGTGGCGCTTCGGCCTGCGGCTTCAGTGCACGGACACCGCATACGGCCGCGGTGTCCA
>CAYSBP010000564.1:0-2071 GCA_964429255.1 uncultured Planctomycetia bacterium
AGGATTGAGCAGTAGATTGATCGGCACGACCACCGCGCCCGCTTTTTGGATGCCGAAGTAGAGCGCGACAAAGGCGGCGCTGTTGATTCCGTAGAGCCCAATGTGGTCGCCCGGCTTCGTGCCGCGCGCGATCAGTCCGGCGGCGATAGCATCGGACTGCGCGTCGAGTTCGGTGTAGGAAACCGTTTCTTGCGGGGTGACGATGGCGGGGCGCTCAGTAAATTGCCTCGCCGCTTCGCGGAATTGCTCGGGAAGGGATTTCGTTTTCATGAACCGCAGAATAAACCAGCGCCCGTTTCCCGACAATTTCCAATGTTTGGAAGAATTTCCCCAGATATCCGTCTTCGCGTTTTGCGCTACGCCGAGACAGGTTGAATAATGTGGGCATAACGTCGTGAATCACGCTTTGGCGCGCCAGCGACAATAGCGTGCATTCATCTTGTTGTGCCTCTCTGGGGCTGGGTCTTTGCTTTGAAAGGCAACATCAAGTCCGTGGATGCCAGCCAGACCGCAAGGTATGGGGTATCCGCCTTCTCTCGCCAGAGCGAGAGAAGGAAAGGGCGATCGAAGAGGAACTGACGGGGCATAGACGAGGGTGGCGGGGGGCCACCGAAGCCGCCGCTGGCGTAGGCCGTACTGCGAACCTTGGCCCCGCTCTCGTCCATCTTGAACTGGACGTCCTGGTACGCCCGCTGAAGGAAGGTGTGCTGGAATCCTGGGTTAGTTAGTCTGCGACCACAGACCTGGTCGAAGTTGGTGGCAACGTTCAAATTGAGAACGGGGATCGCGAGGAGATCTCCTTGCCCGAGTGAGGAAAGGAGCCGCTGCTCCTTTCCATTGACTGTGACTGTTTGGACGTACTTCCGTTCAGCCTGAAGCTGTTCCCTCACACGGGTGATTGCTGTCGCTAGTCGGTCGGGCCTCGCCATCTTGGCGAGGACGATCGATTCGCCTTCGCGCTTCGAGCGAAGGCGCAGAGTGAACTCCGCGTCGCTCTTCCAGTGGACCACCTCGGTCTGACCGGAGTAGTGCTCGGACGCACGCTCCGTTGAACCAAAGAACTGGACTGGCGTTTCGCCCTGCTGGGACTTGAACCGGAGGGGGATGCGCTGGGAACGCATGTACCTCTTGGGGAAAGGCAGGATTCTCTGGAGGTGGCAGTAGGCAATGAATACGGTCTCTGGAGCGAAGAGGTCTGCCGGCAGATCCGGAGCGGCAGCACCGAATGTCGTGCTCAACTGCGCACGAAGTTTGTTCACCACCCCATCCTCGATCTTTCCGCCGAGGGCGACGTAGGCGTCCTCGGGAACCGCACTGGTTGGGAATGACGTCCGGTTAAGCACATCGACGATAGGAGGTTGGTCGGCCATCTTCAGGTCACCCCCGACAGTCGCTTTGAGCCCATCCCATGCTGCGAGGAACGTCGGGCAGTACACGAGGGTCCCGTCCGCGGGAAGTTCGCTGTCAGACGTGGGCGTGAGCGTTACGCCCGCGTGACTGACAGCGCAAATCCCCATGACGAGCAAAGAAACGAGATGTTGGCTTGTCTTCATCTTCTCTCCGGCACAACGATCACATTGACGGTTCGTCTGAAGGCGCGCCTTCAGACGATACCTGTCCAATGTTTGGTTGGGCAAATCGCGGCAAGAACAAGAACGCCGCGTACAGCAGCGTGAGTTCACCAGTGTTTGCCAGATTAAACAGGATGTCTGACCATGCCTTGCCCCTGAAGGCTCCGTCCCACGCTATGGCTCCGTTGACAGATAGGGAGAGAAGGACAAAGAGAATGATGGTCGGCTTGAGGGGCAAGGATTGCACTGGAGAATTGAAAAGAACGCAATGCACCCCAACGAGGAGAAGTGCGATGCCAATGATAGTGCAGAAATACGGAACACTCAGATTGCACAGCTGATCAAGCATGGCGTATTGTTTTGTGATCTGCGCTAGCACTCCGAATGAGATCCCCAGTGCAGAATATGACAAAGCTGATTTCCAGTTCATATCATCTCCTTGCCCAACGCTTGCACTCACACTTTTTTCAAAAGCGCGCTTTTGAAAAATAGTTGTGCAG
>CAYSBP010000565.1:0-2070 GCA_964429255.1 uncultured Planctomycetia bacterium
CGAGCTAGTGCGGCTTATATCCGAGGCGGTCCGCGGCGGCGTCCGCTTCTTCGACTTCGAGACGCTGGACGAAGCCCCGCCGGACGCTATCACATGGATGAAGCAAGCGGTCCGCTATGCCCGGCGAGGCTAGTCCCTGAACAAGCGTGATTTCTTTGTTTGTTGGTCTGTGCGGCGCAAGAAACACTCGAAATGCCCGCGTTTTTGCGTATAAAGGGCGGAGTTCATCACGCTTCGCCGACAACGCACGGAGGCATTTCGAGTGAGCCACAGTAAACCTCAAACAACCGGCCGTCGCAACCGAAAACTGGTCAATCGCAAGCGTCGCATTCAATATCGTTTGCGGGAACGCGTCTGGTCGCCGCGGGATCAGCCGGTGTTTACCGCCCGCAACATTCACTATGAGTTCAGCGACCGCGTGCGCGGGCTGGGACCGGGCGGCATCGGGGCGTTGCACCATCTGGCCCGCCGCGTCGGGCTGATCGACGCGCTTGACCGCCGGCTGCACCTGCTCAAGGTCCATCTGCCCTACCACGAGTCGGACCACGTGCTCAACATCGCCTACAACATCCTCTGCGGCGGCGACTGCCTGGAGGACATCGAGCTGCGGCGGAATGACGAGGTGTTCCTGGACGCCCTGGGCGCCCAGCGGATTCCCGACCCGACGACCGAAGGCGATTTCTGCCGGCGGTTCGACGCGCTGGATGTGGAGATTCTGCAGGAGGCGCTCAATGACGTGCGGCTGGGCGTCTGGCGTGAGCAGCCCGCGGAGTTCTTTCGCCAGGCGACGGTCGACGTGGACGGCGTGCTGGCCGAGACGTCCGGGGAGTGCAAGGAAGGGATCGGCCTGGCCCACGACGGCACGTGGGGCTATCACCCGCTGGTGGTCTCGCTGGCGAATACCCAAGAGCCGCTGTACTTGTCGAACCGTTCGGGCAACCGGCCGTCGCACGAAGGGGCCGCCGGCTACCTGGACAAGGCGATCGCGTTGTGCCGCCGGGCGGGGTTCCAGCAGGTTCTCTTGCGGGGCGACACGGACTTCAGCCAGACCGCGCACCTGGACCGTTGGGACTCCGGCGGCGTGCGCTTCGTGTTCGGCCTGGACGCGATGCGGAACCTGGTGAAGAAAGCGGAACACCTGCCGAAATCGGCGTGGCGGAAGCTCGCCCGTCCCGCGAAGTACGAAGTGCGGACCACGCCACGCCGGCGGCCGGTCAACGTCAAGGAACGGATCGTCGTGGCCAAGGGCTACAAGAACATCAAGCTGCAAGGCGAACAGGTGGCGTCGTTCGCTTATCGGCCGACGGCATGCACGAAGACGTACCGCGTGGTGGTGCTGCGGAAGGACCTGGTGGTGGAGCAGGGTCAACTGCGGCTGTTCGACGACCTGCGTTACTTCTTCTACCTCACGAACCTCGAGGCGTCGCCGGCGGAGGTGGTCTGCGAGGCCAACGGCCGTTGCAACCAGGAGAACCTGCTGGAGCAGCTTCGCAACGGGGTGTCGGCCTTGCGGATGCCGGTGGACCACCTGGTCAGCAACTGGGCCTACATGGTGATGGCGTCGCTGGCGTGGTCGCTGAAGGCCTGGTTTGCCTTGCTGCTGCCGGCGCGGGGGCGCTGGAAAGAGAAATACCGCGTCGAGAAGCGGCAGGTGTTGACGATGGAGTTCAAGCGTTTTGTGAATGCGTTTATCCGCGTGCCGTGTCAGATCGTGCGGAGCGGGCGGCGGATCGTGTACCGGCTGTTGGCGTGGAACCCGTGGCAGGGCGTGTTCACGCGTGGCTTGGCGGCGTTGGGTTGCCCGTTACGCTGTTGAACACCACAATTTGACGCCGGGATACGGAAGTCCCGGTTGGCCGCGGCCCTCAGACACTGGGAAAGTGAGGAGCGCGAATGGACTGGACAACGAAACACGACGCGCCCGACCGCGACCCCGGCCGGCGGGGAACGCCGCGTCCCCAACCCGCCGGCCACACGCGACCGCACTTGGCCTTTAATAAACGCTTGTTTTGGGGCTAGTGTAGTATGTCACGCTGTTTGCATCTTATGAGTGTGGCCCAGGCTATTAGC
>CAYSBP010000566.1:0-2070 GCA_964429255.1 uncultured Planctomycetia bacterium
ACATGCATGGCAACCTGTGGGAGTGGTGCAATGACTGGTACAGCGACAACTATTACGCGGAGAGTCCGAACGTCGACCCGCAGGGACCTGCCCTCGGCCTCCCGAGCAGGCGAGTGATGCGCGGCGGTTCGTTCTACCATCCCCCTGCCGAGTGCCGGTCGGCTTGCCGCTCCGAGGGCAACCCGGCGGACGGCCACCACTACTACGGCGGCGTCGGTTTCCGGGTGGTTGTGGCGGTGTCGTCGAAGACTCCGTAGTTGAGCCAAACCGCCTCGCGGTAGCTTTGTGAAGGCACGGCCAGGACGGCCCGCCGTGCGAAGTGCTTGTCCCATTGCGACGCGGTGGATGAAGTCGAGTATCATCAGCAACCCGGGGATCTACAGCGCCAGCCTCTTCTGCCGCACCCGCTCGCCGTCGGTCAGCCCCACCCCGTGTGGCACGGATATTACCGAGCGCGAAATCCTCTGCCGTTCGCGCGTTCTCTCGCGAACTCCCCCAAAGCGGCCTCTGAAATCTCAGCCGAGCTTCTGCCCCCATGATCAAGCCACCCGTCGATACGACTTCAACAACCCGCCGAGGCGCTCGTCGCACTCGATCCTGCCGTTGTCTGGGGCATCATCGGGCCAGCCTGTTGGCACTACGTTTCCGAGCCCCTGGTGTGGCCGCTCGGTATGATAATGGGCGATGAACTCCTGGATAGCGCGCCAAACGCCGTCTTCGCCGATCACCAGAATCCTCCGCGTGCATTCCGATTTGCACGAGAGAACCCAGCGTTCTGCGAAAGCGTTCAGATTCGGAGATCGGGCCGGAAGCTTGACCGGTTTCTTGCCGGCCGACTTCAGTATCCCGTCGAACGCGGGGCAGTACTTGCCATCGCGGTCGTGGATGACGTACTTCACTTCGTTCAGAAAGCCAACACCTTCCATTGTCTCGTTCCGTGCAATCTGTTTCATCCACGGCTCGTCCGGGTTTGTCGTAATGCCAGCCAGGTGAACGCGTCGGCTGGCATGGTGCAGAAAGAACAGGACGCAATAGGTCACCAGGGCGCGCGGCGTGATCGCTTCGACTGTGAAAAAGCCGGTCGCCGCAGTATTGTGCATGTGGTCCTTGATGAAGTCACGCCACCGGACTTCCTGACGACGCTTTGGGCTCGGCGGTATTCCGTTGCGAACCAGAATCTCCTTGATAGCGGTTTCACCGAGCGCAATCTTCAGCTTACGCACATTCTTGTCCCCCGATCCCGTATAGTGGTGAAGGCCTGGGAGCCTACTCAGGGGCTTGCGCACTTCAAGGCAAAACAGTACCGAGCTGCTGCCAGCCGTAACGGCAAGAAGGACAGTCGGTTATGCGAGTTCGGCTGAGATTTCAGAGGGCGAAACTGCGGTATTCGCCAGAGAACGCATGAATGGCGCAGGAATTCGCACTCGGGGATTTCCGCACCACACGCGGTACGGCGTCCGGTCAAGTCACGCAATCGTGTCGAACACGGATTTGCTGTGCCCGTCGAGCGCAGCGTAGTCACGGATCTCGTACATGTTCCCGTCGGTGTCGGTAATGCGGATCCGCCTGACGCGGTGGCCGTCTTCGGCGGACGCAGGGAGCGGGCGAATATCATCTCGGGGGCTTCGGATCGAGAAGGTCTTCTCGCCGCGGTCGGTGCGGACCTCCCAGACCCACACGCCGAACTCCTGCCGGATGCTGCGTATCTCGTTCACGGTGGGGACCATGTAGCGCTCGCGCAGCATCTCCTCGGCGAGTCCGCGCGATGCTTCATCCAGGCGCCCGAGCGACTTCAGCATGCCGACCGAAGCGCCCCCCTCCTCCCGAAGCTCGATGAAATTCGCCGGATCCGTCACCGGGAAGGCGCGCAGAAGAGCGGGGCAGACTACCGAACGGCTGCCGCTCACGGTGGCATGGAGGCTGCCGGATGCGTCGCGAAAAAGCCTCACATCGACCGGATCGAGCCAGCGTATCCTGGCGTCGTCGGAGCCCTTGATCGTGCTGTCGTTGGCCATTGATACATCCGATTGCCCGTCGATGGGACGATCATAGTCGATGCTCCCAACAGGT
>CAYSBP010000567.1:0-2056 GCA_964429255.1 uncultured Planctomycetia bacterium
GCCCTGGCTCGCGTGTCCGCCCCCTCTTCGAAGAGGGGGAAAATGCCCCCGGCTCACATGCATGGGCCGTTGCTCGCCTCATCGCAACAGCGCCTCCCCCAGAATCGCCTTCAGCTTGTCCCTCAGCTTCGCCACTTCGCCTTCACTCGCCTCCAGCTTCTTCAACAGCTCCGCGGGATCGCCGTGCTCTTCCTCCACCGTGTGCGGGTTCTTGATGTCCAGGTTGTAGCCGCGCTCCTTCACCTGCGCGATGCTCACCTTCCACGCGACTTCGCTCTCCTCGCGCTTCGCCCACCAGTCGATGCAGGGTTTCAGGTACTCGAACCGGATCGGCTTGGTCATCGAGTAGGCCTTCTGGCCCTCGACCACGCGGTGCTCGTAGTACCAGATCTCCTTGGTCGGCTCGCCCTTCTCGAAGAAGAGCAGGTTCGTGCCGATGCTGGCGTAGGGTTTGAAGACGCTATTGGGCAGCCGGACGATGGTGTGCAGGTTGCACTCCTCCAGCAGGTGCTCCTTCAGCCGCGTCTTGACGCCTTCGCCGAAGAGCGTGCCGTCGGGCAGCACCACGGCGGCGCGGCCGCCGGGCTTGAGCAGCCGCACGATCAGCGCCAGGAAGAGGTCCGCGGTCTCTCTGGTCTGAAAGTGGTTGGGGAAGTTGGATTCGATGCCGTCCTCCTCGCGCCCGCCGAATGGAGGGTTCGTGGCCACGATTTCCACGCGGTCGGCCTGGCCGTAGCTGACGTAGGGGCGTGCCAGCGTGTTGTCGTGCCGGACGAAGGACGGGTCTTCGATCCCGTGCAGGAGCATGTTGGTGACGCAGAGCATGTGCGGGAGCTGCTTCTTCTCCGTGGCGCGCAGGCCGGCCTGCATCTTCTGTTCGTCCTTGGGCTTCTTGACGTAGCGTTCGCGCATGTGGCGGATGGCGCAGGTCAGGAATCCGCCCGTGCCGCAGGCGGGGTCGAAGAGGATCTCGCCGGGCTTGGGGTCCAGACGGTCGATCATGAAGGCGGTGACGGCGCGGGGTGTGTAGTATTCGCCCGCGTTGCCCGCGCTCTGCAGGTCGTTCAGGATCTGTTCGTAGATGTCGCCGAAGTGCTGGCGTTCGGCCAGGTTATTGAAGTCGATCTCGTTGATCTTGTTGATCACCTGCCGCATGAGCTGGCCGGACTTCATGTAGTTGTAGGCGTCCTCAAAGACGTCGCGGACGACGCGACGGCGGCCGTTGCCGGCGGAGGCGGGGAGTTCCTTGAGCGTGGGGAAGAGTTCGTCGTTGACGAAGTCCATCAGCCCATCGCCGGTGATGCCTTCGGGATCGGCGGCCCAGGCGCGCCAGCGGAGTTTGGCCGGGATGGGCGAGCGGTAACCGTCCTGCATTGCTTCCAGTTGCTGATCCTGGTCGTCGATGATCTTGAGAAAGAACATCCAGCAGAGTTGCGAGATGCGCTGCGCGTCGCCATCGACGCCGGTGTCCTGGCGCATGATGTCCTGAATGGATTTGACCGTGGTGCGGACGTTCATCGGCGGATCAGCCTACCTTTCGGTACAGTTCCTTCTGCAATTCGTGGACGGCCTTCTCGAAACCGGCGCGGCCGCCGAAGGGCTTGAGCAGTTCCAGCGGGGTGCCCATGGCCGTGAAGGGCGAGACGGTCAGGATGTTCACGTCGTCGATGCCGGTGACGCCTTCGTCCTGGTACTTGGCCAGCAGCGCGTCCAGGACGGCGCGGGCCTTCTCGCCGTAGCGGGTGAAGACATCGCGCTTGCGCACGTTATTCACCCGGTCGCGCCGGGTGAGCGGCGGTTGGTCGAAGGCGACGTGGCAGATCAGGTCGAAGGGATCGAGGTCCTTGCCGACGTCTTCGGCCAGGGGTTCCAGGAGCAGGCCTTCGGTGGCCAGTTCTTCGATGATGGCCTGTTTGCGTTCGGCGCCGTTCCAGCGTTGCAGGAAGGCGTCGAGGCTGGCGAACTGCTTCTTCAGCGTCTTCTTGGAGTAGTCGCGCAGGCTTTCGGTGACCAGTTTGCCGTGTTCGTCCAGGTATTCGATGCGTTCCTTCAGGAC
>CAYSBP010000568.1:0-2054 GCA_964429255.1 uncultured Planctomycetia bacterium
CTTGACGCCGCCCGCGCTTCACCTACGTTTCTGGCCGGGCATCATCTACCGGGAGGGCTTTCCATGGCCGGCATTTTCAAATCCTACGACATTCGAGGCGTGGTTCCGGATCAGCTCACGACCGGCGATGCCTACCGCATCGGCAAAGCGGCCGCGGCCTTTTTCAAGGCCAACTGCATCGCCGTTGGTCGCGATGCGCGGCTCAGTTCCCCCGACATGTCGGCCGCCCTCTGTGCCGGCATCAACGCCGCCGGCTGTGACGCGCTGGATCTGGGCATGGGCCCCACTCCCATCAGTTACTTCGCGGCCGGCACGCTGGGCCGGAAGAAGGTCCAGGGCGCGATCCAGGTGACTGCGTCTCACAACCCTGCCGAATACTGCGGTTTCAAGTTCACTAAGGCCGACGCCTGGCCCATGAGCTACGATACAGGCCTGAACGAAATCGAGCGCCTTCATGGCAGGGACTTGCCGTCTCTGGCCAGGAAGCGCGGCAAGACGCGGGTGCTGAACATCCGCAGCGGATACATCCTGCAGTGCCGTCGCTTTGCCAAACTGGATCCCCAACGACCCCTGAAGGTCGCCATCGATACCGGCAACGGCGTCACCGGCGCATGGCTTCCGGACCTGTTGGAGGGTCTGCCCGTCAAGGCGGTGCCGCTCTTCTGGAAACCGGACGGCCGCTTCCCCAACCATGAGGCCAACCCGCTCAAGGAAGAGAACCTCAGAGATCTTCAGGCTGCGGTGATCAAGCATCGCTGCGACCTGGGCGTTGCCTTCGACGGCGACGGCGACCGGGTGGCATTCGTGGACGAGTGCGGACAAGCCATCCCCGGCGATCTGGCCGGCGCACTGATGGCCAAGGTTCTGCTCGAAGGCCAGAAGAAACTGTCCACGGTGCTCTATGACGTTCGCGCCACCCGCGCACTGGCCGCCGTGGTCCAGGAAGCCGGCGGGCGCGCCATTGAGACGCGCGTGGGTCACAGCCACATCAAGGCAGGTCTGCGTCGTGAAAAGGCGATCATGGCCGCCGAACTGAGTGGTCACTACTACTTCCGCGACTTCTTCTGCTCGGACAACGGCGAGACGGCCATGTTCCTGGTGTTCACGCTGCTCAGCCGCAGCGGGCGGAAAGCCAGTGAACTGGTTGCGCCACTGAAACGATTCCATCATACCGGCGAGATCAACTTTCACGTGGCGAATGCCGAGAAGACGCTCGAAATCATCGAACAGCAGTATGCGGGCCGGGCCAAAGGCATCAGCAAGATCGACGGCGTCACGATTGATCTGGGCGACTGGTGGTTCAACCTCCGCCCGTCCAACACCGAGCCGGTCGTGCGTCTGAACCTGGAGAGTCTGGTCTCCCGCGATCAGATGGCCGAGAAGAAGGCCGAAGTCTCCGCTGCCATCCAGGCCACGGCGTAATGAAGTTTCGGGAATATGGACGGAGGGCACTGGGAAAGAGATGGGGCCGCCCGCCCTGCGCGACCGAGCGAACGCGAGGGAGTTGAAGGGCGAGGAAGGCGCGCATGGGACCGCGCTTCCTCCGTCCTGAGTCCTCCCCGCCGATTTTTTCACGGAGGTCACATGAGTGTTGAGATCGACATCGTCTACCGTGGTGCGCTGCGCTGCGAGGCCACGCACGGCCCCTCGAAGCATACCGTGTTCACGGACGCGCCGGTCGACAACGGCGGCAAGGGCGCTTCGTATTCGCCGACGGATCTGGTCGCCGCCGCCGCCGGCACGTGCATGCTCACCATCATGGGACTGGTGGCACAGCGCAACGGGCTGGATCTGAACGGGACACGCGTGCATGTGGTGAAGGAGATGGTGGCCGACCCGGTGCGCCGCATCGGGTCGCTGACGATAACGATTGCCTTGCCTGCGGACCGGCCGCTTGATCCGGACGTTCGGTCGAAACTCGAGCGCGCTGCGCATACCTGCCCCGTCACGCAGAGCCTGCACCCGGACGTAAAGGTGCACGTGAAGTTTCAGTAGGTAAGGCGTTCCAGCCTTTCCGGCAGCGCGGACCTCTCCGTCTGCGGGGCATGGCGGAC
>CAYSBP010000569.1:0-2046 GCA_964429255.1 uncultured Planctomycetia bacterium
CGTAACGGCTGGCGTACATGTCGCGCGGTCCGCGTTCGATCCGCAGGCGGAAGGAGATCGACCCGGGCCGGTCGGCGCTGAGGCGCAGGGCGATCACCTGGTCCGGCGCGCTGGCGAGGACTTCGCGCCGGTAGTTTACACCGCCGAGGGTGTAGGAGACGCGGGCGACGGCCGTCGCCAGATCCAGCTCCCGGCGATAGCTCGGGGGCGCCTCCTCCGGGCCGACCGCGACACCGTGATCAAGCTGCAGCAGCAGATCGCAGAGCGGCTCGTAGTTGCGCATGATGTCGGGCACGCCGGCGACGGCGTCCTGCACCAGTTGCTCGGCCGCCTTCGGCTGGCCCGCGAGGATCAGCCGGCGGATCTCCGCCAGTTGCGCCAAGGAGTCCGGATTGATGCGGTCACGCGGGCCGCCGCTCCAGAGGCTGTCCTCGTTCAGTTGCAGCCGCTCGTGGGCGACGTTGCCGAAGACCATCGCCCCCAGCCGGCCGCTGCCCAGCGGATAGGCCCGGTTCCAGTCCTGGCCGGCAGGCCGGTCATGCCACAGTGTCGTTACGGTATTCATTGTGCGAAAACTCTTCCTTGTGTGAGCGAATTCCTGTTTTTGTCTTCTGACGGTTGAAACCTCGCGCAGATCCTACGCATTTTCCTGTCGCGGCAGGTATTCCGCAAAAGCCTCGTACATGGCGATGACGTTGTCGAGCGGGGTCTCCGGCATCACGCTGTGGCTGGTGCCGCCGATGTAGCCGCCGTTGAACTTGCCGAACAGGGACACCAGCTCATGCACTTCGCGTTTCACATCTTCCGGCGTGCCCCGCACCAGCGTGCCCTGCACATCGACGCCGCCGTTGAAGCACACCTTGCCGCCGAACTCTCGCGACAACTGCCGCACGTCCATGGCCTGCGGTTGCACCGGGTTCAGGACATTGAGGCCGCTGTCAATCAGGTCAGGAAGAATGGCCGTGATGTTCCCGCACAGATGCATCCATACGTGTGCGCCGCCGGAACGGACGCGTTCGAACATACGCTTGTAGGAGGGCTTGTAGAAGCGCCGCCAGTCATCCGGGTTCATGAGCAGACCGCGCTGACAACCCCAATCGTCGGAGAAGAAGACCGCATCGACGCGGCGGGCGATCCACTGGTCGATGATCGCGAGATTGTATTCGACCACACGGTCCCGCAGTCTGGAGAAGTGCTCTTCATCCGCGTAGGGATCCATCAGCATGTTTTCGAAACCGCGGAGCATCCAGAGACGCTCGAAGAGCGTGAACCAGACGACGGACTGGACGTAGCGGTCGCCGCGCTCCTCCAACCGCTCGTCGGCGCCGTCGAAACGGCCCGCACGTTTGGGGTCGGGAAAGGCGTATCCCGCCAGGGCCTCGTAGCCGCCTTCGAGCGGATAGGATTCGGTCTTGGCGCCATGTCCGTCCTCCTCCCAACCGGTACCCCACTGGTCCTGCCAGCGCCGCACGCCGTCCCGGGTCCCCTGGTCCACACCGAAATCCGCCGGAGAGATCCAGCCCAGCATGTCGTTGGGACAGCGGGCGGACAGCTCGCGCACTCGTTCGCGCTTGCTCTCGGCCTTGTCGTACAGCCAGTCGAGATTCGCCCCGATTGTGCAGGGCAGATAGGCTGGTCCCTTGAACTCGATTGCTCGTTTGTAGTTTTCTTTGCCTGTCATCATGTCATCCTCCTTCGGTCGTTAAGCGTCAGCGCGTTTGGTGGCGTCCTCTGTGCCGGTGCCGCACAGGTTCGGCAGCGCGTCATCGCCGTCCAGATAGATCTTGCACTCGCCTTCGCCCCACCACGAGTTGAAGTAGGTCGCCTTGTCGGCGATGACGCCGACATTGACCCCGAGGAAGCGACCGCGACCGCTGACCTTGGGCAGGAACTCGTAATCGCGCTTCATCGTGGTCGGCCGTTCGCGCCGCCAGTGGGCGTGCAGATAGAGCGTGTGGGGGCCGTGCTCGTCGCCAAGCGTATAATTGACATCGTAGAAGAACATCGCCAGGTCGGCGCCGCTCTCGTTGGTCACCGCGATCTTCA
>CAYSBP010000570.1:0-2035 GCA_964429255.1 uncultured Planctomycetia bacterium
GGTCCATGTCTTCATCCAGTACTTCGGGGCCGGCCTTGGTGATGAAACGCTCATACGTGAATCGCTGCAGCATGATCTCTCGGACGGACTGGTCCTCCGTGTTCAGGATATCCAGCGCGGTCATGGTCTCCGGGTGAAAGGCGATCGTCGGATTGACCGCGACGCCATCCCAGAGGAGCTTCTCCTCGTAGCCTGCCGCCTCGGTCAAGCTGGAACCCGCAACATCGATGCCTCCGTCGACGACCAGGTGCGGCGGCAGCCGGGTGACCGCGCGCACCCCTCGGAGGATCAAATTCCTTCCCACGTAGAGCACCGTGGGGAAGGTGTTGAAGTTCGGAAGGTTCGACAAGTCCAGCGTGCCGGCGACCCTGACTTCGTCTCCCAAAGACTTGAGTTTCGGTAGTTCCGAACTGGAGAACGACTCGCCGAGCGAAAGAAAGTCGGCCGGTTCCGACAGGTTCGGGCAGCGTTGGATGCTGCAGGAGCCACGCACCTCCACGCGACCGGCGATGCGCGAAAGGCTGCGGTTGTCCGTCACTTCGAGGTCCTTGGTAGCCGACAAGGTATCGCACAGGTACTGCAGGCCGTGACAAGACTCGACGCGCACCGAACCATCGACGACCAGACTATCGCACAGGGATGTCATGCGGGGGCAGGAAGTGACCTGTAGTCCGCCGCTGCTGTCGGTGAAGAAGAACCGCGGGCCGAGACGTACCCAGTTGTAGAGCTTCCTGGCGTTGGCGCCCACGTGCAGCTTCGGAGGCAATCCGATCAGCGAGGGCAGTTGGAGCAGGTTCAGGCTCCCGCCGACGGATCGCAGCGGAAGTCTGCGGATGTCGCACCGGGCGATCAACAGGTCGCCGTTGGCCTCACGCAGGCCGCCCAGCGAATAGAGCGCGGAACATTCGCTGAGGATGATATCGCCCCCGACCTGCAGATCGGCGGGGAGGCTGCGGAGTCCGGCGCATTGTTTTACGTTCAGCACACCGCCCGCGTTGAGCCGACCGGCCAGCGACTGAAGTACAGGGCACTCCAGGACCAAAACGTTATTCTGGGCGACCAACTCGTCGGGACCCCGTCTCAGTTTTGGCGCCTTGCACAGATAGAAGGAACCGTTGACATGGAGTCTGCGGGGAAGGGATTCCATCTCGGAGCAGCGGCCCAGCGAGAGCGATCCCTCGACGGACAATGAATTGACGCCTCGAAAGGGATCGCCATCCGGTTCCAGCCCGACGGTTCCCACGACGATTAGATCAGCCGGCAACGGAGCCCCTTGACCGACCCGGTTCTTGAACTCCTCGGCCTGAATCGTCGTGGGGTTGCAACGTAGCCACATGGTCGTTGCCTCCTGGTGTGTTGATCGAGCGGAGTGTCAGCACACTTCCCGCACGAAGCCGACGTAACAGTTCGAGTACTGCATCTGCAGCAACCGTTTTGCGTAGTCCAGATGTGTGGCTTGGATGCGCACCTGGTAGGAAATGGTGTGGCCCTTCTGGGTGATCGTCGCTTCAAAGGTCTTCATCGTTCCGTCCTCCCTTTCTCTTCACAGGATACGCAAGATGGGCGGACACAGGTTGTCGTGGGTTCAACGGAATGAGTGGCGGCGAACTCAGCAATCGCCAGGCGGTCGGATTCTCATCGCTCCGTCAGAATTCAGAGCCTTGCGCAACCAAAGACAGCCCATGTCTTCCGTCTCCGCGTAAATGTTTCTGAGGAGTCAGCGTCAAGGGTGGCGCTGAGAGCAAGGAGGAAAAAAAGATGGGAGACAGAAGCGGCGGCAAGGCCCTACTGATCGAGTCGGACAGCAGAAATGGCGTCTGCTGGGGCCCGAGCAAGAACCAGATCCGGAAGGAGTGCCAGCGGAAGCGGTACCAGCCCCGGGGACCCTACCGGAAGGTCTCGGACGGCTGGGAGTGCCCGGTCTTCCTGAAGCGGACGCGGGAGGAGTTGGCCGAGCACAAGGAGCGGCGGGCGTAGTGCTCCAAAACTCGGCCGACCCGCATGACAGCCTGGGCGTAGCGGCTACCAACCTGCA
>CAYSBP010000571.1:0-2031 GCA_964429255.1 uncultured Planctomycetia bacterium
TGACCTCCTGGGCCCGGACGACCGAGTCCTCGGCCCGCAACGTGACCGGATCGAGGATCACCCCGCTCTCGGAGCGCTTGACCTTGCGGACCTCGCGGGTCTGTTCCTCGATGCCCAGGTTGCGGTGGATGATGCCGATGCCGCCTTCCTGGGCCAGCGCGATCGCCAGGCTGCTTTCGGTCACGGTGTCCATGGGCGCGCTGACCAGCGGGATGTTGATGCGGATGGTCCGGGAGAGCCGCGTGCCGACGTCGATCTCGCGCGGATGCACGCTCGCGCGGCGCGGAACCAGCAGCACGTCGTCGAATGTTAACCCCTCGCCGATGATCTTACGGGTGTGATGGTCTTCCATGGGTCAAGATAATACGTCGGCGGGCGTATTCGTCAAGTCGGGCCCGGAATTGTGGGTGCTCAGGGTGTGACCATATTTCCTGGGAACGTGTAAAGTAGGCGTCGAGCGAGAGTTGGCGGGGGTTGGGTTGCGCTTTGGCAAGGAGGCCGAGCGATGAGCGACAAATCGAGCGTGCCGGTCACGGCGGAGGCCTGGGAACAGGCCTTGGAAGCGGAATTCAGGGCTTTCATGGAAGAGACGCGGGCCGCCATGAACGCGGCACGCGAGGGTCATTGGATCGCCGACACCGAGGAGGTGGTGCGCGACGCCGGCGAGCGGCTGCGCCAGCGGGCCTTGCAGAAGTTACTCCAGTTGCGAGTACAGGCGGGCGAGAGCTCTTTTTCCCCCTCCCAAGCCAGCCGGGTGGCAGGACAAGGGGCCGCAGGCGCTGCAGCACCTGACCGCGGTGGGTCACGTGCGGATTCGGCGGCGGGTGTGGTGGCAGCGCGACCACGGAACCCACGCGCCGGCCGACCACTGGCTCAACGGCGGCGGGCCGCGGATTAGCGTTGGGGCGCGGGAGCTATGCAGCCGGATCGGCCAGCACCCGCAAGGATTTCGCAAGTCGGCGGAGGCCTTGAAACGGCTGTCGGGCCTGAAGGTCAGTGCGGAGCGGCTGCGTCAGATCGTCGAGGGCGAAGGGCTGCGGATCGCGGCGGCGCGTGAGGCCGGACGGGTGCCAGCCCAGTGGCGGGCCGATGAGTGTCGCGTGCGCCCGGGGGGCGCGAGCCGGGTGTACGTGGGCGTGGATGGGGTGATGGTCCCGATGGTCACGCGGGGCGAGAAGGCCAAGCGGCGGGCCGCGCGAACGCGTCGGGGTCGGCAGCGCGGCCGGCGGCGCTATCGGCGTATGGGTCGTGGATACCACGAGCGTTACAAGGAGTTCAAGCTGACGGTGTTCTACGACCAGGAGAAGCAACGCCGACGAGTGGCCGCGACCGGCGGCGGCCCGGAAGCAGTCGGCCGGGAATTGCGACGTACCGGCCGGCGGCTGGGAGTGTCGCGCGCCGATGAGGTGCTGGCGATTGTGGACGGCGCGCCGTGGATACGGGCCCAGCTGCAGCGCTGGCGGAATTGCGATCGGATCGGCCTGGATTTTTATCACTTCAGCGAACACGTGGCTGTCGCGGCCAAAGCCTGCTTCGGCGAGCAGACCGCGGAGGCCAGCGTTTGGCGTGAGCAGATATTGCATGCGGCCTTGCATGTGGGGCCGGACGAGGTGCTGGATCAGGTCACGCGGCAACGACAACAGACCCGCGTCCCGGCGAAGCGGGAAGCCCTGCGGCGTCCGCGGGCCTACGTTGGCGAGCGGGTGGCGATGATGGACTATCCTACCTGTCGGGCGAAGGGTTGGGACATCGGCAGCGGTCCGACCGAAGCGCAGTGCAAGACGATGACGGCCCGGCTGAAGGGTTCGGGGATGCGTTGGGAGCCCTCCAACGCCACCGCCATGTTGGCCTTGGCCGGCTTGGCGGAATCCGACGAGTGGGCCGCCTACTGGCACTACCAAGGCGCCCAGTGGAATTAGTCACACCCGGTGCTCAGCCCTGGAGCAGCTCCGGTGCCAGTATGACGTAGGCCATGGTCCGGGCGTTGAACAGCATGTGCAGCAGGATGCAGGGCCACAGCGAGCCGCAGCG
>CAYSBP010000572.1:0-2027 GCA_964429255.1 uncultured Planctomycetia bacterium
GCCCGTGGCATCACCCCCATACACTCGGCGACGTGCACCCCACTTTGAGGACGAGTTCGGTTTGACTTGACAATCGCAGGTCCTGCCGGTCTTATACGAGTCTCCTTCGTGGGCGATTAGCTCAGTTGGCTAGAGCACCAGCTCGACAAGCTGGGGGTCACTGGTTCAAGTCCAGTATCGCCCACCACTTTACATACGCGCAACTTACCGTTGTGCGAATCAGTTACGGCGTCCCCACCGGCCTGTGCGATCTTCGGGAGAACACCGGCAGAACACGCGACGGCCTTCTTAACGGCGTCCTCGGCCTTCAGCGCCGCCTCGCGCACACAGGCCGGATCGTCCGCCGCGTAGACTTCCATCGTTAGCGACGCCGTCGAGTGCCGGGCCAGCGTCATGCATGTCTTCAGGTCCGCGCCGGACTTGACCACGTTCGTGACGAACACCTTACGCAAGCTGTGCCAGGTGGTCTTCCCCTCTGTTGTCTTCATTGGAATGCCGGCAGCCCGGCAGTCCATTGCGAGTAGGCCGGCAGGATCGTAACGGTTCTTCTTGTGGGCGCCCGGACCCGGGATGCCCAGCAACGGATCCTCGGGGTCCTTCCCTTTGGCGAGGACCTGCAGCATACCCAGCAACTCCTTGGAGATCGGCTGCCGGTGGTCTTTCCGGTCCTTGCTGAAGGGCGCCTCCAGAAACAACGACGGGCCGAAGCGGTCGAGGTCCTTCACGCGCAGGGAGCGGAGTTCGTTCAGACGGAACCCGGTGCTGAGCGCCACCAAGTACCAGGTCTGCCGCGGTTCGGGCGCCGCGTCGAGAAGGGCGGCAACTTCCTCCGGCTTCAACGGCCGGTGCGGGACGCGCGGCGCCTTGTCCATCTTTCCCAATCCGTCGAGCGGGTTGTGCTGGAGGTAGCGCCGTTTGACCGCCCACCGGCAGAGGCTGCGGAGTGCCTCGACCTTGCCCGCGGCGGTCTTCGGCGCTTTCCCAGCATCAAGCAGGTCTTGGACCAGCGACTCGACAACTACCAGATCGAGGTCGCACAGCCGCTGCAACTTCATTTCGGTCAGCCACCAGCGCAGGTCAGCTTCCTTCAGGCGGGCATTCTGGTCGTCCCAGGGCTTACCGTAGCGTCCGCCCTGGCGCAAGCCCCACGACATATACTCCGTCAGGACGGTCTCGGCGGGCGTGTTCCGCCGCTCCAGGTCACGGCGGGGGTCCTCCTTCTCCCCTTTCCGGATCGCCCGGCATTCGGCCTCGACGTTACGCGCATGATCCAACGTCTTCTGCTTGTCGGTCCAGCCGGCGCCGTACCGCCAGACGCCGGCAACGTCCCGGTACTTGTAGTACCAGATCCGGCCCGGCTTGCCGTCTTCTTGCTCACCCTCTTGAAAGCCGACGCCACTGATGCCGTCCTCCTTCCCCTCCTCTACATCATGTTACTTAATCTTTATTTACTTTTCACCATCGGAATCTCGTGTTCGCGCTTGGCCCCCCGCCGACACGCCGCCTTGATCGCCGCCTCCTGCCGCGCCCGCATGTGCTCGCGGATCACATCCACCAGCCACACCTGTTTTCCGAGGAAACGGATAGGCGGCGGCAACTCGCCGCGCCGCACGGCGCGCTCGATGCTCTTCTTGTGCCGGCCCAGCATGGTTGCCAGGGCTCCGATTTCGATGTGGGCGTCGGCGGGAAGTTCGGCTAGCGCCGTCACGACGCCCGGAGTGGTCGTCCCGTTAGGCGCATCAGGAGCCACGTGCTGCCTCCCGCAATGGCCGTGCCTTCCCAATTGGCTCGTTTCCAGCCATGGATGTCGCGGTTGGCGCGTGAAACACCACGCGCCGATGACGCGACACACCATGCAAGATCCGCTTTGTTTTGGGAGGTCCTGTCGGTTCGATCCAGCTGGCCCTGCCGTCCGGGCTGGCTGCCCTACATTGCTGACATGCTGAATTAGCAATAGCATGGACCGGCCGGAATGCCACTCCGTTTTGTGCGGAGATCCGCACAGCAGCGTCAGCCGTGCGGCAACG
>CAYSBP010000573.1:0-2023 GCA_964429255.1 uncultured Planctomycetia bacterium
GCCTCCTCTACAATGCCGCGCATGGCCGATTCGACGTCGTTCGACCTCATCGTGGTGGGTGCGGGGCATGCGGGCTGCGAAGCGGCGTTGGCCGCCGCGCGCATGGGTGGCCGCGTCCTGCTGACCACCATCAGCCTGGAAGCCGTCGCGCAGATGTCCTGCAATCCCGCCATCGGCGGCACGGCCAAAGGCATCCTCACCCGCGAAATCGACGCCCTGGGTGGCGCGCAAGGCCTGATCACCGACCGCAGCGGCATCCAGTTCCGCATGCTGAACCGCTCGCGCGGTCCGGCCGTCCAGTCGCCCCGCGCCCAGTGCGACAAACGCCTCTACGCCATTTTGATGAAGCACCTCATCGAGCACACACCGGGCCTCACGTTGCGTCAGGAGATGGTGGAGGAACTGCTGCTCGAACCCATCGGCGCCGATGAATCCGGTCGCGCGCAACTGGAACGCTATCGCGAGCGCCACAAACGCCTGACGGATGGCGCGGCGCCGGATGCGCTGAATATCGACGCACCTGAAACCGGCACGCTCCGTATCGCCGGCATCCGCGGCAGCAGCGGGCTCAGTTACACAGCGCGCGCGGTGATCCTGACGACCGGCACGTTCCTGCGCGGGCTGATCCACCAAGGCGACCAGCAGCGGCGCGGCGGGCGCTCGGGCGAACCGGCGGCGATGAACCTGTCGCTCTCGTTGGAAGCGTTGGGCCTGGAACTGAGGCGCCTGAAGACCGGCACGCCGCCACGCATCAACGGCCGCACGGTGAACAAGAAGGGTCTGGAAGAGCAGTGGGGCGACGATCCGCCGCCGCCGTTTAGCTTCCGCACGGTGAAGATCGACCGCCCGAGCCTCCCGTGCTGGCTTTCGCGCACCACGCAGGCGACGCACGAGGCGATCCGCAGGAACCTCGACCGCGCGCCGCTCTACACCGGCCAGATCCAGTCGCGCGGTCCGCGCTACTGCCCGTCGGTTGAAGACAAAGTGGTCCGCTTCGCCGAGAAGGAGTCGCACCAGATCTTCCTGGAGCCCGAAGGCGTCGACACCGAGGAACTCTACGTCAACGGCCTCTCGACGAGTCTGCCGCCGGACGTGCAGATGGAGATGGTCCGCAGCGTGCCAGGTTGCGAAGAGGCCGAGATCCTCCGCTTCGGCTATGCGATCGAGTACGACATGGCGCCGCCGCACCAGATCGACGCGCGGATGCATTCGCGCCGGACGCCGGGGCTTTTCCTGGCCGGGCAGATCAACGGCACGTCAGGCTACGAAGAGGCGGGTGGTCAGGGGTTACTGGCTGGCATCAACGCGGTGCTGAGCTTGCGTGGCGCGGCGCCGTTCGTACTCGGCCGCGACGAGGCGTATCTGGGCGTGCTGGCCGACGACCTGATCACCAAGGAGATCACCGAGCCCTACCGACTCTTCACCAGTCGCAGCGAATACCGGCTGTTGCTGCGCCAGGACAACGCCGACCGGCGGCTCGCGGCGCACGCGCGACGTTTTGGATTGCTCGATGGTGCGACGCTGGAGGCTATCGACGCCAAGCGGCTCGCGATCGAGCGGGTGGGGGCGTACCTGCGCACGAATCGTCCGCCCGGCGAGGGAAAGACGTGGTGGGAGTTGCTCCGCCAACCCGAGGTAACGCTGGAGGTACTGCGCGATCGCGGTCTGCAGATCGACGTGACGCCGGCTGAAGCCGAGTCGCTGGAGATTGAAGGCAAGTATGAAGGGTACCTCGACCGCCAGCGGCAGCAGGTCGAGCGGTTGCGCGAGTTGGAGACGCAGGCGATTCCGGAGTGGCTCGACTATGCGAAGGTGTCGGGCCTCGGCCGCGAGGCGCGCGAGAAGCTTTCGCGCCACCGTCCGCGAACGTATGGTCAGGCGTTGCGGTTGGACGGCGTCACGCCGGCGGATGTGTCGTTGTTGAGCATTCATCTGGCGAGCAGAGGACGGGTGTAGCTGTTGCCGTGGATGGTGTTTTTCCTGACGCTGGCGGACAACCGCTGATGCTGTTCTCCCCCCAACG
>CAYSBP010000574.1:0-2015 GCA_964429255.1 uncultured Planctomycetia bacterium
TGTCAAGGCGGCCAGCTCGGAGCTGGAGCAGGCCATCCATGCCGCCGTGAATGCCGGGCGCGGAAGCTCGTTCGACCGGGTACTCGAGGATGTCATCACCGCCGCGCTCGAGCGGGTGATGTTGGCCAACGAGCGGCTGTTCGTGGAAGCCCAGGCACTGGCGGCGGCGGCGGCGGTCGTTCGGGATTGCCGTCTGGCGGGGACCGGCCAGCCGGATGCGGCCGAGTTGGCCACCACGGCCGGCCGCGCGCGGCAGGTGGCCCAGTCCGAGTTCGTCGAGATGCGCAAGAGTTGGGATCGCGTGGCCCAGGACGTGTTCGCCGCCTTCGTGACACGTCTGGTGGCTCACGGCGGGCAAATGCCCCTCCAACTGGACTAGCCCGCATATTTCATACGTATCCGTGTTGAAGAAGTAGCGCGGGCCTCCAAGTCTTTGTATATTCGATGGTTGAGAAGACTATCGACTCCAAAGGCAAGGAGGCCGCGTGTGACAGAGTGTAACCGCAAACCCATTCGGTTTTCGAGTCTCGGACGCAAGGAAGTGGTCGGCGATTTCGCAGGCGGGACGATCACCGCCGACGCCGGCGGGTTGTTGCTGCGCGAAGTGGATCGCCGGCTGGGACTGACGTCGGCGTTGGCGAACGTGATCCCCGATCCGCGTGAGCCGGTGCTGATCCGGCACGAACAACGCACGATGATCGCCCAACGGGTGCATGGCATCGCGCTGGGCTACGAAGACCTGAACGATCACCAGACCCTCCGCAACGATCCGCTGCTGCAAACCCTGACCGAGAAGACGCCGGATCCCGAAGCCCCGCTGGCGTCGCCGCCCACGCTGTGCCGGCTGGAGAATCGCGTCAACCGGCCAGCGTTGGTGGAGATGGCCCGGGTTCTGGTGGAGATGTTCATCACCTCGTTCGACTCGCCGCCGGACGAGCTGATTCTCGACTTCGACGCCACGGACGACCGGGTGCATGGGCATCAGGAAGGCCGCGGTTTCCACGGCTATTACGACCACTACTGTTTTTTGCCGTTGTACGTCTTCTGCGGGGAGCAGCTTCTGGTCTCGTACCTGCGGCCCAGTCTGATCGACGCGGCCAAGCACAGCTGGGCTATCCTGAAGCTGTTGGTGCGTCGGCTGCGTCAGGCGTGGCCGCAGGTACGGATCATCTTCCGGGCCGATTCGGGCTTCTGCCGTTGGAAGCTGCTGCGTTGGTGTGAGCGTCACGATGTGGGCTATTGCGTTGGCCTGGCCCGTAACAAGGTGCTGGAGCGGATGGCCGAGCCGTTCATGGCCGCGGCGGAGGAGCAGTTCGCGGCGACAGGTGAAAAGCAACGCCGCTTCCACGAACTGACCTACGCCGCCGAGACGTGGGATCGCAAGCGCCGCGTGATCCTCAAGGCTGAGCATCTGGAGCAAGGCCCCAACGCGCGTTTCGTCGTCACCAATCTCGATCAGCTCACTGCCAGGCAAGTCTACGACGAGCTGTATGTCCTGCGTGGCGACGCGGAAAACCGCATCAAGGAGCAGCAGCTCGGGCTGTTCGCCGACCGGACCAGTTGCCAGCACTTCGCCGCCAATCAGTTCCGCCTGCTGCTGGCGTCGGCGGCGTATGTGCTGGTCGAACATCTGCGGCGGGTGGCCCTGAAGGGGACGGAGTTGGCCCGCGCCCAGGTGACGACGATTCGCACGAAGCTACTGAAGATCGGGGCGCGGGTGGTAGTCTCGGTGCGGCGGATCTACCTCAGTCTGGCGAGTGGTTACCCGCTGCGTCAACTCTTCGCCCAGCTCGCCGCGCGGCTCACGTTTGCCACCCAGGCCGGCGCGCCCCCTGGCGTGCTGGCCGTCTCGCCGCCGTCCTGACCCTGTGACAACCCGGCGAATCGGATGGGGAAAGGGGGTGGTTTGCGCCGGCGGTCTCAAGATCGGACCTCGCACACCGTCCGTCGCTCCGCCGCCGCCCCGACGGCCCACTCTCCGCCGATCACGACCGCGTATGAAATATGCAGGCTAG
>CAYSBP010000575.1:0-2014 GCA_964429255.1 uncultured Planctomycetia bacterium
AGTAGACGGGAGAAGCTCCTCAAAAGCCAATTCGTAGGTTAACGCTTATGGGGGCAGGGGGGGAGTCACGGAGGATCTCAGCGAAGTGGTGGGTAATGGGCCGCCCCGCGGGTGGGGGCGCGGAGTTTCGCAACGGGCTGGTCGGGCTACGTCGGGTTTGGTTTTTGCAGTTTGAGACTGTGGATCAGGCGTGCCGCTTCGACGCATTCGGGGTCGATGCCCAGGGCCTCGCGCGCGGCCTTCTCGGCGTCTTCCAGGTGTCCCTGGCGCTGGAGCACGCGCGCCTTGCCGCAGGCCGCCTCGGCCAGTCGCGGATCGATCTCGAGTGCCTGGGTGAAGTGTAGCAGCGCCTCGTCGTCCTTGCGGACGGTGAGGGACGCGAGCGCGAGGTGATGGTGGGCCATGGCATCGCGCGGATTGGCGGACACGGCCGCCTCGAATCGGACGCGTTCGGAGCGGTAGCGGCGGTATCCGTCGAAGGCGAAGCGCAGGGACTGATAGGTGTAGGCTTCCTGCGGATCGGCCAGCGTGGCGCGTTCGAAGGCCTCCAGCGCGTTCTTGATGTCGCCCTGGCGGAAGCAGAGCCCGCCTCGTTCGAACCAGAGTCGGGCGGCTTTCGGGAACCGTTCGCAGGCGCTTTCCAGCGCGACCGCCGCTTCGTCGCGGCGTCCTTCCGATTCCAACAGCTGGGTGCGCAGGAGGGCCGCGCGACTGCCGGCCTCCACGTCGGCGACGTGGTCCGGCTGGGCCGCCTGGATGGCATCTCGCAGCAGCGCGTCGACGGCCAGGGCGTTGGCGATGGGGGTTTTCAAGAACCGTGAGCGGGCGACTTCCACGAAGGCCAGATCGAAGAGCGGCACGGCACCGCTGGCTTCGCCCTTCTTGCGGCGGGAAGCGTTCGCGGCGCGTTCTAAACGGGTGAGTTCCTTCTCGACCAGCTTGGCCGCTTCGTCGCGGTCACCGGCGGCTCCGGTAACTTCGCGCAGCCGTCCCAGCAGATCGTAGACTTCCAGACAGCGCGGATCGGCCCGCAGCGCGCGCAGGTAAAGGTCTTCGGCCTCCTCCAGCATACCGGAGAGTTCGTAGAGTTCGCCCTGGTGGATGAAGAGCCGCGGTTCGTTGGGGAAGCGGATGGCGTTCTCGGCCAGTTCGGCAATGGCCTTCTGCGGTTCGCCTTGGGACTCCAGGTCCAACGTCAGCACGAAACCCAGGTTCCGCGCGGCGTGTACGTTGCGGGGGTCCAATTGCACGGCCCGGCGCATCGAGGCCAGGGCGCGCTGGAAGTCCCGGCGCAGCAGGCAGGCACCGCCCAGTGCGTTCAGCGCTTCGGCCGAATCAACTTCCAGTTGCACGACCTTCTCGAAGTATTCGATGCGCTCGTGGATCAGGCGGAACTCCATCCGCGCCAGTTCCAGGTTGGTGACGGCTTCCGCCGACGGCGGGCGGTCGGGATGCGCGACTCGTTCCAGGGCCAGCGCCTGTTCGTAACAGGCCAGGCCTTCGCGCCAGTGCCCGTGATCACAGAGGATGTTGCCCAGGTTGTTGTGGAAACTCGGACGATGCGGCTGCAGTTTGAGCGCGCGGCGGTAGCACTCCTCGGCCGCCTTCAGGTCGCCGCGACGATAGTGAAGGGCACCCAGGCGACCGTGAAGCGTCGCATCGTCGGGCGACCGGGCAAGTTCATTGTGCAACTCGTTGATGGCTCGGTCCAATGGATGGATCTCCGACCGGCGCTCGGACACCGCACCCACGGGTTTTATTCGTACCGTCGGACGGCGAACAAGACGGATGGACTGGTACTTCGCGGTATCTCGCACGGATGCCTTCCCCTCCGGGTTCCCACGGCGCTCCGCAACGCCACGTCGTCGTAGGTCCTCTTGCTTCAGGTGCTTACTCCCTTCGGCGTGCCGGAGGATCGAACTTGAGCGTTTTATCCCGGTGTCGCTGGCCAGCTTCGGTATCTTAGCCACCACACGGCTCCAAGTCTGTGCAACCCGTTGGGGACATCTTGTGC
>CAYSBP010000576.1:0-2011 GCA_964429255.1 uncultured Planctomycetia bacterium
ATTGGTCAATTCCACTTAAGAATCACCTCAAACGCCGGTGCGGCTTTCGCTCGCTGCTCCTGGCTCCGCCATTCCTAAGCTCGCGGGGGTGCGCTGCACCCCTTCACAGAAAATTGCGCTATTTCGCAATCCTCGGTGGAAACATTAGATTGATTACTCATTAAGGACACTATTATCGGTCGACCCCGGCGAGGCACAGGCACCAGGGGCTTAACCTAACTTCCCCGTGAAAATAGGCATTTGAGCACAAATCGCCCGATAATGTAGCAACTAATCTTTTCTATTTGGCGCTTGCTTTTGGGTTCGGACCTGTTATTTTATGTAGCACTATGTTCGTTCAGACCTCCAAAACAACGATCAACGGCAAGACCTACGCGTGCAAGACGGTGCGCGAGAGCTACCGGACCGCCAAGGGTCCGCGCAGCCGCCTGGTCTGCAACATCAGCAAGCTGCCGGACCACGTGCAGTCGGGCATCGAGTTTCTGCTGAAGAAGCCCGGCGGCAGCTTTGTTTCCTCGGATTCGCTTGGCCTGTGCGACGCTCTGGGCTTTGGGGGCATAGCCGTCCTGCACGATGCCTGGAACAGGTTCGGTCTTGATCGCATACTGTCCGGCGTGGATGATGCCGCGGATCGCGGGCGGCTCAAGGCCATGGTTTTCGCCCGGCTTCTCTTCCCGGGATCGAAACTCTCCCTCCGGACGACGAGTGCCGACAGTGCACTGGCTGCCTCCTGTGGCCTCAGCCAGGCCGATCTCGACGAAGACCGTCTCTACAAGGCGATGGACTGCCTCTCGGGGAACTGGGTTGGCGTCGAGAAGGGGCTCTATTCCGAAGCGTTTCCGTCCGGCGCCACACTGGTCCTGTACGATCTGACCAGCAGCTACTTCGAAGGGGCGAAGAACAAGAAGCTGGCGGCCTACGGCTACAGCCGGGACCATCGGGACGACCGCATGCAGCTGATCCTGGCCCTGGCCACGGGCGCGGACGGCGTTCCGATACATATGGAGGTTCTCAAGGGGAACCGGGCCGACAACCGGACACTTCTTCCGCTGCTGGCCTCCCTAAAGCGGCGGTTCGGCATCAAGCGAGCCGTCTTCGCCTTCGACGGCGGCATGAGCAGTGCAATCAATCTGGAACAGATGCGCAGCGACGAACTCGACTACGTGACGCGGCTTTCCTCCTCCACTCTCAAGGCGCTGGCCCGGAATCTGCCGGAGGACAACCAGCCGGAACTGTGGGACCGGGATTCGCTGGTCGAGTTCGAGGAAGACGGCAAGCGCTACGTCGTGGCCGGCAGCGAATACCGGCAACAGCGCGACCGGGAAAGGCGGGAGGCGCGCATCGCCAAGGGCCGGTTCGGGCTGGAGGCGTTCAATCGCGTGAACCGGAAGAAGGTGGACGTCCAGAAACTATCGGCCCAAGTGGGTTGCATGCTGGCGAGAGCGAAGGCGCTGAAGTACTTCGACTACCATATCGAAGCGGACGGCACGGCAACCTGGAGCGAGAAGGCCGAGGTCGTCGAGACCGAGCAGCGCTTCGACGGGTGGTATCTGCTGACCACCACCCTTGCCCGCCCGGACGCACCGAAGGAAACGGTCTTCGCCCACTACCGCAATCTGCTGGACGTCGAGGATGCGTTCAGGGAAACGAAGTCCTACCTCGAAATGCGGCCCATCTACCACCAGAAGGACGACAGGGTCAGAAACCACATACGCATCTGCTTCCTGGCCTACTGGATCAGCGCCAGGCTCAGAAACGCATGGCAGGAAAAGGGCGAGCGGCGGGAGGTCCCCCTCGTGCTGAGGGAACTCCAGCAGATCAAGGTGGGGAGACTCAGAATGAACGAAAAGCCATTGAAAGTTGTACTGACCGACATCCCCGGGAAACTGTACGCCATCCTGGAAAAACTTGGCCTGCTGCCCCTGTTCCAGCGTGCTCCCACCTGGGCTTCGTAGTAACTAAAGGTGAGGCGATGATCGGGGATTTTTCAAAATTTCAGGAAGATGGGTTA
>CAYSBP010000577.1:0-2008 GCA_964429255.1 uncultured Planctomycetia bacterium
CCCGATTCTGATGCGGTGAAGGTGCGGGCACGGCAACCTATTGCCATTGCCATGCGAGCCGCGCGCCTGGTCAGAACAACATCCTTCGAGAACACAGCATTGCTGGGCGTGGTTTGCGAGGCGGCAGGATTTGCTGGTATTCCAAAAGAAAGCCGGCTGTCTTTAACCATGGTTGTGGCGATCGAGAAGACCACAGGCGATCTTGTAGTCAGCATTGACGGCGAGGAGGATCATCTGTTCTTCCAGCATTTGTGCTGGCCGGGGCCGGTCCTGTTCAAGAGCGCAGCCAACCAGGAGACCATCCTTCCCTTCATGCAGGGCGCGATAATTCCGGGTCGCTGGCCGCAGGCCATGGCGAGAAAGGAACATCTGACGTATGACCGGGTGCTGTACATGCCGTGGTGGGGACAGCGTTGTGGCGAGGCCGGATACATGGCCATTCTGGAGACGGACGCCGACGCGGGCTGTCGTTTCGAGCATCCGGCGGGCGGGCCCACGCGCATTGGCCCGTGGTGGCCGGGGAGCCTCGGGCGGATCGCGTATCCGCGGATCGTTCGCTACAGTTTCTTCGACCGGTGCGACTATGTTTCGCTCTGCAATCACTATCGCCGTTATGTCATGCGCAAGGGCAAGTTTGTGTCGATGCGCGAGAAGATTGCGGCCACGCCGAAGGTGGCGCGCCTGATCGGTTCCCCGGTGATCCATACCGGCGTAGCTCACACGATTCATCCACTGAGTCCGTTCTTCAAGAAGACCGAACTCGAGAAGAGGCACCGGCGCCCGTTTCGTGACGTCGCGCGGGACCTGCGCAAACTGCACAGGCGCGGCGTGTCGCGCGCGTATCTTCATCTCGACGGCTGGGGTGTCGATGGTTATGACAGTCATCACCCGGACTATCTGCCGCCGTGCCGGGAGATTGGCGGCTGGGCCGGGCTACGTCACCTGGCGGACACCTGCGCCGACATGGGGTATTTGTTTGCTTTGCATGACCAGTATCGGGATTATTATCACAACGCCGAAACGTTTGATCCGGCGTATGCCATACACGATGCGGACGGGAAGGTGCCCGACTACTCGTGGTGGTACGGCGGCCCGCAGTCGGTACTCTGCGCGCGGTTTGCACCGGCCTACGTCCTGCGGAATCACGCGGCTCTGCGCGGCCGCGGCATCCGGGTAGACGGCACGTACCTGGACGTGTTCGCCATCGTACCGGCGGAGGAGTGTTTCCATCCGGCGCACCGCATGAACCGGCGCGAATGCCTGGAACTTCGCGCGGAGTGTTTTCACATCATCCGTGATCTCGAGGGGATCGCGAGTTCGGAGGAGCCGGTGGATTATGCGATCCCGCATCTGCACCTGGTTCATCACGGTCCCTATCCCGAGGGGGGCGTGCTGACCGAATTGACCGGCAGCGAGGAGAACCGCGCGCTGCCCATGGCGCCGCTCTGGTGCCTGGTCTATCATGACGCGCTCCTGCTGCCGTGGAGCGACCCCACGCAGGCGGCGCTTTACGGCGGCATGCCGTACCTGGGCCTGACGGCCTCGGACGCGGACATCGCGGCCGTGGGGCGAATCTGCCGTCTGCACGCGAAGGTGGCGCTGGAGGAAATGGTCGATCACGAATTTCTCAACGAGGACCATACCAGGCAGAGGACAACCTTTGCCGACGGCACCGTCGTGACCGCCGACATCGGGGCGAAGCGGTGGAAGATGGGAAAACGTTCCATCGGATGTGCAGACGCAAAGAGGAGAAAACAGACAAGGTAATAGGTGTGTTGACGGGCCATATAGCAGATTTAAATATGAAAAAATGCCTTATTCCAGCTCTGCCCCAATCATGGGCTGTTCAGGCGGTTCATGTATAGAATAATTCAGCAAACTATTATGGACGCGGATTTTTCAGAATTGTGTTAATATATTAAAAGAAAAAATGAATTTGTGTTCTCCCCTCAGGGCCGGAGCCCTTCCGGGGCGAGGACGGGTTATCGAGGTGGGGTGGTAAGAAAGA
>CAYSBP010000578.1:0-2007 GCA_964429255.1 uncultured Planctomycetia bacterium
ATAGGGTCGAGGGCTGGCGCGGTGACAACAGGTGAAGCCTATCCGTTTGCTCGCCGTTTCCGGATGCGAGTGCCTCACTAGCTTCACCATCGCTCCGTCTCCAGCCCCCGCCGCTCGAACGTAGCGTGCGGATTTCCCGCACTACGCTCACTGACGACCTCGTCTCAAGGGTTATGTGGCCGGGCGCGTCGGGCGTGCTGCTTTGCGAGTGTAGTACCGAATCGCGTAGTCTTGAAACAGACCAAGCTCTTCGTACAGCCACGCATTGCTCCACCGTTTCCAGCCGTGCCCACGTCGATTTTTCGCCCGCAACAAGTGCCGCCGGACCTTCCGCACGACCCACTGGCGAACATACGAGAAACAGTTCACCGAGTTACCTATCCGGAAGTGGTTCGCCCAGCCACGCAGGATCGGGTTGATCTCTGCGATGAGAGGACGGACCGGCTGCGACACATGCGTACGAAAGACATCACGGAGCTTCTCCAACAACTTTGTGCGCGACTTGGCACGCGGCGTGAGGCACGGCCGCCACTTGCCAGATGTGCTGCGCACTCGTCTGAAGTCGAAGCCCATGAACGCAAACGATGCATGTGCTTCCGTAAGGTCAACGATGCACGTCTTCTCCGTGTTCACCCGCACGCCGAGCTTCGCCAATTCCTCCATGAGTCGTCGATGCACCGCTTGGCGCAGCCGCGCCCTGCGCCGATCTCCGTCGACTAGGACCACCAGGTCGTCCGCATACCGGGCGTACTGCACGTAATGCCACCCGTTGGCGGCCATGGTGTTGCGCCGCGCACGCTCAAGCATCTCATCTACCTCGTTGAGGTAGAGGTTACTGAGCAAGGGTGAGATCACCCCGCCTTGCGGAACTCCCTGTTTGCCTCCGGCCTTCAGGATCAGCTTCAGCAAGTGCATCACGTCGTCATCGTTGACGCGCTTCGCCACTTTGGCCAGCAGGCCGCCGTGGGGAATCTCATCAAAGTATGACTTCAAGTCCATGTCGATCGCGTGCGTCTTGCCGCCTGCGATTGCCGTGGCCACGCGATGCACTGCCTGGTGCGCACTGCGCTTGGGTCGGTACCCGTATGACCCGTCTTGGAAATCGGCTTCAAAGATCGGTTCAAGGATGAGCTTGAGCGCTCCTTGAACCACGCGATCCCGTATCGCCGGAATCCCGAGACGCCGCATGCGGCCGTCGCCTTTGGGGATTTCATGGATGCGGTTGCGTAGCGGCCGATACGTGCGTGAGGTCAGTTCGTCACGGAGCTGCTCGAGGAGTGGCTCGACGCCCGAGCACTCGATGTCCTTGAACGTGACGCCGTCGATACCCGGTGCCCCGTTGTTGGACTTCGCGCTGCGGTACGCCTCGCGCAACGTCTCCATCTTGCAGACGTGAACGTACAGACCCCAGAACCGATGTTGCGGCTCTGCCTTCGCCTTGAGATACATCCGTTTCCTCAGATCCTGCAGACTGATAGACGGTTTTGTCATCCCGCCCCTGCCTCTCAGTGTTGAATTCGGAACGTCGCCACCAGGGCTCCTTCGCTCCACGAACTCTCGTTCGCTTCATCGCTACTACGTGCCCATCTGCCACCCTCGAACCTTCGGCACCGTTTCCCGAGTGCATCGGTTATCGGCACCTACCTTGCTTCCGCGGATTTCTCCGTCGGGGCTCGGAGGGCTTCGCCAGTTTCCAACGCGTCCTTTGTCAGCGTGCTGCTGCTACCACCCCGCCGGGAGGAGAGGACGATGACCGCGCAGCTCCTTCTCCTGCTGCCTTCGCGCCTACCCCAGGCACTCGGCTCCCGGGCATTCTCGGTGACGAGGCTACTATGCATTCACTGATGTTGCGGCCCGCTGACTCGCTTCGCTGCCCATGGCAGCTTTCGTCGATGGGCTTCAGAGCATCGGTCTCCCTTCTCTCTGCCATCCAAGCTACGAGGCTACGGTCTTTTGCCTCGGTGGGTTTCTCTCCCACTGAACGCGCTAGCCTTTGCTGGCCGCGCA
>CAYSBP010000579.1:0-2003 GCA_964429255.1 uncultured Planctomycetia bacterium
TCGCCCGGTGAGAGACCCTCACGCCGGTAAATGCGGGGAATCGACCCCGCCGCGAATCGGGTAGGAGGCGGGGTTGCCCCCGCCGTCCTCCCACACCACCGTGCGAACGGTTCCGTACACGGCGGTTCAGTTTGAGCGTACCAGTTCCAGTCGTTTCTGGATGAGGCTTACGAGACCCAGTTGGCTTAGGTAGCGAGTCGGGACCGCCCGGTTCATGTGGCTGGCGCCAGCATTCCACCAGGGACCTCGGCCGTTTGTCGCTGAGATCCAAGCCCGTTCGGGGCTCAAACCTCGCCGGATTAGTTCTTTCGCACGGGTCCAGTTTCGCTTCCATTGCCGCCATAACATGACACGCAGCTTCCGACGAATCCACTGGTCCAATTGCTCAAAGACGTTCCGCACCTCTGATTTCCGGTAATACGACACCCAGCCGATAAGCACGGGGCGAAGGTCGCCGATCACGCGGTGCAGACTGCGACCGCGACCACGGCGAAACATCTCCCGCAGACGACCCTTGAATCGTTTCACCGATTCGGGAGCCACCTTGAACTTGGGCTGGAAGTGCACCGTGAACGTGTACCCCAGAAACTTCCGCTTCCAGGGCCGGTCCACCGCACTCTTGTCTCGATTGACCGTCAAACGCAAGCGCTTCTCGAGGAAACGTTCGGTCGAGTCGAGCACCCGTTCTCCGGCACGGAGACTGCGAACATAAATGTTACAGTCGTCGGCATAGCGGACGAAGCGATGCCCCCGCTGCTCCAGTTCTTGGTCCAACTCATCGAGCAGGACGTTCGAGAGGAGCGGTGAAAGCGGTCCGCCCTGCGGCGTCCCTTCGCTTCGCGGCGACACGATACCGCCTGCCATCATCCCCGCCTGCAAGTAGCGGCGGATCAGACGGAGAATGCGTTTGTCCTCGATCCTTCGAGCCAGACGGCTCATCAGCACGTCGTGGTTCACACGGTCGAAGAACTTCTCCAGGTCCATATCGACCACCCAGCGGCGGCCAGCAGTGATATGTTCCTTGGCTCGATCCAGTGCCTGGTGGGCACTTCGTCCAGGACGAAAGCCGAAGCTGTGATCCGAGAACGTCGGATCGAACATCGGTTGCATCACTTGCAGCAGGGCCTGTTGAATCAGTCGGTCGAGAGTGGTCGGAATGCCCAGCATCCGTAGCCCAGAGCCGCCGGGTTTGGGTATCTCTACCTTTCGCACGGCGTTTGGAACATACGTCCCGCTGAACAACTCTTCTCGGATTGCCTCCCATCGCAGGCGGAGCAAGGGTGCCAGATCATCGACGGTTACTCCATCGACGCCAGGTGCTCCCTTGTTACTAACCACGCGATGATAAGCAGCCAACATATTCCCTCGGCTTAGCACCTCCTCCATCGTGACCACGATTGGTTGCCCGGTGGAACCATTGTATACCGTGTCCGCAAGACGCGCGTGCCGGTTACCCTCGGCGGTTCCGCCGCCTACTCTCCCCGGTCGCTCTGGCATCTCAGCCCTGGGTTCTGCGTTTCGTTCGGACATCGAATACTCTGCACCAGACGGTTCAAACAGTTCGGCCCTTCGCCACGCTACGCACGCAACTACTATGGCCTCGGCTGACTTCTACCGCCCCATCGCCACGCCTCGCGACGTGACTAGCCCATGGGCAGGACGGCAGATCTCTCAGGGTAAGACGCGTGACTTTCCTCCCACATACCCGCCGCATATACGCCGAATCGGTCCGGATGACATTGGGCTTCGAGTCTATTTGCCCTCTCGCCCACCGAGACGACGCCTCGTATACGGTTCGTGTTCCTCGGGCCGGGAGTTTGCCTGCCACTTCCTTCAGATTCCGCCTCACGACGGACACCCTTGCGGTCCGGCTAGGAGTTCCTGCCATCAAGGCCTCCACCGGGACTTTCACCCGGCAAGTCACTTCCTGGGTCGCTTTCGCTAACCAGTTATCCAGCGTCAGGTCATGACGCTGCGCGTCATGCCTGACGCACACAAGAAAA
>CAYSBP010000580.1:0-2000 GCA_964429255.1 uncultured Planctomycetia bacterium
ACGTGGGTTCGTGCCGTTCCTTTGTTACCCAGGTTGTTCTCCTCCGCGGCCTTCGGTTGCCAGGCTAAGCCTGGCTGATCTTGTGGGATGAGAGGTGCCCACCATGTGAATCGCCTGCTTGGCATGTAGCTTTGGTGTCCGACAGGGACGGAGCGAAGGTGCGAGCCGCAACGCGAAAGCGTGAACCCGTAGGCCTCGTTAAGCCAGTGGGAGTGGCCAATCTGCCGAAGATGCTGAAGCCGAGCGCGGATGGTGAAGCAGCAGGCACATGCAGCCATCCGACTCCCCGGGGTTGTGAGGGGCAGCGCGCACCGAAAGATCAGTCGAGGAACCTGGGAGAACCGGCTGAGTGCGGGCGCCATGCCTGCAACGCCGATCGGGAATACATAACCGACCGGCGGCCCAGTCGGGAGACGGATGGGCTCGTAATAGCGAGGAAGCGGAGTAATGCCCGCGGAGCAAAGGAGCCCTGCCGTCCACGAGCGGAGTGAGATGCAGGAACAGAACCGCTTGCCTGAAAAGGCCACTACGGAGAAGCGACGGGACATCGAGGTGCCCCCGGCGTATCGGGAGAACGCGGATGGCCTGCCGGAGAAAGTCTTCCTGCTGAGACAGAAGCTGTACCGCAAGGCGAAGCTGGAGCCGCGATTCCGGTTCTACGCCCTGTATGACCGGATCTGCCGGCGAGACGTGCTGGAGGCTGCATGGCGGCGGGTCGTCGTCAACGACGGCGCACCCGGCGTGGATGGAATCTCCATCCGGCAGGTCTGTGACCTGCCCGGCGGCGTTGACAGTCTTCTCACCTCGGTTCAGGAGGACCTGAAGACCAAACGCTACCGCCCCCAGGCTGTGCGGCGAGTATACATCCCGAAACCCGACGGCAGGCAGCGGCCGCTCGGCATCCCCACGGTCCGTGATCGTGTGGTGCAGACGGCGGCGCTCCTGATCCTCGAGCCGATCTTTGAAGCCGACTTCCTCGACTGTTCGTGGGGATTCCGGCCGAACCGATCGGCGCATGACGCACTCGATCAGGTGCGCGGCAACCTGCTGGAGGGGCGTACGGAAGTCTACGATGCCGACCTATCCTCCTACTTCGACACGATTCCGAGAGAGAAGCTGATGGCTGCGGTGCGCATGCGGGTGGTCGACCGCTCGGTCCTCCATCTGATTCGCATGTGGCTGGATGCTCCGGTGGTGGAACCGACGGATGGCGATGAGCCTCCGACCGTCAACCGTACGCAGACGGGTACGCCGCAAGGCGGAGTGATATCTCCCCTGCTGGCGAATCTGTACCTGCACTGGTTCGACACGAAGTTCCATCGTTTGAACGGACCGTACCACTGGGCGAATGCTCGGTTGGTCCGGTACGCGGATGACTTCCTCGTTCTGGCGAGACATGTCGGGACGCGGATCACCCGGTTCATCGAGGAAACGCTCGAAGGATGGATGGGGCTCACAATCAACCGGAAGAAGACGCGCGTCGTCAACCTCGTCGAACAAGGCGCATCGATGGACTTCTTGGGATACACGTTTCGGTACGACCGGGATCTCCACGGGAGACCGCGTCGTTACCTGAACGCCTGTCCCTCCAAGAAGGCGCTGAAGAAGGAACGCGACGCGGTGCGGGAACTGACGTCCCCCTGCCGCTGCTACGTCCCTATTGCCGACATGGTCGACTCGCTCAACGTGCACCTGCGCGGCTGGAAGAACTACTTCACGTGGGGCTACCCCCGCCAGGCACATCGAACGGTCAACTATTACGTCAGCCAGCGTCTGATCCGTCACTTGAGTCGCCGGAGCCAACGACCGTATCAGAAACCGGGCGGCCTCTCCTGGCCCGCCGAACTGGCGCGCCTGGGGCTGCGCCTCCTGTGAGTGCAGCGTGTCACGCAAGCGACAGCTGACCGGTGAAGTGGACGGGTGAGCCGGATATGGGAAACCTGTACGTCCGGTTCGATGAGGGGGGAGGGGAGGTGCGTTCCACTCTTCCTCCCCTACTC
>CAYSBP010000581.1:0-1995 GCA_964429255.1 uncultured Planctomycetia bacterium
CGTTCTGCCAGCGAACAGGCAGGGTCAGCTGAGCGCAGGTAGTCGTTTGACATGCCTGAAATTCGCACACGTCGATTAAGGCAATAAGCCCCTGTTTCGCATCCGCCGCACGGACAACGCCTTTGACACGAACGGATCCTCCGTATCGCTCCGCATTCCGCATGAGCGCATCCACGCCCAGAAGCGGAACGTCGGCAGACCCTTCGGCCTGACCGACGACAGGCGCCTCGTTTGTGAAAGGTTCGGAATCCATCGCCGGGCGGCCCTGGTCTTTCGTGACGAACCACAGGACCGCAGCGCCGAAGAGGACAAGAGCAACAATAACCATCCATGTTTTCATCTCATGAACCTCCGCATTTCCCCCCGCATCCGCATTCGGATGGGCCTTCTACCGGTGTTCGTTCCGGCGCACCGTCCTGAACGTAGGAGTCGGACGACTTGAGGGCTCCTTCGGCACGTGCAAGTTCCCGCCCCAGGTAGGCCGCGTGATCGAGACGGGACACCAGATTGTTTTCGATGGCCGGAATGTACACCTCAGCAGCGGTCGGGCCTTCGATGATGCAATCGAGCACGCCGCTCGTCGCGTAGTGCTCCATGGAAAGCGTCCCGCGCACGCGATCCACGTAGATCACAAAGTACCCGTTGGGATCGCTCACCATGCGCTCGGGCACGTGGCCGCGCAGGGCACGAACGGCACGTCTTGGAGCGAAAGGCTCGGCGGGACCAGGGCTCTGCTTTGCCAAAGCGTCGCAAAGTTCAGACAGAGCCGATACGTCGGATTCGCCAATGCGGTCCACCACCTCAACGGAACGACGGAAGTGCTCAACCGCCCCAGCATCCAGATTCCGGATGACTGGTCGCTTGCCCTGTGCCCCCACGATACGGCCGCGCTCGTCAAGGCCGGAACCAGCCAAGGCCACCAGGGACTGCCCCGGCAGATGCCCAATACGCTGCCGGGAGTCCGCGCCGCAGATGACCAAGAACCGGATGTGTGGATTGGCCAGGATGTTATCGATCAACCGTTCGATGCCGAGGTTCTCGGTCTGCAACGCACCGACGATGGCTAACGCAGATGCCGCTCGGTCTCGCATCTGCGCGTACAGGTTCTCGTCCGTGAGCGTGCAGACCGCAACAGGGGCCTGGTATCGCAGGGCAGTATAGTTGCCGGGAAGCGGTGGCCATCCTTCGCGCCGTTCCACGGGATCGGCTGGGCACGCGTCGCCTTCAATGCCGAGCGCGTTGACTGCATCGGCCGGATAGCATTCGGCGCATCCGAGGCAGTCGTATTGGACTGCGACGAGTTGCTTCTCCGCATCCGTTATGGCCGATGCCATTCCGTTCGAGATTATCGTGTCGCCCATCTCGTCCCGAATCGCCTTGAGGGAGCTGTGCAGGCAACCGCACGACCAGCACTTCTTCGCCTTGGCGGCCTTACGAAGACTTTCGGCGGCTGCCTGGGTGTCGGTGGTTTTCGAAGGTTGGGGGGCACTCATGACATCCGCCTTCCTCCGGCGTCTTCCATCAGGCACAATCCCTGATCCAGCAAGCTAACCACGCAAGGGTCCACGATGCTGTAGTGGACGTTGTTGCCGTTTCGGGTTGAGCCCAGAATGCCCCGGTCGACTAGGCGTTGGAGCTGGTTGGAGACGGCCTGCGGTTTCATGCCCAAGGCCTCGGCGAGGTCCGTAACACACAGATCCTCGGATCGCACGAGCGCGTGAAGGAGCCTCAATCGGGTATCGTTGGCCAGAATCTTGAACAGGCCCATGAGGTCACTTGCCTGCTTCGGCGAAAGGAGTCGCCGGTCCTTTAGAACTGGCTTCGGCGGGCAGCAGAACAACTCATCCTGTTTCTTTGTTGGCATTCGGACTCCTTTCAGATTATACACCATTACACGATACAGTGTAACATCAAGGATGTCAAGAAGCCCCCCGGGAATTGTCCGGGGCAGAATTACGTCTTCCAAAGACCTGTTTTTATAACGCGCAGGCAGCG
>CAYSBP010000582.1:0-1987 GCA_964429255.1 uncultured Planctomycetia bacterium
TCGCCGTGAACACGTGGTTCATTGCGTCGCCGAACAGCCGGTAGAGCCCCTGCTCGTTGCTCCACCCTTCCGTGCGGATCAACAGCGGGTAGTCCTGGTCGTTTATGCCGAAGTCGAAGCCAATGCTGGCAGGCATCTCTGCGAGCTTCAGGGCGCCCAACACGGATCTGCCGTCAATGCGGATCTCGTAGGCCACGCCGCCTCGCACAGGCACGCAGGCGCAATCGGCCTTCCAGCTTTCGGCCGAGGCATTGCGAAAGGAGCCCGCGGGGGAGGCAATCGTTTTCGGGCCGTAGCCAAGCTGCCCCATTTCAGGCAGCTTGCTCACATACGGAACGCTTCCGAACTTCCGCGTGAGCCATTTGCCCTCATCCGCACTCCACTCGGGCTCCTGCTTGTTGCGAGCCTCGAGGCCGAGATCAAGGTAAAGCACGATCGAATCTCCCTGGTAGAGCTTGGAGTCGCGCACGATCAGGAGGAAGTAGAGATCGGTGCTCCCCTTCTTCATCCCGCAGAAGAGGCTGGGGGCGAAGCTGTCGGAAGGGGTGATGGTCTCGTTCGCGGAAGCGGGTTTGAAATTTGCGGCCGGCACCGGCGGGATGGCGGACCACTCGGCGAGGTCGCCATCGGCTGCCGCGGTATCGGGCAGCAGATAGGTGGGCAGCGTGGTCTTTCGCGGATCAAGCGGCTCGCCGGCCAGCGCGGCGCTGCCGGCCACGAGCACCGCCGCCATACATACTGTCAGAATTCGAATTGGGTTCATGCTGGTCTCCTCATCGTTTCTTTTACTTCCCCGCCACCTGGTAGCACACGACGGTCGTGTCGCCGCGGATGTAGAGTCGGCCGTTGGCAATGGTCGGTTGCTGGGGGTGGCCTAGCTTGATTTTGGTCGCCACGCGGCCCAATTCCTTGTAGCCGGTCTGGTTGGCCTCCGCCAATACCAGGTCGCCTTTCTTCGAGAGTGCGAAGATCAACCCGTCGGCGACGATCAACGGCTGGTCCATGCCCCAGTCGCCACCGGCCTGCTCCCAAAGCACCCGGCCGTCATCGAGGCTGGTGCACTGCAGCCCCTTGGCACCGAACCCGAATACTGCGCCATCGAGCACCGCCACGGTGTTGTACATGTTGACCTGGTTCTTCTCGCTGCGGTAGAGCTGCCGGGCGCGCACCTTGCCGTCGCGCACGTACATCTGCAGGCAGGCCGAGAACGCCGCCGAGCCTTGCCCGCCGCACAGGACCACCCGCGAGCCGGTCGCGACCGGCGACGAGATCAGCGAGTGGTGCATCGGCGTCGGGTAGCTCCAGTACAGCTCGCCGGTTTTCGCGCTGACCGCCCACGCCTCGTTTACGCCGGAAACCCCGAAGATGACCTGCGGAATGCCGTCAATGATCTGGTAGGCCGGGCTGGCGCTGCTGGCGTATAATTCACGATTCTGCGGGTCGGCCACGCCCCAGCGCAGCTTGCCGGTCAGTTTGTCCACGGCCACCAGGGTCTTGCCCTTGCCGCGCTTCCCCGCCGGGATGTAGAGCGTGTCCTCAACGATCAGCGGCGTGGCGGTGCCTACGGCGTAGTATTCGTTGTCGTCCGACCGCCAGATCACCGCGCCATCCTCGGCATTGAGGCAGTAGACGGGGCTGATCGGGTCGTAACCTGCGTCCGCGGTCGGGATGAAGTAAACCCGGTTACCATCCATCAGTGGGGTGACGATTGGTCCGTTGACGACGCCCGAAGACGCCTTCGGGTAGATCTCGTGTTTCCAGATCGTCGCGCCGGTGGCGGGGTTGAGGCACAGCGCCCACTGCTTGCCGTCGAACTGCGCCGCGGTGAAGGCGCGGCCGCCGACCTCGGTCACCGCTGACTTGCCTTCGCCCACCTCCACCCGCCACAGTTCCTTCGGCCCATCCTTCGGCCAGGCGCGCAGCAACCCCTTCGCGTTGTAGACATTGTTGTTGTCCAGCGGCATCAGCCGCGGCAGGTCGGTGTTCT
>CAYSBP010000583.1:0-1976 GCA_964429255.1 uncultured Planctomycetia bacterium
CTACACGCTGCCCGACAGCGCCGCGGCGGACGGCAAGCTGGCCGAATGGGCCGGGGTGCCCCCCGTTCCGGCGGAGCGGCATTTCTTCCCCCCCGAGCTGATTGAACGGGAATCAAGCGCCACAGCCAAACCAAGGAGCACGCAACGATGAGTCTAGAGAATCTTGCGAACATCGCGACAGCCGCCTCACGGCGCGAATCCAGTTGGGACCGGACCGGCGGCAACGCCGACTGCCTCGTTGATATCGCGCCAGGAACGGCAGCCACGCTGCTCGACACCGCCGGACCGGGAAAAATCACGCACATCTGGATGACCTTTCATGAGTATCCCGGGCACGACACCGTCCTGCGCGACATGGTGCTGCGGATCTGGTGGGATGGCGCCGCCGCGCCCAGCGTCGAGGTGCCGCTCGGCGACTTCTTCGGCCTCGGACACGCCCTCTCCCCCACTCGGACACGCACCCCCCCCTACTGCACACTCACCTCGGAGCCGATCTGCGTCGGCCTCAACGAGCGCGCGCTGAACTGCTGCTGGCCGATGCCCTTCCGCCGCGCCGCCAGGATCGAGCTCTTCAACAACGGGGAGCGCAGCCTCCGCCAGCTCTACTTCCACGTCGACTACGAGCTCGGTCCGCAGCCGCCCGAGGCCGGACTGTTCCACGCCACTTTCCACCAGGAGAACGAGCTGCGCTCGCAGGGATGGATCAACATCGAGGGGAAAGATAACTACACGCTGCTCGAGACCGAGGGGAAAGGGCACTACGCCGGCTGCCTCCTCTACGTCGACAACCGCTCGCAGGGATGGTTCGGCGAGGGCGACGACATGATCTTCATCGACCACTCCCCGCTGCCCGTCATCAACGGCACCGGCACGGAGGACTACTTCAACAACGCCTGGTGCTACTACCAGCCGTTCGCCTATCCGTACTACGGCCTCCCGCTGCTGGAGAAGCGCGCCGACGGCGGCGCCTTCTACACGATGTACCGCTTCCACGTCCCGGATCCGATCCGCTTCGCGACGCATATCCGTGTGACGATGGAGCATGTCTGGGGAGAGGCCATTGAGGATCTTGCGGGGGCGAAACACACGAACGGTTTTGCGAGCGTCGCGTTCTGGTACCAGGATGCGCCGGCCGCCGCGCGGCCGCTTCCCCGCGGCTCCGCCAACTGGCCGAGGCGCTATGCCGGAATCGAGGGCGACGCGCCTGCCGATCCGCTCAATCTGCCGGCGATGGAGGTCGCCCTCCGCGCCTGCGGATTGAAGGTGCGGACGGTCTTCTGGCTGGGGCAGGAGTGGTTGCGCAGCGGTGGCGGCATTGCCGTCGAGACCAATGGCGCGGCGGTCGAGATGCCGCTCCAGGCACCCGCCGCGGGACGCTACCGCGTCGAGGTCCAGCCGATCAACCAGCTGATCGACAAGGTGTTGACGGTTGGCATCAAAGGGGGAGCGGCGGTCGCCATTCCGCGGCTTGATCTGCGCCGCGAGTGCGACGTTCCCTTCACCCAAGTCGGAATGGCGCATCTCGCGCCGGACGCGCCGCTTGTCCTCGTGTGCGGCGGCTTGCGCGAGATCGGCATCCAACAGATCAAGTTGACGAAACTGGACTGAAATACAAAAAGCGAAAGGAGAAACGGAAAATGGTCAGAATCACAGGAGCGTATCGAATCGCATGCGGAGCAAGACAAGGACTCATGGCGGCGCTGCTCGTGGCCGGCAGCGCCGTGTTCGCCGTCGAGCCTGCGGCGGGCAAGACCGTGGCCGAGGCGATCGAGAAGCTGACCGGCGTGCACACCAAGTTCGTGTGGGTGCGCTCCGCCGTGGACGGCAAGGGCAAGGTCGATGCCGAGGACGGCCCCTTCTACCAATTGATGGTCTTCGACACCCACGAGGCCAAGGAACGCGTGCTGCTGCCTGGGCCGGCGAGCTGCGCCAATCCGCTGATCACGGGCGACGGCGCGCACGTGGTCTACTCCCGC
>CAYSBP010000584.1:0-1969 GCA_964429255.1 uncultured Planctomycetia bacterium
TCGCCCCGCCGTTGTAGTGCCCTCTCCCTCGATGCTCCGCATGACCCACCTCTTCCAGCTCCCCCTTTCCCGCGGGAGATGGTGGCTGCCTCCCACGTTCTCACTTCCGTTCGACGTACACCCGGTAGTCGATCTCGCTGAAGATGTTGTCCAGACTCTCCAACTGCGCGATCCAGGGCTCTTCGAGGCGGTTCTCGGTGAGCTGCAGATAGAGACCGTTGAAGCGGTGCAGGTGGTCCTTGGTGCGCTTCTCGGCATACGCGACCATGGTTCCGGCCGTGATGATGAAGGCCCAGTCGCTGGCCTGTGCCAGCAGCAGCTCGCGCGCGGCCTGTTTGAGCGCCCGCTCCTGCAGCGTCTCGGGCGCGTCGAAGCGCGTGGCCAGCTCGCGCATGCGCACTTCGGCGACGTGGAGGTGCCGATAGATCCAGTCGTTCGACCGGTTGAGCCAGACTTCGTAGTAGCCCTGGTCGCCCCAACTGCACGAAGCCGGTTCGATCACCTGGTGTCGCGGATGGCGTTCCAGGAAACGCGAGGGCGTGATCAGCTCGACCTGGTGCTGGTCGTAGACCATTTTGCGCATGAGGACGTCGAGGAACGTTGGGCCTTCGAACCACCAGTGGCCGAAGAGTTCCGCGTCGTAGGGCGAGATCACCAGCGGCTGAACACCCAGCACGCGATGAAGCCAGCTCACCTGCTGCTCGCGGTTGAACAGAAAGTTTCCGGCGTGGGTCGCGGCGCGTTCGCGCGCGATGTTCGGATCGTAGGGCTGCTTCTCGTCCAGATTCACCTTGCCGGTAATGCGATGATACTTCAGGCCGACGTTACGCCGCACGCCGTCACGGTGCAGGTACGGCTTGATGTACTCGTACTCGGCGTCGTAGCCGATGTCTTTGTAGAACTCGCGATAGTACGGATCGCCAGGGTAGCCGGAGATGTTCGACCAGACCTGCCGGCTCGATTCCGGGTCGCGCGCGAAGACTGCGGCGCCGCGCGGCGTGTAGACCGGCCGGTACGGGCCGTAACGCGGGCGCGGGACGCCGAAGGCGATCCCGTGCGTGTCCATGAAGAAGTAATCAATGCCCGCTTCGCGGATCGCCTGATCCACGCCTTTCGCGTAGGCACATTCAGGCACCCAGATGCCTTTGGGCGCGCGTCCAAAATGCTTGCGGTAGTTCGCCGTCGCCACCTGGATCTGTGCGTGGATGCTCTCGGGCGTGATCATGGTCGGGAAGAAGCCGTGCGTCGCGCCGCACGTGATGATCTCGATGAACCCTCGATCCTGATAGTGGCGGAAAGCCTGGACCAGGTTCCCCTTCCACGACTCGAAAATCCGCCGGCATTCGCGGAAATCGTCGCGGTACATCAACGCGGCGTTGTAAAAAGCGGTGTTCTGCGTGCGATGGACTTCGCGCAGGCTGAGTTCCTCGAGACGTTCGAGTTTGCGCATATAGCGCTGCTGCAGAAACGGATCGGCGAGCATCTCGCAGAGCGGCGGGGTCAGGGTCATCGCAAAACAGGCCCGCACGCCGTCACGCTCGAAACCTTCCAGCATCTTCAGGACGGGGAGATACGTCTCGCTGATAGCTTCGTAAAGCCATTCCTCTTCCAGAAACTCCTCGAATTCCGGATGCCGCACAAAGGGCAGGTGCGCATGGAGGAGCAACAGTTGATAGCCCAACGGATCGGACATGAAGCCCCCGCGCCAGTGGCGCGCCGTCAGATAGAAACCGATTTACCGCAGAGAGCACAGAGCACACAGAGGAGGGAAGACGTGGTTTCTGTTCCCCGTGCGTCTCGCGCTCTGGACGGTTGAAAACCGGCGCGCATCGTAGGTGCTGCACGCGACAGATGCAACCGCCATAGGGGGGAATCGGGAGGGAGGTGTGCGTAGCGGAGAAGTGTGATCCAGGACGTGGTGCCATGGATACGCAGTGCGCGATGAAACGCGCGATGATCGCGTGGGTGA
>CAYSBP010000585.1:0-1967 GCA_964429255.1 uncultured Planctomycetia bacterium
AAACGGCAGTCCGAAAACCCCGCTCGATGACCGGGACATACCGGAGTGTGCCCAAAATCGGCGCTGGGCGAGGCGCGAGTCTCTGTTGGTCGCCGAACCAGCCCTCCGGACTATGCCATCCGACGCCTGGCCGAAGAGTCGGTCAAACAGCACCTGCCGGCCGCTGCTCTTGCCGATACTGACCTGCACGCGGAGGTGATCCGTTTGCGCGTCGAGAACGCCCGTTTACACCAACAGGTCAAGGTTTTGACGGCGGCCTTGAGGCAGCCACGTCTCTGAAAGAATGATGACAAAAACGACAGACTGTCGTGGGCACCAGGCCGCCCCAAAACCACCGATCAACACAGATGGTGTCAGTCGGGGTTGGGCTGAAGGATCATATCCCGGTCGGCCGATACTGTAGTTACCGTGACCGATTGCAGGCGGACGGACGGCGGGCTATACTGCGCACCATGATCTTGAATCGGCAGAAGCACCTCCTCGCGCTGCTGGATACACTCGGCGGAGAAGTGCGCAATCTTGACTTCCAGAAGCTGCTGTTCCTCTACTGCCAAGACGAGCAGACACCCACCTACGAGTTCGTGCCCTATAAGTTCGGCGGCTTCTCGTTCACCTCCTACGCGGACAAGCGGCGCATGACTGAGCGCGGTCTGTTGCGGGATGACGAGCGGGCCTGGAGACTGACGGATGAGGGACGTGTCGAGGCGAAGGTTCCTCCACCCCTCCGTGCGCGCATGGCCGATTTCGCCCGCCGTCACGATGGCGTGCGCGGGGATGCCCTCGTGGCCAAGGTCTATCGTGCGCATCCGTTCTTTGCGATTCGCAGCGAGGTGGCGGACCGCGTGCTGGCCGGTGACGATGGCGCGCTGCGGGCCATTGAGGAGGCCCGTCCGAAGACCCAGGCTCCCGGTGTCTGCACCATCGGTTACGAAGGCCGGACGCTGGAGAGCTACCTGAACCAACTGCTCCATGCGGGCGTGACGCTTTTGTGCGACGTCCGCCGCAATCCGCTCAGCCGAAAGTACGGGTTTTCAAAGAGCACGCTGTCCAAGGGCTGCGAAGGCGTGGGGATACGTTATGCGCACCTGCCTGAGCTGGGCATCCCCTCCGACCAGCGGCAATCCCTGAAAACGCAGGCCGACTACGATGCGTTGTTCGCCTGGTACGAGCGGAAGAGCCTGCCCCGGCAAGACGCTGCTCTAGCCTGCATCCGGAACTGGGTCCTGGAGGGAGCACGCGTGGCGTTGACCTGCTATGAGCGGTTTCCAGAGCAATGCCATCGGCACTGCGTCTCCGACGCGTTGCACGGAGCGTTCGGCGAAACGTTCGCTCCTCGGCACCTGTGAGCGGGCCATGCCAAAAGAGCGGATTCTCGTTACGGTCAAGACCTACCCAACCCTGTCACGCAAGTACGGCGAGATCGTGTGCACTGCGGGTGTCAGACCGGATGGCACATGGGTGAGGATCTATCCTGTACCCTTCCGGCGACTTGACGAAGCCGAACAGTACCGCAAGTTCGATTGGTTGGAGTGCAGTCTGACACGCAACACGTCGGATCGGCGTCCGGAAAGTTTCCGCCCGGTGGGTTTCAGTGAACTTCAGCCCGTTGGACACTTGGGCACCAAGGATGGCTGGCACGAGCGTCGTCGGCTTCTCTTGAAGACCGCACAGGTATTCACTCACCTCCAAGAGCTTATCGATGGCGCAAAGGCAAACCAACTATCACTGGCTGTCTTCAAACCGACGGAAGTGTTCGAGTTCGTGTGGGAAGAGGAAGGGGACCGCGAATGGAGCGCCGAGCAGCTTCAGGAAATGCGCGCCCAGATGTCCCAACCAGAGCTGTTCGAGGACAACAGTTGGCGTGAGACCTTCAAACTTATCCCGAAGCTCCCCTACAGCTTCTCGTACAGATTCCGGGATGCCGAGGGCAAGGAAAGCAAGATGCGGGTTCTGGACTGGGAAAGCGG
>CAYSBP010000586.1:0-1952 GCA_964429255.1 uncultured Planctomycetia bacterium
GCTACAGGACCGTCGCCCTTCGGGCGGAGGGTCTGAAGTCCGGCAAGAGGCGCTGCAATTCGCCCTCCCGGCGTTGGGGCGACGATCGCACTACGGTCGATGTACGTGCTCCGCATCGTGGGAACGGCAGTGCTCTGCGCGGTGGTGATTTACTCGGGGTTTCACCTGGCCGCGCAACGGTTCCAGCGATCCATGAAGCCGGAAGAACAGCGCAGGCGCAGAATGCCTTTGCCAAGGCGGCACGCCATTACCGTCGGGCGGCTGGCAGTGCCTTCCTGTTTTGCGGAAGAACGTGCACTCGATGCGCTTGCGCTGGCTTGGGATGCCGTTGCGATTCTGGAGACGGGGTGGGCCGACGAGGCGAACCGTTCATCCCCTCCACCTCGCGCATCCTGTTGAAACGTGCTGTCGCGTGTCCGCTTTTGCTTTTTCGGTGTTCCCCCGTAGAGTGCTCGTGTCCGCCACCAACAGGAGAAATCAGATGCCTACGTCTTCCGTCGCAGAAATTCTCGCGGGCAAGGTTGCGGTCGGGAGCGACGTCACAATCCAGGGCTGGGTACGCACGAGGCGCGATTCCAAGGCCGGCTGTTCGTTCGTACATCTGCACGATGGCTCGTGCTTCGCGCCGCTCCAAATCGTCGCGCCGAACACGCTGGGGAACTACACGTCTGAAGTCCAGCACCTGACCTCGGGTTGTGCGGTGCGTGCGACGGGCAAACTGGTCGCTTCGCCTGCCGCCGGACAGCCTGTGGAAGTCCAGGCCTCTGTCGTTGAAGTGGTCGGTGGTATTGCCGATCCGCTGACCTATCCCATTCAGCCGAAGAAGGCGACCTACGAGTACCTCCGCGAAGTCGCGCATCTCCGCGTCCGCACGAACACCATCGGCGCCATCGCCCGCGTGCGCCACTGTCTGAGCCATGCGATTCACCGCTACTTCCATGAACACGGTTTCTTCTGGATCCATACGCCGATCATCACCTCCAGCGACTGCGAAGGCGCCGGACAACTCTTCCGTGTCTCGACGATGGATCAGGCCAACCTGCCGCGCACGCCCGATGGGCAGGTCGATTTCACGAAGGACTTCTTCAGCAAGCCCACCTTCCTGACCGTCAGCGGGCAGCTCAACGTCGAGTGCTACTGTCTGGCGATGAGCAAGGTCTACACCTTCGGGCCGACCTTTCGCGCGGAGAACAGCAACACGGCGCGGCACCTGGCCGAGTTCTGGATGGTGGAGCCTGAGATCGCCTTTGCCGACCTGACGGCCGATGCGGATCTGGCCGAAGACTTCCTGAAGTACATTTTCAAAGCCGTCTTGAACGAACGGATGGATGACCTGAAGTTCTTTGCCGAGCGCGTCGACAAGGGGTGCATCCAGCGCGTCGAGCAGGTGGTTTCGGTGAACTTCGAACGTTTGCATTACACCGACGCGATCACTCAGCTGGAGCAGTCAGGGCAGAAGTTCGAATTCCCCGTGCGCTGGGGTATGGACCTGCAGACCGAGCACGAGCGCTACCTGACGGAAAAACTGATCGGCAAGCCGGTGATCGTGATGAACTACCCGAAGGAGATCAAGGCTTTCTACATGCGGCAGAACGACGACGGCAAGACGGTGGCCGCGATGGATGTATTGGCGCCGGGCGCGGGCGAGATCATCGGTGGCGCGCAGCGCGAAGAGCGTCTGGACGTGCTCGACCAGCGCATCACCGAGTGTGGCCTGAAGCCCGAACAGTACAACTGGTATCGCGACCTGCGGCGCTATGGCACGGTCCCGCACGCCGGCTTTGGGTTGGGTCTCGAGCGTGCGTTACTGTACCTGACCGGCATGGGCAACATCCGCGACGTGATCCCGTTCCCCCGCGCGCCGGGGCAGGCGGAGTTTTAAGGATTGGCGATTGAGAGAATAGGTGATGGAGTCATTGGGCGGTTGATCGGATGAAAGCCCCTAACCTGGA
>CAYSBP010000587.1:0-1949 GCA_964429255.1 uncultured Planctomycetia bacterium
TTCGACTCGATCCAGCCCGTAATCCGGCCGTCGATGAAGCGCGCCAGCACGACAAGTCGAGTAGCCCGGGGGAATCTCACCCCCAGGCCCTCACGGAACCGGACGTGAACGTCTCCGCTCATCCGGCTCTTATGGTCCCGCCGCCGGTCGAATGCCGATCTGCCACAGATAGAGCAGATTGGGCTGGCGTCGCGCAAGGCGGCCCAACCAATGAACCGCCCGGCGCTGATGACGCCGCAACCGTTTGAATTTCCGCCGCGCCCAATACACCAAAGCGCGTTCCAGCTGTCTGAGAACGGGAGTCAACGCCGAGCGGTAATACCGCCCGTAGTAATTGACCCATCCGCGTACGTAGGGATTGACGAAGCGAGCGAGATCCTCCAGCGATTGATTGTTGCGAGTGGCGCCCAGACGCCAGTCGCGAATCGTCGCCCGGATGCGCTTGGCCGCCTTGTTGCCGATCGCCGGAAGGAAACTGACAAAGGCCTTCCCCCAGCGATTCTTCGCGCGCCGCGGCCGAAAGGTGTAGCCCAGAAAGTCGAACTGGATGGGGTCATGTTTGCCGCGACGGTCCGAATCCTGGCAGTAGACGATTCGCGTCTTCTCTGGATGGAGTTCCAGCCGACACTGCTTGAGCCGGTCTCGGACCGCTTCAAGCAACGACTCCGCCCGATCCCGCGTCGCCGCGTGAATGACCACATCATCCGCATACCGCTCGAACTGGATGCGGGGGTGGTTCCGCCGCATCCATTCATCGAACGCATAGTGCAGAAACAGGTTCGCCAGCAACGGCGAAATCACCGACCCTTGCGGCGACCCTTTCGTTCGCTCCTCCCGGCGTCCGTCCGGATGCTCCACCGGCGCGCGCAGCCACCGCTGGACATACAGAAGAACCCAAGGAAGGTCCGTGTGACGCCGCACCGCCCGCATCAAGAGCTCATGATCCAGATTGTCAAAGAAACCTTTGATGTCCAGATCAATCACCCAATCCTGACGCCAGCAGCGCCGTCGCGCCACCCCCACCGCCTCCAGCGCCGACTTGCCCGGACGATACCCGTACGAGTCGGCGTGGAAGTGAGGCTCCACCTGGGGTTCCAAGTAGAGCTTGGCCACCATCTGCGCCATGCGGTCGGCCACTGTCGGAATACCCAGCGGCCGCGTTCCTCCTTGTCCTTTCGGGATGTCGACGCGCCGCACGGCCGGTGGAAAGTAACTGCCCGAAGACATTCGATTCCAGAGCTTGTAGAGATTGTTCCGCAAGTCCTGCTCGAAGTCCTGCAGGGACTGCCCATCCACCCCGGCGGCTCCCCGATTCGCTTTCACCCGCTTGTACGCTTCCCAAACCACTTGTTTGGAAATCTCATACGACTTGCCTTTCGTCATGAACTCCTCCCATCGCTGGTTGGTTCGTGGCTCCAGGCCGAACCATTCAACCCCTTCGCTCCAGACCCATTACAGGCCCTTCATCACTACTACGGGTTGATCCGCCCCTGCGCCTCGCATCGGTACTCAGGCCCTCGTGGGTCCTCCACTTGGACGGCTCCCTTAGCATCGAGGCAACAGGTTCCCCGGTTGCCTGCACGAGCCTGAATCGGAATCACGCCACCTTAACGCCGGACGCCATTCTGGCAGTAAGCGGATATCCCCAGAACTTATCCCGGGCTAACGACTGCCTCCCGGTTTTGACGTCGTCCCTACGCTTTCGACGGGTCATCAGCGGTTCACTTGCGTTCGTCTTTCCGATTCTCACCTGACGCGGTCAGCCCGCGCCTTTTCCTTGACGCTCACGACGCGTGGCTCTTAACCACCGCCGCTCAAGGCGGTTTGCAGCCTGCCTCCGCAGGCCGGCTGCGAGGGGCCCACCCTCATCTCGTGCAGACCTAGCCGGGCGCACAGTCGTCGGCGTAGCGCACCAGTTTGGCGTTGGCCCAGCGCGCCGGACCATCCGC
>CAYSBP010000588.1:0-1944 GCA_964429255.1 uncultured Planctomycetia bacterium
CATTCAGGGCAGTCAACCGCGCGGTCGAACCGGCCATCCTCGGGCGAGGTCCCGGGCTGCGGAAAGGTCGCCAACGGGCTTCAATGCGCCAGCCGCCGCGGCCTCGTCTTCCGCTGCAGGCGTCGCGTGGTCCGGTCCGTATCTTGGCCGGGCCGAAACGTTTGTGGAAGCGGATGTGGTTCACGTCCGTATCGCGAATGTGCTCGCGCAGCCATCCCGTCAGGAGGGAAATCACCAGCTAGCGCTCTTCTTTCCCCGCTCCTTGGTTGCACAGCCCCATGACCCGGTGCACCAGCTCCGCCAGCACCGTATCGTCGCTGCCTGGGAACGGAACGTAAAGGCCTTTCGCCTCGCTCCACCGTTCCGAAGGCGCATCCCTCGATCCGTCCCCGCCCGACACCTGGGCGTCGGCGAGGCTGACATTGTATGTCGTGACGTTCGCCGTCACTTCCACAAAGCGCTCGTGCAGGTGCACGCACTGGAGCGAAAGAACGTGCGCGAGTGCGGCGACCATCTCACCCCGACGCGTCAGGACTTCGCGCGACGGCGTCCAGACCGTTCCGCGCAGCGCTTCGGCCGCGAGCAGGTCGGTGTCGCGGTAGGTCTCGGAACGTACCCGCGCCGGGACGTCGGCTGGCGCGATCCGCTCGGGCTGCTCGTGCCGTCCGGTCAGCGTGAGGAAGGCCAGCGCGCGCAGTTCGACATCGCCCTTGCCGACCAGCAAGCGCGCCGGATCATTGAACGTGAGTTCGGCCTGTACAGAAGCGCCGTAGTGTGATCGAAAGAGCTGGGCCTGCTCGGGCAGGTCGCCCAGCTTCACCTGCCAGCCCTGATGGTTGAGCCACTTGCCGGCCGCACGTGCCGAGAGGGCCTGGCCAGCCAGGCGTACGTGCGGCGAATCGGTGTAGGTCTCGCGAAAAACCTGTTTGAACGGCTGGACGATCCGGCGGCGAACAATCTCGCGCTGCCAGGACTCCAGCATCCGGGCCTTCTCCAGGTCCAGCGGATGGGCGATGAAAATCTCTCCGGTCAGATCCGCACGGGCGCCATCCGGACCGGCGAAGCCGTTGCGCTCTCGATCGTACAGACCGAACGCGTCCTTCGCATCTCGGAAGATCAGTCGCGAGAGCATCTGACCGAGCGCCGGAAGCGTGGCGAGCTCCGCCAACTCCTCCGTTTGGAAGGCCTCGCCGTCGACCATCAGCCGTTCGAAGTTGACGCGCAATCGCAGGAACTGGGCGCGCAGTTCGTCGGCCCGGGCGCGCAGGTCCGCGTAAGGTCTTGATTTCTTCATGGCAGATGGAACGGACGGCAGGTTTGCGCCGTTGCGCGAGGTCCGAACCTCGGTTTCCAGACCCTCTCCGCAGAGCGTCAAGGCCACGTCACCGAGGCGGTGCGTGGTCTCCGATGTGACGCGGGAGGCAAGCGCTGACTCCATCGCCCAGACCAGACGAGTGGGATCCGCGAAACCGGCGGTCTGCGCGAGGTTGGCCAGCGCGGCCTGGACGGCTGCCTGTTCGGTCGACCGGCGCTGCGCCGCGAACTGCAACCCGGTCTTCTCGTAACCGCGCAACAGGATGTAACGTGCGTAGCACTCGTCGTGGCCCGCCTGACCTTCGGGGAGCGGCAGGAGGCCAAGGGTGCGAATGGCGATCTGTGTGCGCTGCTGGAGGGCCCTCATGATTTCGTCGCGGTTCCAGCCTGGGACGGCGCGGAAGAGCATCATCGCGCTGCGCGTGTTGGCGTTCGCCTGGCCGGCTTCGGTAAAGCAGCGTTCCGCCCGCTCTTGCCCTGTGGCCTCGATCAACCGCGCCACCCGTTTTCGGTCCAGGACGCCAAGGTCCGGGTCGGGTTGGTTCAGGTGGACAAAGCCGAAGCGGTCGCGGAAGGTATCCAGGACCTGCTGGACATAGGTTTCCAGCTCGGTTTGGATCGGGTCGTCCG
>CAYSBP010000589.1:0-1941 GCA_964429255.1 uncultured Planctomycetia bacterium
TATAATAGTGCCTTAACTTGATTTTTGATGGGTGAACTGGAAAAATACAATTATTTCTCATTTAATGAAACTAATATTGATTCAGAAAAAAAGAGGTTGTTGTCTTTGCTGGATTATCTACATAAAGGTACGATTTCCGTGTGTTCTATGAAACAATTTCCTCCTTGTATATTTGATCAAATTCCTGTAATAGGGAATGAGATTATCTTTTCAGAGAAAAACATTGTATTGGATCTGGATCAGGCGGTCAGCGATCTGGCCTGGGCAGAGCAGCAATTCGATGGTAAGCATAAAATGGGAGTTATTGCTGATATTACACTGGCGCGTGCTGTTGACGGACCCGTTCTGGGTGCTATATGCGTTGCCCTCGCCGGACGCTGTCGATTCCGCGCCGGCGGCCGTGGTGCCGTGATTCGGGCGTTGGTCTACCAGGCGGACTGACGCGGTGGCAGCGGGTCCACCGTCCAGGCTTGGCGGTGGGTGAGGCGCAGCAGCAGGTCGGTCTTGACCGCCTGGGTCGAGGGGTCGTCCCAGCGGTTGCGGTGTTCGCCGGGATCGGCGACCAGGTCGTACAGCTCGCCGCCGCCGCCGCTGTGATCGACCACCAGCTTATGCTCTGCCGTGCGCAGCATGGTGCACTGCGCCGTCGGCGCCTGATGCCAGGGTAATGGCACTTAGATAACCGCTAAAATGTTGTAAATCAACGAGATATGCTAGACAACCGCTCACTTTGACTGTATAAGTATCTGTATCCAAACATGATACATCTACAGCAAAGGAGCGGTTGATGCAGAACCGTACACCATGGCTCCCGGGGATGCAAGCACTGGGCCGAAAGCGGCGGCACGTTGCGGCGAAGGCGGACGCCGGGGGGATCGGCTGTCTTCGCGAACTGTTTGCCGGGAAGCTGGACCTGGGGGTGTTCGAGGCGCAGGCAACGGGCCGCCGCCGCGTCTTCGATCCGGGCACCACCTTTCTGCTGTTTCTCCTCCAGGTCATGGGCGCGTTGAGTTGCGAGGCGATGGTCAAGCATCTTCAGACGGTGCTCCTGGCCACGGGCAAGGCCGTGATCAGTTCCGGGAACAGCGCCTACTGCCAGGCCCGGGGACGCCTGGCCCTGGCGGTACTGCGGCGCAGCGGCGACGGGCTGGCTGCCTTCCTCCGGCGCGCGACACCTTCGTACGGGCGGTGGCACGAGTTGCGTCCGCTCGCGGTCGATGGCACGGAACTGGACTTGGCCGACACCGCGGCCAACCGCAAGGTCTACCCGAAAGGCGGGGGCAAGAGCAACGCGAAGCCCGCGCCGGATTGTGCCGGACTGCTGCCCAAAATGAATTTGGTGGCGGCCTTCGACCTGTTCACCGGCGCGGTGGAGACGTGGGAACACGGCTCGAAGCGGCTGGGCGAGCAGACCTTGTGGCGCCGGCTGCTGGGTCGCGTGGTGACGCCCGGCGCGCTGATTCTGGGCGATGCGCTCTACTGCACCTTCACCAACTTCATCGAGGTGTTGGCCTTGGGCGGCCATGCCGCTTTCATGGCCAGGGATCGGGAGATATTCCGGGGTCGGGGCCGTTGCGCCCGGGACTTCACTGTGCGCCTGCCCAAGCCCAAGAGCCGGCCGAAGGGCTGGACGAAGCGGCAGTGGGCGAGGTTGCCCGCGGCGGTGGAACTGCGCGTGGTGACCGTAGCGCTCCTGCGCCCAGGTTTCCGCCCGCAGAAGCTTCGCATCGTCACCACGCTCCTGGACCGGAATCTCTACCCGGCCGAGGAGATTGCCGCCCTGCACCGCCGGCGCTGGGATGCCGAACTGCGCTTCCGCGATCTGAAGAGTGCCATGGGCATGGACACGCTCCGGTGCAAGACTCCGGCGATGCTCGAGAAAGAGCTGACCATGCACATGATCGCCCTCAATCTGGTTCGGGCGCTCTCACTCGATGCCGC
>CAYSBP010000590.1:0-1939 GCA_964429255.1 uncultured Planctomycetia bacterium
ATTGGACGAAGCGGCTACGCCGCAGGGGTTGATGTCGAGTAGCTTTGGGGGTGGTGTTTGCCTGCGTGGGGTTCCTGAGCGTTGGGGTTTGCAGAGACGTGGTATCCTCGGGGTTTCCGGCCGTGGGGCCGGAGTCTCGATGTGACTCAGCTATTGGAGGATACCACCATGACTGAACTCAGGAAGCGCATGATCGAGGACATGCAACTTGCGGGCCTGTCATCCGGCACGCAAGACGCGTACCTCAGGGTGGTGCGGCAACTGGCCGCCCACTATCGTCTCTCGCCCGATCGAATCAGCGAACGCCAACTACGCGACTACCTCATGCACCTGCGTGAGGTTCGCCATGTCGCCAAGGGCACGTTCCAACAGCATTTCTTCGGCATCAAGTTCCTCTTCGTGGGCACCCTGGCCTACGACTGGCCGCTGCTCACGAAAAAAAAGTCCGCCTACCTAATCGCAAACGCCTGCCCGATGTTCGAAGCGATCAGGACTGTCGCCGCCTGATTGCCGCCATCAGGAAGCCGGTCTACCGCGGTTGTTTCGCGCTGATGTACGCCTGCGGTCTGAGGATCGGCGAAGCCCTCGCACTGCCGGTCTTCGCCGTCGACTCCAAGCAGATGCTCCTCCGCATCATCGGCAAACGCAACAAAGAACGAGCCCTTCCCCTGACCGAGCCGACCCTGGCTATGCTGCGGGAGATCTGGAAGATCCATCGCAGCAGCAAGTGGCTCTTCTCCAACCGCCAGGGCACCGATCATCTTTCCAACCGGATGGCTCGACGGGCCTTCAACGGCGCACGCGATGCATGCGACTTCAGCGACCGCTTCACACCGCACACCCTTCGCCATAGTTTCGCAACTCAACTTCTCGAGAAGAACGTCGACATCCGCCTCGTGCAGATCTTGCTGGGCCATTCGAGCATCCGCTCGACCGAGATCTACACGCATCTGAGCGAGCCCTTGCGTCGCGACTTGCGCCAACTGCTCGGTGACTTCTTCACCGGCCTCTTCTAACGGAGGGACCGGCCATGAAAGACAACCGTATCGAGCTGGCGGACGTCGTCCGCCGGTTCAAGGATCGTTACATCGATGAGTTCGGGCATCTGATGATGCCCTCTCAGAGAAAGGCCCTCTCCGACATCGCTGCTTGCATGACCGCCGAGATGGGTGGCCATCAGTATCGTTGCTGCGATTGCGAGCACACGTTCTGGGTCTACCACGGCTGCCGCAACCGCGCCTGTCCAGCCTGTCACGGGCGTCGGATGCGTGATTGGCTCAAAGCCCGAGAAGCGGAACTCCTGCCGTGTGACTATTACCACGTTGTCGCCACGGTCCCCGAGGAGCTTCGTCATCTGTTCCTGTCGGATCAGAAGTTCATGTACTCCCTGCTGATGAAGACTGTCGCCAGCGCGGTGATCGACCTCGCCCGCGACCGCAAGTACCTCGGAGCGACGCCAGCCATCCTGATGGTGCTGCACAGCTGGACCGGCCAGATGCACTACCATCCCCACGTCCACTTGTTGGTGACCGGCGGCGGCGTCACCGATGACGGATCATCGTGGCGTCAGCTGCCGGGTCAATTCCTGATACCGGTCAAGGCGCTCTCCAAGTTGATCGCGGCCAGGCTACGTGACGCACTCGAGAAGGCCAAGCCGGAAGCCTTCGAAACTCTGCCACGAAAGACTTGGAAACGAGAGTGGTGTTCCTTCTGCAAGCACTACGGCCAAGCCAGGAACGCCGTCGTGGATTACCTGGCTCGCTACGCCTTCCGCATCGCGATCACCAACACGCGGATCGTCGCCATGGATGACACCCACGTGACCTTCAAGTACAAGCAGCGGGACACAGGCGAGTGGAAGCTGTGCCACCTGCCCGGCGTGGAGTTCCTCCGCCGTTTCCTGATGCACGTCTTGCCCAGGGGATTCCATAAGCTGCGT
>CAYSBP010000591.1:0-1932 GCA_964429255.1 uncultured Planctomycetia bacterium
TCGAGGTTCTCTCGATCGCATACCTCCTCCATTAGACGTTCTTCTTCTGCCGGGCTTTCGAGTGCTGGTTTCGCCACCAGTGGTTCGGTCCCTTTGAGTTCGGCGTCTGGAGTTTCACTCCGACCTTCCGAGCCAAAGGCCAGAAGCAATTGCTTGTACTGGGTTTTCTGCCGCGTTCCACTCATGAGTCGCGAGTCCTACTTGCCACTCCCAATCGTTCGGGCCTTCGACATGACGCTACGGCCTTGCGATCCCCGACCGTTTCTGCCCTTTCGGGTCAGTGTCCCGATCGAGCGGGCCGGCGGCTCATGTCTAATATGCCCTCTGCTGACTTCTGCACCGCGGTCAGGTCACCTCACGGTTCCCTCAGTCCCGAATCCGAGACACGGCGCAGACCTCCCGAGGTAAGTTCGACCGCCTTCACCGCACACCTGCCGGATCTACAGCCTTGGCCCTTGATGGATATGGACTTCGCGATCAGTCGCCCGCTCGTCCGACCAAGGATGCCTCATATCCGATTTCTGTTCGTCAGGTCACGGCTTTGCTCCACGCTTTCTTCAAACGCCACCTCACGATGACGCCCTTGCGTTCTCGCTAATCCTTTACCTCCATCAGGTTGGATAGGGGACTTTCACCCCCAAGCTGTCAAACATACTCGGCACACGACGAAGCGGCTACGCCGCAGGATTGGTGGGGTAGGCGTCGTATCGAGTGGATGAGCTGGAATCGTCGGAAGCGTGGTATCCTCGGGGGCTTTCCGGCCGTGGGGTCGGAATCTGGTTTTGGGCTCTCTACTGGAGGATATCACGATGACCGAACTGAGAAAACGTTTGATCGAGGACATGCAACTCGCCGGGCTTTCGCAGGGCACGCAGGAGGCCTACGTCAGGTCCGTACGGCAACTGGCTGGGCATTTCCGCCTCTCGCCCGACCGGATCACCGAACGCCAGCTGCGCGACTACCTCATCCACCTGCGTGACGTGCGGGGCTTTGCCAAGGGCACGTTCCAACAGCATTTCTTCGGCATCAAGTTCTTTTTCGTCAACACCCTGGCCTACGACTGGCCGCTGCTCACGAAAAAAAAGTCCGCCAACCCCTTCGCAAACGGTTGCCCGACGTCCGAAGTGACGAGGACTGCCGCCGCCTGATCGGCACGATCCAGCAACCGGTCTATCGCGGCTGTTTCGCCCTGATCTACGCCTGCGGCCTGAGGATCGGCGAAACCGTCGAACTGCCCGTTTCCGCCGTCGATTCCAAACAGATGCTCCTGCGGGTAATCGGCAAACGCAATAAGGAACGCGCCCTGCCCCTGGCCGAGCCGGTACTCGCCATGCTGCGCGAGGTCTGGAAGATCCATCGCAACCCCAAGTGGCTCTTCTCCGACCGTACGGGCGTCTCTCATCTGCCCCGTTCTACGGCCCGACTCGCCTTCAACGCCGCCCGCGCGGCGTGTGGCTTCGATGATTCGTTCACACCCCACACGCTTCGCCACAGCTTCGCGACTCTACTCCTGGAAAAGCGCGTCGACATCCGCCTCGTGCAGATCCTGCTGGGGCATTCCAGCATGCGCTCCACCGAGATCTACACGCACCTGAGCGAGCCCCTCCGTCGCGACCTGCGCCAATTGCTCGGCGACTTCTTCGCCGGCCTTTTTTAACAGGGGGGACCGGCCATGAAGGACGACCGTATCGAACTGGCGGACGTGGTCCGCCGGTTCAAAGATGATTATATCGCCCGGTTCGGGCACCTGATGATGCCCTCCCAGAAAAAGGCCCTTGCCGACATCGCCGCCTGCATGACCGCTCAGATGGGCGGCCATCAATATCAATGTCGCGATTGCGACAACCGGTTCTGGGTCTACCACGGCTGCCGCAATCGCGCCTGTCCCGCCTGTCATGGGCGCCAGATGCGTGATTGGCTTCAAGCCAGGCA
>CAYSBP010000592.1:0-1926 GCA_964429255.1 uncultured Planctomycetia bacterium
AACGCAGTAGTAGCGTCACTTGGAGCCCCATTTCCGCAATGGCTGTACCTCGATTGATCGCATCCTGCGCGACAGCGGCCGAAGGCTTTGAAAGAATTCTTCCGTTGCCTTGGGCGCTTTAAAAGATATTGTGCATTTTGTTTAAAAGATGGAGTGGCTTTGAAAGTAGCCTCTAAAGGGTCAGAACGCATGAATCCAAAAGACTTTGCGTCGAGTAACACGGGCCAGTGCATCAAGACTACTGGTGGGTACTGGGCCTTTCTGCCCGCGCTTCTTCCTCCAGTGCTCAATATCGACATGGCGATGGTCAGCGCTCTATCGCGAGCCGATTCGGCGCTGGGCACGGTGGCTGGTCTGACATTAGGCGGCGCAGTGCCGCGGATGCAGGCATTGCTCCAGGCTTTCAGCCGCCGGGAGGCGGTACTCTCCAGTCGCATTGAGGGAACGCAGACGCAGTTGGAGGAGTTGTTCCTGTTCGACGTGAGACCCAGTCCCCCTGAAGACGAGGTCCAAGAGGTCCAGAACTACTTCCTTGCGTTGCAGGAAGGCGTGAAGCAACTCAACGAACTTCCCATTTCCCTGCGAGCCGTTCGGAATCTGCACAGGACCTTGCTGAGTGGCGTGCGCGGTCAGGATAAGACCCCAGGGGAGTTTCGGACGAGACAGAACTGCATCGGAAGACCGGGCGACACCGTGGAGACGGCCCGCTACGTGCCGCCGCCGGTGGAGGAGATGCATCGGTTGCTGGCCAATTGGGAGCAGTTCGTAAACGAGCGGGGCAAGTTCCCCGATCTGATCCAATGCGCCATCATGCATGAGCAGTTCGAGGCCATCCATCCGTTCGCCGATGGCAATGGACGTGTGGGGCGTCTGCTGATCAGTCTCTTCCTGGTTGAACGGAAACTGCTGCCGCAACCCTATCTTTATCTGTCGGGTTTCTTCGAGGCACACCGGCCGGATTACTACGAACTCCTGCAGAACGTGAGGACACGCGGCGAGTGGGGAAGTTGGATTCGCTTCTTCCTGGTCGGCATCGCGGAAACGAGTCATTCCGTGACGCGGCAGGCCAGGCATTTGGAGACCATGCGGCAACAATACCGTGACCAACTCAACGGCAAGGCACGCGCACGAGAACTCCTGGACGCGTTGCTCGCCAATCCATACACCACCGTGGTACGGGCCGCAGCGCTGCTCCACATCAGCAAACCTACGGCGCAGAAGATCATTGACCAACTACGCCAAGTCGGAATCCTGGAAGAGACGACGGGCAAGTCTTGGGGGCGAGTGTACGTGGCGAAGCCCATTCTGAAAGCCATCGAGAACCCGCCTGAAGCGGAGAATGAAGGCGGCGACCCATGAGTACCGACAGCCAGCAGATCGTCAATAAGGCCGAGGCGTCTGGGGACAGAGATTAATGACGCGTGAACTTCGTCTGCCCGGTTTTCAAGAGCACCGATTAGCTGTTGCGCGTCAAGTACTTACAAGATATCACCCGCAACAAGGCCCGGGATAATCACCGTCCCCAAGTCTTGTGCGGTGCTCAAGGCAGGGGAATGGAAGTATCAAGTGCCTGCCGAAGGGAAATGACTGCCGAACCACGGCCTCCTGGGTACGTCGCTGACGCGCCGCCCCAGAGACTGGGCGTTCGGCTTAGGAGAGATAATGCGGAGAGTGATCCCCATAGTCCCGGCGCTGAGTTTGGCTTTGGCGGGTTGCATCGCGTAGGCTGGGGAGGCCGCGACAGCCAAGACCACGGCGACCGGAAGGGAGACAAAGCCCATGTCAGACCTGAAGATCAATTTTGCCATTCACGCCGAACAAGTCGTATCGGCACGAGAGTCGGATCGCCCAAGATGTCCCTTCATGGGAGGCGATGAGACAATCCCGTTTGAGACGAAACTGAAGTATTTGGACACGGCCGAGGTG
>CAYSBP010000593.1:0-1922 GCA_964429255.1 uncultured Planctomycetia bacterium
TGACAGTTCAAGCCGCCTGACGTACCCGGCTTCTTGGGCAGCAGTCCCAGTCGCGCGAGTTTTTCCATGCGGCGGGGCAGGCGGTCGATGATCTCCTGCTTCTCCTGGTCGCTCATCGCGTTCCAGCGGGTGATTTCGTGGAGATCGCGGCCGCAGCCGATGCAGATCCCACCGTCAGTCGACTTGCAGACGCCTTTGCACGGGGAAGGGACCATGTGACGCGCCTCCTTTTCCGATGACCCTATACACCTTTGGCGCACTTTTTCATTTTCAGGAACGCGGGCGCCGAATAGATTGTTGGATTGCCGTTGGCCGGTGCCGCAGAGGCAGGCTTCTGAGCCCAGCGACCGAAAGGCATTCCTCCATGATTGACCTCAAAGGTCGTGTTGCCCTCGTCACCGGTGCCGGACGGGGCATCGGCAAGGCCATCAGTCTGGCGCTGGGTGAATGCGGCGCGCATGTGGTTGCGGCGGCGCGCAGCGAGGGCGAACTCCAGACCGTTGCGGAGCAGATCAGGACGTCCGGCGGCCAGGCGACGCCGCTGAAACTGGACGTGACGCAGGAGTCCAGCATCCTGAGCGTCTTCAAACAGATCCAGCAGCGCCTTGGGCCGTTGGACATACTCGTGAATAACGCGGGCCTGGGGCTCTATGGCCCGGTCCGCGATTTCCGCACCGAGGACCTCGACAAAATGCTGGCCGTCAACCTGCGCGGCGCGTTCCTCTGCTGTCGCGAAGCGTTGCGCCTGATGGAGCCGCGCAGAAGCGGCTACATCATCAACATCTCCAGCGTCATGGGGTTCAAGGCGTACGTGAACCAGGCGGCCTACGCCGCGACCAAGCACGGGCTGGTGGGACTGACCAAGGCCCTGGCGCAGGAAGCGCATCCTCATGGCATTCGCGTGAGCATCATCTCGCCCGGCGGCGTCGACACCGACCTCGTCCGCGCCGCGCGACCCGATCTGGACCCTTCGGTGCTTCTGCAGCCCGAGGACATCGCGCAGACGGTGCTGTACCTGCTTTCGCTCTCCGACCGGGCGGCCGTCGACGAGATCTACGTCCGCCGGAAGGCGGGCCAGCCGTTCTGAAGGGCAGGGATCGGGATTCAGAAGGAAGGGCGCAGGGAAGGTATTCGCGGTCGCTCATTCCTTTTTTTGAGGCAGGCCATGAGGTAGCGCATGAGTTCCCACGAGACGATCCAGGTGACCTGCCCGAAGTGCCAGCAGGTGCAGCCTTTTGAAAACTGGCATTCGGTCAACGTTACGCTCCATCCGGAACTGCGCGAGCGCGTGCTCGCTGGCGACCTTTTCACGCTGGCCTGTACGAAGTGCGGTCAGGAGACGACGGTCGAGAAGGCGTTGTTGTATAACGACATGGAGCGGCACTTCATGGTCTGCCTTTCGAGGGACGAGCCGCCGATGTCGCCGCAAGCCGACGCCGAGGAACTGACCGAGGTTCGATTGCGCTGGGTGCAGACGCCCGCGCAACTGAGCGAGAAGATCCGGATTTTTGAGGATGGCCTCGATGACCGTCTGGTCGAAATCCAGAAGATCCTGGTGGACGACATGCTTCAGGAGGAACTTCGCGAGAAGCCGATCGCGTTGCTGTATGACGGCCTTAAAGATCATCCGAAGGACGGCCGGCAGATCGACTTCGTGGTCTTTCTGAAGAAGAGCGTTCGCAAGGTGAGTTTCAACTATGCCGAGATGTACGAAGACGGATTGCGAATGCTGAACGCCCTGGTTCCCCAGCGCGTCGAGAAACCCGGATGTTGGACCAAAGTGGACCCGGCCGGCACCAGAGCGTGGCTGGCATCACTGGAGAATAGCGAGGCAGGTGGGCAGGAACAGACCACCTGACGCCCGATTCCGGGTTATCTGGGGACAGTCACCGATTATTTCATCGGGAGTCCTGTTTCTTGGG
>CAYSBP010000594.1:0-1922 GCA_964429255.1 uncultured Planctomycetia bacterium
CCCGCTCGGTCAGCCGCAGCAGGTACGACGCATAGTCGGCCTTGTCCGCAGTGCAAGCCGCCGCCACCGACCCGTACTCCCTGAGTATGGTCGGCAGCCGGAGTGCCTTGAGGTGATGTTCCAGCAGCACGGTGGCTTGCTGGTCGGTCATGACGTCACCTCCAGCAGCTCCGAGTAGGTCTGGACCTTGGGCGGAGCTACCGTGATGGCTTTGAGCTGTGGCCTGTTGTCCAGGATGAACGTCCCCGGCTCGGTATCCCGGTCCGGATACAGATACATGCCGATCACATCGGGCGCGGTCACGCCGACAGACAGGGCCTTCTCGACGGCCGTCGCCACACGCTTGACCGAATGCTTCTCCAGCAGCCGCAGGACCGCGATGTAGTCCTTGGTCCCCTGACGTCCGTGTTCGTTCTCCAGGCGGCGTCTGAGGATGGCGAAGCTATCCGGCAACTGTAGATCCTGCAGAGGCAACCCGTGGTCCAGGGCGCCCGGCTTGTGCTTGAGCAACGGCAGGTAATGTCGCGGCTCGTACACGGTCTCGCCTTTGCCCCACAGGCGTCCGTGAGTGGCAATCCGCTCGTTGCCACGGCAAATCTCCACTCGATCCCAGTAGCCTTTGACGGTCAGTTCGTGGTGGGCGTATCTGACCGGAACCGAATAATCATTGCAGCGGAAACGGGCCACAGATAATGAACTGGCCCGGGTGGTTGTTTTGCGGCAGGCATCGAACGGGGCCGTCGGCAAGGGCAGAAATGCCGCCCGATCATCGTCAAGGAGCTCGACTTTGGTCAGACTCTGCCCCCGGGGCCGACGAGCCAGGTCTGCTTGGCAGCGCTCCAGCAAATAGGCGTTCAGCTCGTCATAATCAGCCACCACCGGAACCGGAACCATGAAGTTGCGCCTGGCGTACTTGCCGGTTCCCTCGACGACGCCCTTCTCGTTGGGTCGGCGAACGGTGCAGAAATGGTGGTCGAAGAGATAGTGACTGGCCAGCTCCAGGAAACCATCGGTCAGCTTGCGTTGGTGAGCACCGATGATCGCCCTGACCGCTACCCGACTGTTGTCGTAGCTGATCCGACTGGGGACGCCGCCAAAGAAGGCAAAGGCGCGGACATGCCCTTCCCAGAAACTCTCGGTACACTCCCTGGGGGTGCACATCATGAAAAAGGCGTCGCTGTGTGGCAAGGCGATCAGGAAGATGGCGACCTTTTTCAAGCGGCCACCCATCTTGACCAAGGCGAAAAAATAGTCTACCTGGCCTTCGCCGGGCCGGTGGACCAGGGGCATGAACACTTCCCGGTTGGTCCGTTTAAGCTCGGCGACAACCTCTTTGACGCCGCTGTAGCCCCCGGTGTAGCCCTGTTCCTGCAGGCGTTCGAATATCCGCTTGGCGGTGTGCCGCTGCTTCTTCGGCATCTGTTTGTCCCGCACCAGGATCTTCTGGATGACGTCCACGTAGGGGCCGAGCTTCGGCTTTTGCCGCAGCTTCTGCATCTGGTACCCGGGTGGTGAACTCTTGCTGAGAATCTTCTCCAGGGTGGTCCAATGCATCCCTGTCTCACGCAGAATCTGACGCTTGCTGACACCTTCGATCAAGACTCGGCGGCGAATATCGGTCCATTGCTGCATATCTCTGTACACCTCCATGCCTCCGGAAGATCAGGGCCTGAATAGTCGAATCGGGTGATCCGTCTAATCTGGCTGTCTTCTCAGTGGCGGCAAGGGGTGCCGCGGTTTTGGACCGGCGCGAAAGGTGCCGCGGTTTTCGGCTGGCGTTTACAGTCAAATCATGATTGGGGATAACTCACCTCATACGGGTGAAGTCAATATTCACGATTTTGCCAGGGTTCTTCAGAGGGGGCTTTCTGATTGCTCGCTGAATAATATTTCCAGTGATACATACCGTCTCCTCCGTAAGG
>CAYSBP010000595.1:0-1919 GCA_964429255.1 uncultured Planctomycetia bacterium
GCCAACCCGGACGCCTTGCGAACCACCAGAACCTGAACCGACTCGCCGCAGCAGTCGAAGAGCAGGTTGGCCGCCCGTTCGCGACCCAGCGTGACCGTTGCGACGCCCAGGAAGCAAACCTTGTGCCCACCCATCACCGTGCCCCCAATCAGCGGTTGCACGCGCTCGAGATCCAGGGCGAAACCCGCCTCGCTCAGCCAGGCTTCCGAGGCGCGGCGATCCGGTCCCACGGAGGCCAGGTGTCCGAGCCGCGAGACCGGAATGGCAGCCCGGGACACGAGGCTCTCTTCCAGTCCGCTCGGAGCCCATACCGTCAACGCGGCCGTCAAACCCACCGAGAGTAGAAGGGCCGCGGCCACGGCGGGGCCCAGTGCTCCGGGCGCCCAGATCGAAAGGCGCGGGGCCGGGACAGCCGCCGGCGCCTGCATCCGGTCTTTCAGACGTGCCCACAGCGCATCCGGCGCGCCGCATCCGCCCAGCGCCTCGCGCGCGGACGAGACCAGGCAGCGTTCGTCCTTCACCAGACGCCGTTCATCGGCACTCAGGCCGGCCTCCAGCGCGGCACGTTCGGCCCCTTCAATCTGCCCATCGGCCAGAGCCAACAGACGGCGAATGCGTTCCGGGTCGGTGCTCATACCTTCTCTCCCGCATCTGTAATTCCCGACAGGGCTCCGGCACTGTCAGGATTCCCGGATCGTTGCGTCAGTGCCACGCGCAGCTTCGCGCGCGCCCGGGTCAGCCGCGTGATCACGGTCCCTTTGGGCGATTCGGTGGCCGCCGCGATCTCCGCGTAGCTGAGTTGTCCGAGACTGAGCAGCAGGAAGACCTCCCGCTCCTTCTCGTTCAGGCGCAGAATTGCGGCGCGAAGATCGTCTTCGCAGCGCTCCAGGACATCGTCCAGTCGTTCGCCGAAGACCGCATAGGCCGGCTCTTCGTCCGGCTCAGTCTCGCCCGGTTGGAGTCCGGGATCGCGGGCCGCCTTGCGTTCCAGCGCGCGGCGCCGGTTGGCGACGTAGATCTTGTTGAGCAGGATCCGGTAAATCCAGGCCCGGAAGCTGGTTCCTTCGGCAAACTGTCCCCGCTGCGTCCAGGCGGCCAGGACCGCGTCGCCGAAGACGTCATCGATGTCGGAGGGGAAGTTCAGGTGGCGGCGCGCAAAGCGATAGAGGCCGTCCTTGAGCGTCTCCAGTTGCTCCAGAAATGCAGACTCACCCAGCATCTTCGCAGTCCCCGGTATCCATATATCCGAAACGGCCCACTCTGATATGTGGCCAGGGCACGCTGGACATGGTCCAGCGGCTAGTGCTCAGTTTCTTGCACCGGTACATGGTGGGCGCACTCATCCCCACGCTCGGATACTCACTGTCCCCAGATGTTTCCTGTGACGGGATCCTGGAAGATGAGGCGCGACATCTCGGCTTTAATCACATCTACATGGAAGACCGTTTCCGTGATTTCTACGTTCAGGATCGTACCGAAGGCGCGGCGAAGGGGCAAGCTGACCACCTCCATGCCCGGTTGAATGCCGTACTGGATATGGTGCCCCCGATTTTTGATGCCCTGAACGCGGAGATGAAATCGGCCGGGATCGACCGCGAGGCGCTCTTCGGACGCGTGAGGGAAGAGGCCTGCGAACGGCTCAATAAGTCGATTCAGACGGGACGGCTTCTGGCGGAACGCGCGGATGCCGCGGACTGAACGTGGCACATGCCTCCGGCTTGCGCGCGGACCATCCGGAGGATTATGCGTTAGAAGCCCGACGGCCGCGCGTTTCCGCTATCAGCCGGCGGCGGGATATGGTCTCGTTCATCGAGCCGCCCCAGGGAGGAGGTCGTCCAGAAGATCCTCTCAAATATTTTTCCTGCCCGTCAACCTCTAATCTTGTGTAGCCAATTCAACCGCCCGGCGGATATACTGCC
>CAYSBP010000596.1:0-1918 GCA_964429255.1 uncultured Planctomycetia bacterium
CTGCTCGACTACGACTGGCCGGGCAACGTTCGCGAGCTGGAGAACATCGTAGAACAGTCCGTCGTCTTCGCGAAGGCGAACGTGATTCAGCTGGAGGACATGCGACTCCCGCCAACATCCATGCCTGGGGCCGGTGCCCCTCTCGTGCCCGGCAAGCTGAAGCCGCTCAAGCAGGCCCTCGAGGATCCGGAACGGAACATCATCCTCGAGAGCCTGGAACGCAGCGGCGGGAACAGGAAGAGGGCTGCGGAAATCCTGGGCATCAGCCGGTCCGCCTTCTACGAGAAGCTCAAGAAGCACGGTCTGACATCCAAGAAGCGTGATACCTAGCACTACAGCGTCACTTACGAGCAACTGCTACGACACTTTCCGTCGAGCACTTCGCGAGTGCGACTCGCGTGCAGCCGCGTTGCGCCAGCGATGGTATTTTGCTGTGTCATAGCGTCGATCGAACCGCTTCCAGTCTCGCTCAAGTGCCGGTGCGACGACGGAGCGCAGTTGCGGCACCGTCGCCGGCCCACGTCCCTTTTTCCCCGTCGACCTTCAGGTTAATAAGGAACGCGTGCGCAAGCATGACCAGGGCCGTATGTCTCATCCATCCAGTCCACGTCTTTGTCTGGTACTCGCTCAGGCCGAGGTCGTCCTTGCCTTGTTCGAAGCACTGCTCTTCGGTCCATCGCGCGAGCCCCGCATAGGCGATCTCCATGCGCGGCGTGTCGTCGGACGCGTTCGAAAGTATGTACTTCGTCTCCGGCTGCTGCCCGAGACGGCGTATGACCACAAGCCACTCTTCGCGTCCCGGCAACTTGTCGCGACTGTTCCAGACGCGGAGTGCCGCGACCTCGATGCGAATCGGCCCCTTCTCTCCATCGCGTAGAATCGCCGATTCGAAGGCTTTCAGGGGCAGGTCGGCTGCGACCTGTTTCGCCGTGCGACTCGGCGGTGCGCCCTTGGCGAGACGAAGCTTGGTCGGCCGTGGACCGCGCCGGCCTTTTCGTTTCGGCACGAGCGTGGCAGGGCGTTCCGTCCACACACGCGTCGCCTCGGGCACCGCCGCGGCGTAGCGTTCCCCCGACGAGTGCAATGCATCGAGGAACCACGGCGCCTCGCCGTAGCCCGCGTCCATATTGATCCACGAGTGCGGCACGCCGCGCGCGATCGCCGCGTCGAGCATCTCGAGCGCGAGCTGCCCCTTTGTCCTGAACACCGCGTCGTCTGGAACGTGCGCGCGCGCACGCTGCTCCGCCCAGGGGGGCGTGAACCAGTCCTGCTGCAGGTACAACCGTCTGTCCAGAAGCGTGTGATACGTTTCTGGTACGGCGTAGCTCAAGAACACGCCGACCTGGCAGTTGTCTCTCTTGCCGAGCGTCCCCGAGTACTGCCGGCCGACGCCGCAGGAGAAAACTCCCTTCTTGCGGAACCCGGTATCGTCGACGATGAGTATTCCGTTGTCCGAGCCGAACAACTCCGTCACCACCTGCTGGTGGCGGTCGACGACGGCGGCCTCATCCCACCGAGCCGAAGTCAGCAGGCGCTGCAATGCCCGAACGCGCCCCTCGCCCACTTCCCACGCGATCGCCTCGGCGTTCTTCTTGTGCGCATCAGACATCAGCCCTGCAACATACGTCTCCACAAGGGATTGCACTTCTCTTCGCCCGAGGTGCGCCTTCATCGGCGCGAGGAAATCCCGAAGGCGCGACCTCGCTCGCCGAAGATCAGCTTCCTTCATCGACGTCTCCTCTGCGTGCCAGCTACACTCGCTACCCTACGTCCGTTCTATCGACCGCAGTGCTGCCGGCGCTTGACTGCAAAGTGTCGCAGTCGTAGCTACGAAGTGACGCTGTAGTGCTAGTTCCGTCAGGCACAAGGGAACGCAATCGCGCCGATCGCGCGGTCCAGGGGCCACTTGCCGTGAGCG
>CAYSBP010000597.1:0-1917 GCA_964429255.1 uncultured Planctomycetia bacterium
CCGGCGAGTGCAAGGAGGGGATGGACATCTCGTACAACGGCAAGTGGGGGTATCATCCGCTTTTGGTCTCATTGGCCAACACCGGCGAGCCGCTGTTCCTGGTCAACCGTAGCGGCAACCGGCCGAGTCATGACGGGGCGGCGAAGTGGCTGGACAAGGCGGTGAAGGTCTGCCGGGACGCAGGGTTCCGACAGGTGGTGCTGCGGGGGAACACGGACTTCAGCCAAACCGCGTACCTGGACGGATGGGACGACGACGACGTGGTCTTCTACTTCGGGATCGACGCGATGCGCTCTTTGGTAGAGCGAGCAGACGCGTTGGCAGATGGGGATTGGAAGCCTCTGGAGCGCCCGGCGAAGTACGAGGTCAAGACCACCTCGCGTGCGCGTCCGGCGAACGTGAAGGAGGAGGTGGTGGTTCGGCGAAAGTTCCGGAACGTTCGGTTGTTCTCGGAGATAGTCTCGGAGTTCAGTTATCAGCCGGGTGCGTGCGACCGGCCGTACCGAGTTGTGGTGGTGTGCAAGAACCTGACGGTCTCCGAGGGACATGATTTGCTGTTCGACGACCTGCGTTACTTCTTCTATATCACGAACGACTGGTCGTCGTCGGCCGAGGAGGTGGTCTTCGAGGCGAATCAGCGGTGTAACCAGGAGAACGTGATCGCACAATTGAAGGGTGGTGTTCGCGCCCTGCGGATGCCGGTGGACACTTTGGTGAGCAACTGGGCGTATATGGTGATGGCGTCGCTGGCATGGACGCTGAAAGCGTGGCTGGCGCTGGTCCTTCCGGTGTCCGGTCGGTGGAAGCAGAAGCACGAGTCGGAGAAGCGTTCGCTGTTGCGTATGGAATTCCGAACGTTCCTGAACGCGTTCATGCGTGTGCCGTGCCAGATCATCCGCCAAGGCCGGCGACTGATTTACCGATTGCTATCGTGGAATCCGTGGCAGTGGGTGTTCTTGCGTGCGGTGGATGCGGTACGTGTTCTGCGGTGCTGAACCGCGGGAACCGATGTCGGGGTATGGACGCCCCGATCCGCCGCAGCCACTACATGTTGTGCCCGGGAAATCGATGGAGAAAACGACAACCCGCCCAGGACCGATCAAGCCGCCGCTGGCTGAGGCATCCTGTCCGCGCCCCGCGAATCACCCCGCCGCACGCCGAAACAGCGTTCCAGGATCGCTTGTTTAAGGACTAGGCCTTGATCAAGCGATCTTTTGATGCTGTTTCTGGCCATCGCCTCGGAAAAAGCTCGAAAAGCCCCGCGTTTTCGTGTTTATCGTGAGAGAAGAACCATTCGCGATTCACGAGCACGGAGGCTTTTCAAGTGAACGCTACTACACGCAATCGACACCAGAAACGCAAGCGAAGAATCGAGAGCCGGTTGGGCAACATGCCCAGGGAGGATCGCGGCAAGCCTGTCTTCTCCGCCAGCAATATCCACTATGAGCTCGGCGATCATGGAGGCGGGATCGCCTGCGGCGGCATCGGGGCAATTCACATGCTCGCCCAGCGGAGCGGCCTTGTCGAGGCCATCGACCGTGACCTGCATCTGCTGAAGATCCACCATCCCTACCAGGAATCCGACCACGTCCTGAACATTGGCTACAACATCCTGGCCGGCGGGCATTGCCTGGAAGACCTCGAACTGCTCCGCAACAGCGAAGACTATCTCAACGCCCTCGGTACCGAGACTATCCCCGATCCCACCACAGCGGGTGACTTTTGCCGGCGGTTCTCTGCCCCGGGTGTTGAGACGCTGATGGACACCGTCAACAAGGTACGCGTCGGTATCTGGAAGCAGCAGCCGGCGGAGTTCTTCGACCGGGCGGTCATCGACGCCGACGGCACGCTGGTCGAGACGACCGGCGAGTGCAAGGAGGGGATGGACATCTCGTACAACGGCAAGTGGGGGTATCA
>CAYSBP010000598.1:0-1915 GCA_964429255.1 uncultured Planctomycetia bacterium
GCAAGGAGGCATTTCGATTGAGCAAGAGTAGAGCACAGAAGAAGGTCGAACGCAAGAGGAAACTGATAAATCGTAAGCGGCGGATTCAGTATCGACTTCGGGACATCAACTGGGCGCCCCAGGACAAGCCAATGTTCACGGCCAGCAACATCCAATACGAACTGGCGGACCGAACGCGCGGCCTGGGGCCCGGTGGGATCGGTGGCATGCATCTGGTGGCCCGGCGAACCGGGCTGGTCGAGGCCATTGACCGCCGGCTGCATCTGCTGAAGGTCCATTTGCCCTACCACGAGTCGGACCATGTTCTGAACATCGCCTACAACCTCCTGGCCGGCGGGACCTGCCTGGAGGATATCGAGCTGTGGCGAAACGATGAAGTGTACCTGGACGCCCTCGGGGCCCAGCGAATCCCCGACCCCACCACGGCCGGCGACTTCTGCCGGCGGTTCGAAGAAACCGACGTCGAAATCCTGATGAACACCATCAACAATGTGCGTGTGAAGGTGTGGCAAGAGCAACCGGCCTCGTTCCTGAAGGAAGCGATTGTCGAGGGCGACGGCACCATGGCTGAAACGACCGGCCAGTGCAAGCGGGGCATGGACATCAACCACAATGGTCAATGGGGTTACCACCCGCTACTGATCTCCCTGGCCAACACCGGCGAACCGCTGTACCTGGTGAACCGTCGCGGCAGTCGCCCGTCTCACGAAGGGGCGGCCGTGCGTTTCGACCAGGCCATTGCGTTGTGCAAGCGGGCGGGGTTCAAACGAATTCTATTGCGGGGCGACACGGACTTCTCGCAGACGACACATCTGGATGGCTGGCACAGTGCTGGTGTTCGGTTCATCTTCGGTATCGATGCGATGCCGAACTTGGTCCAGATGGCGGAAGAGCTGGAAAACAAGGCCTGGAAGCCGCTTCACCGGGATGCGAAGTACAAGGTTAAGACCAAACCTCGTCAGCGGCCTGCGAACGTTAAGGAAGCCATCGTGCGGTGGCGCGAGTTCGAGAACATCCGTCTGCAGTCGGAAGAGGTAGCCGAGTTTGACTACGCCCCCGGTCGGTGCCGGCGCAGCTACCGTATCGTCGTGGTGCGCAAGAACCTGTCCATCGCGCGCGGTGAGTTGGCGCTGTTCGATGATGTACGCTACTTCTTCTACATAACGAACATTCGGACGAAGACGGCGTCGGGCGTGGTCCGGTCAGCCAACGACCGCTGCGACCAGGAGAACCTGATCAAGGAGCTCAAGAGCGGCGCCCGCGCGCTGCAGGTTCCAGTCGACAATCTGGTGAGCAACTGGGCGTACATGGTCATGGCCTCTCTGGCCTGGACGCTTAAGGCGTGGTTTGCGTTGCTGCTGCCAGAGCGTGGCCGATGGAAGGAGAAGCACAGCTGTGAAAAGACGGCCGTGCTGCGTATGGGGTTCAAGCGTTTTGTGAATGCGTTCATACGTGTGCCATGTCAGATAGTACGAACCGGTGGCCGATTGGTGTACCGCCTGCTGGCATGGAATCCCTGGCAGCATGTATTCGTGCGCGGCGTGGACGCATTGCACACAATGCCAACACTACACCAGCCGCTGCTGTGTTGATTGCCATACTTAGACGCCGGGATCAGGACGTCCCGGTTCGCGTAGGGCACAAGCCAAAAGAAGGAGAGGGCAGTCGATGACACAAAAGACAACCGAGTGACCGCCACCCGACCCGCAGACAGGTCGGCCGGAGGTCGTTGCGCCCGCTCGTAAGACGCTGGCCGTCGGCCAGGAACGCATTGTAGTACGCTTGTTTTGGGTCTAGCCTCCTCGCGTCTAACAGCTCAGAACGCTACTCAAGTGACGTCATTACGGCGGCATGGGCGACACGAACCCAGGGCAACCCGCAGTTATCGCGGCGGTGTTCATTCTGATGTGATACC
>CAYSBP010000599.1:0-1904 GCA_964429255.1 uncultured Planctomycetia bacterium
TCGCGAACACCTGCACCAGTTCGCGGTACTCGCGGCTTCCGAAGTTGCTCGCGGCCATCGCGAAGACCATCACGCCCGCCGCCACGGGAACCACGGAACGCTGAAAGACCAGCCCCAGATTGCGCCCTTCGGGCGGCATGCTCTCGCGTACGGACCAGACCAGCAGCCCCATGATCAGTGACGAGAGGATGAGCGTGTAGATGCTGTGACAGAAGGCAATATCGCGCGGCCACTGCGCATCGGGTACGCCATAGGTGTGAAGGTCCGGGTTCAGCGGCGGCTCGGGCGTGACGGGCATCAGTTCCTTAAGGAAGAAGGCCCGACCCATGTACCAGAGCGGCACGGCCGCCGCGACGGCGGCGGCGATGAAGGCGATGAAACTCTCCATGCGGTCCTTGTACCTGGGTCCGGTGAGAACCGAATAGATGAAGGCCGAGGCGGCACCGCCGACCACGACGCCGACCACCAACATCCCGACGAACCGACGGATCCGCGCCCGATCCGAAGCCGGCAGGTACGCGGCCAGCGCCCGGATCAGCAGCGCCGTCTGCACGGCACCGGAGATCGCCGAGGCCAGGGCGAGCCCCGCTTCCTGAAGCGGCGTCGCGAAGACAAAGACCAGATTCAGCACGACGTTTGCCACCACCGCCACGATGGCGGCATGGGTGGGCGCACGCATCTCTTTGGCCGCGTAGAGCGCCCGGGTCAATACGGCATTGAGACTGTAGAAGACCAGGCCCATCGAGAAGAAGAAGACCACGCGTCCTGTGCGGATCACCGCTTCGCCGTCGTTCGCCAGGAACTCGCCCGTGCCATAGAAGAGGCGTACCAGTTCCTTCGAGAGCAGACAGAGCCCCACGGCGGACGGCAGCGCCATGAAGAGCGTGTGGCGGACCGCCGTGCTCAACGCGTCCGCATAGGACTCCTTCCGCTGCGCGGCCCAGTGTTTGGAAAGCAGCGGAAGCGCAGCCGTGGCCAGCGAGAGTGAGAAGAGCGCCCAGGGCAGTTGCACCAGGCGGTTGCCGTAGGCCAGCATCGTTACCGGTCCGTCGCCGGCGATGAACGCGCGCGCGATGAGCTGATCCACCAGCAGATTGATCTGAAAGAGCGCCACGCCAAAGACCACGGGTGCCAGATGGTGCATCGCTTCCCGGTACCCCTCGTCGGACTGGTCCAGCGAGAAACGGAACGGGAAACCGTGCCGCATGCCGGACAGGCCAAGGAACGCGACCTGAAGGAGGCCGCCGGCCATCACGGCATAGGCGACCACTTTGATCTGCGACGAGAGATCCGTCCCGAGCCAGTCCAGGCCGTACAGACACGCGCCGATCATGCAGACGTTCAGGAGCACCGGGGTGGCGGCCGGCGCGGCGAAGTGGCCCAGCGCGTTCAGGATGCCCATCAGCCCCGCCGCGATATTGACCAGGACGCAGTACCCCAGCATCGTTTCGGCCAACTGGAGCGTAAGCTGCACCTTCTCCGAGACACCGACGAAGGAGCGCACGCCGAACGAAAGGCCGATCGCCAGGAGGCAGGCGACCGTCAGGCCCGCGGCGATCCGCGAGATCAGGACCGAGGCGGTCCGGAAGGCCGCGTCCTTGCGGTGGGTTGCGATCCGCTCGCAAAAGACCGGTACGAAGGCCGAGGAGACCGCACCCTCACCGAAGAGACGACGGGTGACGTTGGGCAGCAGGAAGGCGATCTGGAAAGCGTCGTTGACCCACGAAGCGCCAAAGGCCGCGGCCATCAGGCGATCGCGCCAGAGTCCCAGCACGCGGCTGATGATCGTCATGAAACCGATGACACCGGCCGAACGGACCACCGCGCGGCCTTCGCTCCGCGCATCGTTCTCCGAAGCCACGCAGGCTCCGGACGTTTGGGTCTCGTCGTTGGTCATGGAAGGC
>CAYSBP010000600.1:0-1889 GCA_964429255.1 uncultured Planctomycetia bacterium
GTCTTCAGTGCGCGCAGCCAGTAGTTGCGGGCCAGATCGTAGCGCATCTTTTCGGTCAGGAAATGCTTGGAGTCCTTCTTGAGGGCGTCCTCCAGGATGCCGATGGCGGCCGAATAGTCTTTCAGTTCCTCATTGCAGAGGGCGGCACCTTCGCAGGCCGGCGGACCGTAGGCCGGAAGATCCGGCCAATGGGTGCGCACGACGTTGAAGACGTCCAAGGCCTTCTTGAGCGAGGCGGCCTCTTTCCTGAGGGCGTCCTCGACGCGAATGCGCTGGCCGGTGTCGGGATCTTTGCCCGCATCCACGGATTCCTGATAGTGGGCCTGCGCCAATTCCAACGCAACGAAAGGCTGAACCGGCGTGCCTTTGACCTTCTCCCACAGTTCCTCAAGGATCGGGATACGTTCGGCGTTGGCTTGTCCTTTGGGCCCCGCTTCGCGCTCTTTGTCCTCGAAGGCCAGATGGTACTGGTCCCATGCGGCGCGAAGCTCCTCCATGCGATGATCCCTGCGCCGGCCATCCACCAGTACCAGCACGACCGCGATCAGCAGCGCGGCGAGGAGTCCGTAGAGCATCCAACCGATGAGGCCGCTCCAGGCCTCCATTCTGTTCTGACGCTCAACCGCTTCTTTGTGAGAAATACCCGTCACTGCCATGGTAACGCCGTGCTCCTTCGCAATGCTACGGTAAGAAGGGATACCTACGAGGCAGGTGGACCTTCCTTCCGGAAAGGGAACAGGGTAAGTACGCAGGGCCTTCCCGTCAACTCCATGCGCGGATTTACATTCCGTGGGACAGTCGGTCTGCCAGGCGTGCGTGGAGGGCAGGAATGGCACGGATTTTCTTCTGGGTGGTGTCGATGTCGTATTTCACGCGACGATACTGAACGGTCTTGCCGTCCCAGAGGACGTAACAGGCCTCCGGATTCTTGTCGCGCGGCTGGCCCACGGCGCCGATGTTGACCAGGGTCTTCTTGTCGGGCGGAGGTACATACGCCAATCCGGGCAATTCGGCCGGTTTGATCCAATGGTACATGTGATCCGCAATACCCGGGCGGTGGCTGTGCCCCACGAAACAGAGCCACTCGAATTTCTCGAACATCGAGGTGGCTTTCTTGGAAGGCCCGAACCCGATGTCCTGAAAGTCCTCTTCCAGGACGTATTCGATCAGTGGCTCGCGCGGTGAGGCGTGGACGTAGGTCACGCGGCCATCGATACGTTGTGCGGGAAGGTTTTCGAGCCAGCGCCAGCGGGAAACCACCCCGGGCAGGCTATAGACATGGGGGCGCATTTGGTCGCGATGCCACTCGGCGGCCTTGGCGGCCACCTCGTTGAATCCGACGGCGTGCGACATGAACATGGCTGCATCGTGGTTTCCACAGAGACTCCACGCGCAGACTTCCCGGATGCGCCGCAAGCAGGGCACTGGATCGGGGCCGTAGCCGACAATGTCGCCCAGGCAGACAATCTCGTCGGCGCCGCACTGGCGGATGTCCGCCAACACCGCCTCCAGCGCTTCCCAGTTGGCGTGAATGTCGCTGATGATGGCCCGCAACGGGGCCGAGCCGTTCCGTTGGGGCGCCGGGCAGGGAGCCACCCATCGGCAGGATTCACGCCCGGCCCCACTTCCATTCGTCGGCGGAGACGGAGTCGGTTCTTCGGCATGGGCCATCTTCCGATTCCTTCCCCCGCCGGTACAGGTCAACTCGTCGCGGGTTTGATGAAGCGGACCTTCTTACGCCCGCTGGTGCGCTCGACGACCCGTTTGAAACCCTCCGCCAGTTTCTTCTTGGCTCGCCTCTTTCGCTTCTGACGAATGGTCATCCGGCGTTCTCGCTTGGACGGCAAGGCATTCTCCTCTCAATTCAATCGAACGAAGTTTCGTCTTTC
>CAYSBP010000601.1:0-1887 GCA_964429255.1 uncultured Planctomycetia bacterium
CACCGGATGCGGATCTCTCGCCCGGCTGAGGTGGGCAGGATGACGTCGTTCGTCTTGATCCGCTCGAACTCCTCGATGACGGGGCGAGGACCGTTGCCCAGCCCGCATCGGGCCATCCACTGCTCCAGGGTTTTCCACATCGCGTAGGCCAGGAACGAGAAGAGAATGTACGCCTGAACACGCTCCTCCAGATGATGCCAGATGGGACGCAGGTTCAGCTCGCTCTTTTCCGTGCGGAACGCGGATTCCGCCTGGGTCAACTGAATGTATGTCTGCCACAGATCCTCCGGGCTCCAGCCCGTCAGGTTGGTTCGCAGTAGGTAACAGCCTTCGCTCAACTGGGCCCATTCACGCCAGGCTTCACGCTTCGTCCAGGTCACCTCGAGGAAGCCTTTGGCGCCAGCGCGTTCAATCTCGTGTACTCTTACATCAAAGAGACCGGCGGCCCGGGAGTTCCTCCCCAGAATACGGCCGATCTGACGCTCCACCTGGCTGCGATCGGGCTTCTTCTTCGCCTGGTCCAAACGGCCGGCAAGCTTGGTCAAAGCCTCCTCGATCCGGTGTTCAAAACGCTCGTGCATGGCCTTCTCTTTGTCACGACGGGCCGCACTGCGGCAAAGAATGAACGTTTCCGCGCCATCGGGACCGGGACACAATTTCACCTCGATACCCGCTTCCACTTCCGTCCAGTCCTTCTCCGTCAACGCCTGCTCAAACGATCGCAACGTGGACTTCGGTGTGCCGACAATGTATCGGCCGCCCCGATTACGCAGGAACTGCAGGTTCTCTTCGCTGACCATCCCGCGATCGAGAACCCAGATCCGACCGGCCTTACCGTGTTTGTCCTCCATGGCCTCGATGACCTCCTGGAGCGTCTTGGAGTCGTGCCGGTTGCCCTCAAAGACCTCATACCCCACCGGCAATCCTTCACGAGTCACCACCAGGCCGATACACACCTGTTTGCAGTCGAAGCGCTGGTCCCGTGAATAGCCCCGCTGCGCCTGGGGGTTGATCTTGGCTTCGCCTTCAAAGTAGGTCGAGGTGACGTCGTAGAGCAGCAGGTCATATTGGGCATCAAAGAGGGTGGTGAATCGCTCCTTGAGATGCTTCTCAATCGTCCCTTTCTGCTTCAAGAGGTAGTCATGAGCGCGATAGAGACGGTCCTTGTTCACCGCCCGTGGCGGCACGCCCAACAGATCATCCAGGGCCGTGCGCTCGTACCAGGTGTCCGCGATGTGCAGTTCGCTCGACGGCTCGCAGAAACGGGCCAGGGTGAGAATGGCTCCCACCACCGACCAGGGAATGCCTTCTCGGTTCCTGGGGATGCTTCGTTCCAAGAGCTTGTCGAGTTTCAAAGCCCGCCATAAGGTCAGCCCCAGATAAACCACCCCGAAGTCGCGGGTACGCTCCACACGGGCGCTGCGAACACAGACTTCGATCTTCTCCGGCACCGGTTCGCTTGATTTCGCCGTGTCAAAAAGCGGTAGCTTGGGTTCGGGACGATGACTGACGATCCGTGCGACATTCGCCCAACCGGCGCGCTCTGCCGAGCGAAGCTCGCCCAGATAAGCCACCACCCGATGCCGTGGCCCCCGCACCGTCCGGATAGACTTGACCAGCGTCCAATACGTGTGCCGCTTTCCATTCACGGCAACGCAAATCCGTTTGAGAAACATACGCGCGACCTCCTGTCGAATCGAAAGATCGCGCCATCCATCCGGCGTTTCAAGAGGGGTAAGTTTTGACTACATCGCGATTCGCCGCGTTGCGACGTGTCAACCCGCGTTCAAGGACCTCCTACGGCCCATCGCCACCGTGAAAAAAAATTAGAATTGCGCCAGCTGCTCAACTTGGGCTAGTATATCCGATGCGTGGGAAGGTAACGAC
>CAYSBP010000602.1:0-1880 GCA_964429255.1 uncultured Planctomycetia bacterium
TTCACGAGGCGCCCCGCCAAAGAACGCGAACACCGAGACCTTGCAGGACGGGACGAAGTCCGCATCCGTGGGGAACTCGAAGTCATGTTTGCCCGGTTTCAGCAGCGCGGCCTGGTACTTCAGTGAGCGCAGGTTCTCGATGAGAAACAAGACCAGCGTCGCTCCGCCGCCCGTACGATCCACGTCCACCGAAAACTTCATCGGCTGTCCGACGTTCACGCGATAGTCGCCACTTATCATGTCCACCTTGTTCTGATGCACCTTTTCCGGCTCTGCGGTCGGGAGGGTCTGCGCTTCGGCCGTCTGGGCGGTCTCCTCCTTCGGCTTCGCCACCACCGTGAACTGACACAAACCGTGCGCCGCATCTTTTCCCAGCGTGGCCGTTACGTTGAGCCGTTGCGAACCGGTTGCCCCGATGCCGCTGTGCGTCACGAACGCAACGCCTTCGTCGTCGGTGACCTCCGCACGTGCGGCGCCACCGACACTGACCGTCGCGCCTATCACAGGTTTGCCGTCCCAACCCGCCGCTTCCACGCGAATGCGTACGGGGCCCTTCTCAAAAACCGTCTCCGGTTCCGCACGCACGTTCAGCTGGAATGGGGCTGCTCTGGAATGGAACCAGGCGTTTGACGAGTAGCTTTCGCCCGAAGCATCCATGGCGGTGGCCAGGACCGCACAGTCGCGATCCTCCGACACCGCCGGCACGGGTACCTCGAAGGTCGCCACCCCCTGCGCATCCGTCGTAACGAAGGTCTGAACCGCCGGCTCGCTCTTGTCCAGCGACACCTCGACCTCGGCACCGCCGGCCGGCTCTCCGGAGAAGTACCGTACGTGAACGCGGCCACGCGCCATGGTACCGCCCGCGTGATTCCCCTGGTCCATGGAACACCATACGTGGAAGGTCGGCAGCCGGAAGTGCTCGATCTTCAGCGGGTCCGCAGGCGAGGTCTGGCATCCGTCAACGAGCACCTTGTATCCGCCCAGGCCGGCACTGGCCGACAGCGGGAATTCACCGCTGAACGCACCGGCCGTGGTGACCGCGCAGTCGCCCTTCCAGAGCATCCCGCTATCGTTCTTCACCTCAACGGTTACCTTGTCCTTCCAGCCGGCCTCGTGCGGAGCGACACGGATCCCGTTGAAGCGCCGTATGATCCCCTTGAATCTGGCCGTGCCGCCGGGGCGATAGACGGGTTGCGAGAACCAGACGACGCTCTTCAGGTGATCGGCGGGCGTGTCAGGTTCGACATAGGCGACGCTCACTTCCGCCTCGCCCGGACCGACGCGGCGCGCGTGCAACGAGTAGGTGTACTCCGGCCGGCCGATGTCCACATCGAAGACGGTCAGCCCGTCGTCACCGGTCTTTCCGTTGAAGGTCTGCTCGCCGTCCGGATAGCGCGCCCTCAACTCGGCGCCCTCGCGGTACTGCGCCAGATCGCCAGGCGGGAGCACCGGCCAGGCCGAAGGCTCGTTGCCCGGCGTAAAGTCCTGCTTCTCGAAACCACGCCTGAAGGCGTCACTCTTTTCGCCGCCCCGGGCAAGGAGATTCCTGGAAGACGCTCGACTCTTGACCGTCAGTTGGACCGGAACGCCGCTGACCGGCACGCCGGTCGTGCGGTTCACGGCGACGACGATCGCCCGGTTGCACGCGGCGCGGACGTACAGGGCGACGTGACTGACGGCGAACTTCTGCCCGGCCAGGACCGGCGCGTAGCGCGCCTCGGCGGCCACCAGGAAGAAGCCTTCACTCATGTCCTGGACCTTGACGGCGTGCTCCTGGTTGGCCGTCTGATTGTTCTCGCCCAGCGGGCAGAACTCCTCCTCCCACGTGCGCTCGGGCTTCATGGCGGCCAGGGCGTCGGGAGTCAGTTTCTCCCACTCGT
>CAYSBP010000603.1:0-1879 GCA_964429255.1 uncultured Planctomycetia bacterium
TGGACCGCGACGCGCCGGTCAGGTGGGCCTACCCGCGCCGCAGGATGCTCTGCACATAATGGATCAGCCGCTCGGCGATCAGCAGTCGGTCGCTGACGAACTCGTCCACTTCCGAGAAATGGAACCGGCGCAGGAGGAGTCGGGTCAATTCCTCTTTCTGGCGGTCGATCTCCCGGATCCAGACGGGCAGATGGCCGCGGAGACGCCGCACCTCGGCCGGATCGGCGCGCCCGGATTCCAGCCGCGGCAATAGGGAAGCGATCAACTCGGTGAAACGCTGGCGTTCGCGCCCAAAATCTTCCAACCGCGCGAGCGCTTCCAGCAGTTCGAGCACATCGCGGTTGCGCCGCACGTGCGCCTTGGCGTTGCTCAACACGATGGCCGCTTCCGCCGCGTGGTCCTCGTTGATCCCGTAGTGCGCCAACAACACCTCGCTGGCATCCGGTCGCAAACCATAGAACCCCACCAACAAACGCCGTTCGAACGATTCGCGGCTGGAGTCCATTCCCGCCCAGCACCGCTCGGCCGCATACATCCATGCCGGCCAGACCACCGGGAAGGGATCGACCGGGGTCGTGTAGAAACCACACCGTGCCGGCCCCCAGGCCACGTGTCCCAGGATAGGACCACGCGTCTCGGCCGCCTCGACCCACCAGTCCATATTGTCGTACGCGTGGCGGTAATGGGGGACGTTCGACGCGAGCGAATGCCCCCGAACGCTGGACGCGCCCAGGACCCGCAGACCCGCGGCGCGATAGCGGTCGAGATGGGGAAGCAGTTCGTCCGTGAACTGACCGTTATTGGGCTCAAACGCCGAATACACCACACCCGTCTGCTTGGGCAGGCCCTTCAACAGTTCCGGCGACACATCCCGAAGCGCTTCTTCGCCAATGAGCGCCGTCTTGCCATCGCTCTTGATCTGCCGCGCGAACTTAAGTACCTGCTGAAGGAGCAGACCGGGCAAACCGGCCTTGCCCGCCGCCGACTTGCTCGACGGATGCTGCCCCAGTTGGTTCGTGCGTCCCGGACCGATGTGCACGTACTGCGACCGCGCATGGGCGGCCAACAGTTCCCTGTACATCTCCCGGAGCAGCTTCTCGCCCTTGGTATTCGCCAGGCAGACCTGGGATGGCTGGTCCGCTACTTCCGCCAGCCCGCGGTACGCGGGTAGGGAGAGGATGAACTCGAGACCACCCACGCAGGGTAGCATGGGGATCACCTCGAGCCCATTGTCCTCCACGTCGGCCAGGAACTCCTTCAGCGTATCGGCCGACAAGGCGTGCGGGCCGACATGTTCACCCAGGCATTGGTAGGGAAAGCGGTTGCCGTATTCGATCAACAACGCGTTGAATTTGTGCAGCCCTGCGCGTTCAACCAACTCCTTCAAAGACAGCATGTTGGGCGTCAGGCCCTGCAAGTCCAGGTGCAGCACGCGAAGCGGCACGCTGGGCCAGTCCTCGATCTTCAGGGCGGAAATCCGCGTGCCTTCCTGCAGCAACTGGCGAATCGTCCGCGTGCCCGCGTAAAACCCCCCATCGTCAAAGGCCGAGAGCGCCAGCGTGTGGCCGGCCGCAACCATCTCGTAACCCTGTGCCTTCTCCAGCGCCATGGGTACAAACACGCCCCCACGCGTGTGATGTGTGATCAGACAACCATGCGGGTCGTCCACATTGGGAGAGGTTTGCACCTGGTAATCCAAGTGATGGTGGCGATACAGTTCGGCCGCCAGAAGCGTAGCCGTGCGTTTGACGCGGGCGGAGGCACGCTTGGAGATATAGATCGTGTCGACCTCTTTGAAGTCGAAGAATCCGACCAAGGTCTTAACCGTCTTCGGTTGCGGCAATAGGCTTAGCGCCATCCACCCGGTCCTCAATCCATC
>CAYSBP010000604.1:0-1873 GCA_964429255.1 uncultured Planctomycetia bacterium
CTACACCGCGATGTCCTGGAAGAGCAGCGACGAGTGATACCGGTCTCCGGCGTCCGGCAGGACTACGACGATCAGCTTGCCTTTGTTCTCCGGGCGCGCGGCCACCTTCAGTGCTGCGGCCGTGGCCGCGCCACAGGAGATGCCGCCCGAGATGCCCTCTTCCTTGTGCAAGCGCCGTGCAATGTCGAGCGACTCCTCGTTCGTCACCGTTACGACCTCGTCGACCAGGTTCAGGTCCAGTACGGCGGGCTTAAAACCGGCACCGATGCCCTGGATGACGTGCTTGCCCGGCTTGGGCGGTTCGCCCTGACGGATGGCCGTCAACACCGGAGAGTTGGCCGGTTCGACGGCAATGCTCTGAATCTTCCGGCCCTTCTCGTTCTTCAGGTACTTCGAAACGCCTGTGATCGTGCCGCCCGTGCCGACCCCGGCGACCAGGATGTCGATCGTGCCGTCCGTATCATCCCAGATCTCGGGCCCGGTCGTCTTGAAGTGAATCTCTGGATTCGCGGGATTCTTGAACTGCTGTGGCATGAAGTACTTCTTCGGATCGCTGGCCGCGATTTCCTCGGCCTTGGCAATGGCGCCCGGCATGCCTTTGGCACCCTCGGTCAGAATCAACTCGGCACCATAGGCCTTCAACATACGACGGCGCTCCAGCGACATCGTCTCGGGCATCGTCAGCACCAGCGGGTACCCGCGCGAGGCGCAGACAAAGGCCAGTGCGATGCCGGTGTTACCGCTCGTGGGCTCGACTACCGTGACGTCCTTCGAGCCAGGCTTGAGCTTCCCTTCCTTTTCGGCGGCCCAGATCATCGCGGCACCGATTCGGCATTTGACCGAATAGGCCGGATTGCGGCCCTCGATTTTCGCCACGACCGTGCCGGGCAGGCCCTGCGTCAGGCGGTTGAGCTTCACCAACGGCGTCCGGCCGATGCTGAGGCTGTTGTCTTCGTAAATGGGCATGGCTGTTCTCCTCTCCCTATCGGGTTTGTTCTTCAGATCGAAAAGTCAAGCGCGCCGCACCGCGTCTCGGCACGGCGAACCACCTCTGCCAGCGATACCGCATCCACAACGCCGGACGCGGCCGTCTCAACACCCTCCCAGACAAACTGAAAGGCTCCTCCCGCGGAGCCTTCGCTTCTGCCGCCAGACAGTTCCCCCGCAGGCGAAAGCGGCCCATCCAAGGCACGCCAAACCTCGCCCACCGTGATCTCGGACGCCGGTCGCGCCAACCGGTGGCCACCTTCCGCACCGCGTTGGCTCTGCACCAGACCGGCATGTCGAAGTTCGACAAGGATCGCCTCCAGGAACTTCATCGGGATCTTCTCCCGCTTCGCAATCTCCGCCGTCCGCACCGCATCGCCGGAAGGCTGGCGCTGCACAAGCACATACAGAGCTCGAAGCGCGTAGTCGGTCTTCTGACTGATCTTCATCTCCACCGTTTCCTATCAATCCTATGGGCATTATATATGAATCGCCCTGATTTCGTTCAAGGAAATAAAAATAAGCATGCAACTTGTTTAATGGCAAACAGATACAACCATAAAAATGTCGTGTTTAATAGGCACTTACTGCCGTACTTCGTCTTCACCCAGTGGTGGAAGCTGGTCTGGAACGAGTTGCAGAAGCACGCGGGACCGCCGAATTCGTTCGTTGGTGCCTTACCGTCGTCTCTTCAGTCACGGATCGAGTGCCGGGGCAGGATGAGGGCCGTGCGTCGGTCAGGGTGGTCGAGCGCGTGGAGGACCGGCGCGGCCGGTTTCTTAGGGACACGCGTCGAGACACGTCAGCTCTCCGCGTCTGTGGTGCGTGCTACCGGTCGGGCTCAGCCTGTTGTTCTTCCCTGTGGCGTAATGAGCACCTTGTCGAC
>CAYSBP010000605.1:0-1869 GCA_964429255.1 uncultured Planctomycetia bacterium
ACCAGGGCGCAGACGCCGGCCACGTGCGGCGTGGCCATCGATGTGCCGCTAAGCGATTGGTACAAGTTGTTGGGTTTGCAGGAGTAGATGCTTACGCCAGGCGCACCCAGGTCGACCGAGGTGAGTCCGTAGCAGGAAAAGCCGGCCAACGCATCGTTATGGTCCGTAGCGGCCACCGCAATAAGGTTGCTGCTGGTGTAGCTTGCCGGGTAGAAGGGGGTCGTGTCATTGTTGCCGGCACTGTTCCCGGCTGCGGCGACAAAGAGCACCCCATGGGCACCGGCGTCATCAATGGCGTTCTTCAACGTCTGCGAGAATCCGCCACCGCCCCAGGAGTTTGACGTCAGGTGACATCCAATTCTTGTACCGTAGTAGATCGCTTCGACGGCATCCGATGACAAACCGGATCCCGAATCGCTCAAGAATTTGAGCGCCGCCATCTTGACGGTCCAGCAGACACCCACGACGCCCTGGCCGTTGTTTCCCACGCCGCCGATGGTGCCGGCGCAGTGGGTGCCGTGATAGTGCCCGTCCATGGGGTCATTGTCGTCGGAGGCAAAATCCCAGCCGTGGATGTCGTCAATGAATCCGTTTCCGTCGTCGTCCAGACCGTTTCCGGCGATCTCGCCCGGATTGGTCCAGATGTTGGCCGCCAGATCCGGGTGCTGGTAGTCGATACCCGTGTCGATCACGCCGACGAGCACATTGGCGCTTCCGGTCGTGATGTCCCACGCCATGGTCGCCTTGATATCGGCGCCGGCCGTGCCGCCCGTCTGTCCCGTATTCCGCATGGCATACAGGCTGGTGAGATACGTGTCATTGGGCGCTGTTTCAATGGCATGCAGAATGTAGTTGGGTTCTGCGATCGAGATCGTCGCGGCCTCCGCGTGGTAGGACGCAACGGCCTTTTCAACAGCTGCGATCGAGCGTTCCTGCAATCGCACCAGGTAGGTGTCGGACGCAATCATTCTCCTGATGATCCGGGCCCCGAAACGATCGTTCAGCTTCTCAAGGGCGGCAGCTGGCGTTCCACTCTTCAGCTGGACAATGACCTGGTCGGCCGCATGAAGTTCCTGGTGCAGAATCCGAATGACGCCGCCTTCGATGATCACCCGCTCTTTCACCACAACCTCCGGCGTCTTCCGGTTGTTCTTGACCCTGAGAAGTCGGCGGCGCTCGATGATCTGGTGGTCCGGTTTCGATTGGAGGTCGAGCGCACGATCCCGTTCCTCGGCAAGGGTCTCGGCGCCATCCAGAAGCCGTTCAATCGCAGGCGGAACAACGTACGGGTGGAGCGGCGCGGCAACCTCAGGCGTCACGTCCAACTGGCCGGGATCTGCCACGCTCCATTCAGTGTGGGCAAGCGGTCCAGACCGATGACTTTTGGAGGGCGACGTGGCCGCAGACGTCGGCTGCGTTGCGGTTCTATTCAGCGGAGAGACAACCCAGAGGACCGTCGCAGAAAGGGCGAGAACGACCAGTGCAAGCGCAGTGAGAAGCCCAGGGCCTCGAATGGTTCGCTTCATAGATGTATTGCTCCTTTTGCTATTTGGAGCGCCACTGGTGTGAGGGGTACGTGCGAGGGTTCGACACCATCCGGAACGCGAGAAGGAGCCAAGCGTTTCTCAGCGGTGTCGCACGGGTGCGTTACAACAAAGGGCGCGCCAGCCTTCCCGTCTTGACGATTGGACATGGCTCTCCTCCTTCGGCGTCCGGATTTCCGGAAAACACGAAGGAATGTCGCCCGCACCGACCCTTTGAGCAGAGGTCGCAAAGCGCAGGCCAGCGCTCTTTCTGAGTTTCCAGACTTACGGATATGGAGCATCCGGCAACGGGCATGGCTCTGCGGCTCACGCGATGACGAGGGAG
>CAYSBP010000606.1:0-1851 GCA_964429255.1 uncultured Planctomycetia bacterium
TGCCGATGGCTACGCCTTCCGTCCCAACGCGAGTTTCGCTGTCTCCTCCCCGCCGTTGAGCAGGTACACCAGCGGTGTCGGGCGGTCTGTGCCTTCCACGTAGGCCGGGCGGTTCGACCAGGCCTTTGGGGATAGGACGTTGTTCAGGTCCATCCAGAACTGCAGCCGCGCGGGCTTGAGGCCCCAGACCATGTGGAAGTGATTGGCCGGCGCGAGGTGCTTGTACTCGTTCATCGTCGCGTATTTCGGCACCACCCACGTGTGCGGCCAGGTGCTGGTCGTGCACTGGCTGAGCGCCGTGGCCAGCTTCGCCGGCAATTCGGCCGAGGAGGCTTCGTCCCAGAGCAGCGTGAACATGTTCGTCAGGCTGCTGTAGGCCAGGCGGCCGGCGATGCCGTCGATCCCTCCGGGCGTGATGAAGGTGACGCTATTGCCCATCCCGGGGAAGTAACCGGAATCGGCCAGCGGCATCGAGACCCCCTTCATGATCTCGTCCACCGACGTGCCGGGCTTGGCGGCCCAGTCGAAGGCCGCGCTGCCCGAGTTGTCGCCGTCCACCAGACCTTTGGTCGCCCACGCCTGATCTTTCGGCAGCTTTACACCGACCTTGCCGGCCAACTCCGCCAGTTCCCACGGCTCCCACACCTTGCGGAAGTCCATGAAGAGCGGAGGCGCGCCGCCGGCCAGCGCCGAGAAGAAGAGCATGGTCAGCAGGCCCTGTACGTCAGCTTCCGTCGCGAACGGCACCGGAACTTTGCGGCCGCGGTGATCGAACGTCGAGTTGAAGAACGACTCCATGGCATCGGCCACCGGCAGCGGGATGCCGCGCGGATCGCTGCCCCATTCGAGCTGGCTCATGAAGCCGCCCCCCACCGCGTTCAGCTCCTTCAGAATGTCGCGGCTGATGAGGTACAGCGCCAGGCTCTGATCGAAGCGGTCGCTGTCCGCCTGGTCGCGGAGTTCGAGGCGCTTGCCGAGGTGCTTGTCGACAAAGCCGCGCAGGTTCTTCAGTTCCTTGGGCTGGTAGGCCTTCTTGTTGAGCATGTCGGCCAGCAACTTCATATCCAGCCGGGTGATCTCGATGCCGAAATGCTGCCGAGTCGGGAGGATGTGCGCGAGCGCCGTCTCCATGCCCATCGAATCGTGGCCGAAAATCACCACACGGCGGCCTTTGAACGCTTGCGTCGTGACGGCCGCGAAGGCCCAGTCGACCAGCGCATCTGCGGTGGCCGGCGTCATGACAGGATTCATGCCGGTGTCGGGCCAGGTGCCGACGTTCAGGTGCGCCAGACGGCCGTACTGCGCGAGGGCGCCGTTGGCGGCATGCGCGAAGACCACGCCGGGTTTAGGGCCGCTGTTGCCGACCGTCAGGTTGAACGGCGTGTCTTTTGGGAACTGCTGCAGCAGCGAGATGACCGAAAGCTGCGGGAAGGCCCACGTGTCCGGCGTGCAGACGAGGATGTTGACGCCGGCTTCCTTGAACTGCTTGGCCACGATGTCGGCTTGCGGTTCGCCGTCGACCAGCGTGTTGGAGAAGACCACCTTCACGGCCGAGCCGTCGGGCATCTTGACGCGTTCGGCCAGGATGTTGGCCGCCATCTTCAGGACGTTCTGGCAGCGTTGGCGGCTGGGTTGGTCGATGCGCGGATCGCCGGCCACGAAGACGCCGATGACGGGCGCGTTAGCCTTGAACTTGCCTTCCACGTCGGGAACACGAGCGGCCTTCGGCATGATGTGACATCCTCCCTTTCAGCGTTCGGGCGCGACCGAAACGGCCGCGCGACATGAGACGAAAAAGCCGGGTTGGTCTACTCTTGACCGCCATGAACGGCAACGACCTTTTTGACCGCC
>CAYSBP010000607.1:0-1846 GCA_964429255.1 uncultured Planctomycetia bacterium
AGCATGGAAGCGCGACCTGCCGGCGGCGATGGAGACCTGGGAAGGCCAATTGCGCGGCCACCTCGGGGCGGGCGAGTTGCACGGGACCTTGTCCAGCCGCATCGACAACAAGCTCCTGAACGAGAGGGCACGGATGTTCATTGAGAATCTCGCGGAGCCCCTCGATGCCATCGCCGGCCGCTTCGGCCAGCCGCCCGCGTGCGCCTTCCTCCGCAAGGCCTGGGCATTGACACTGCAGAACCACGCGCACGATTCCATCTGCGGCTGCAGCCAGGACCGGGTCCACGACGAGGTGAACGGTCGTTTCCTCAAGGCCATCGAACTGGGCACGGACGTGGCCGATGCCGCGCTCGATCGATTGAACGCCGAAGCGCGCCGACGCAGCGCACCCACGGCGATCGTCTACGCCGGGCTCAACGCTGGCCACGCGGTGGTGGATCTCGTGCTCCGTCTGCCCGCCCCGCCCGAGCGCTCGCTCTGTCTCGAGGACGTTGACGGAACGCTCCGCCCCATCCAGTTCGAGACCGTCGAAAAACTCCGGATCGTGCACACCGACTGCGCGGTCGCCTGCTGGGAAGGCCGCGGTTGCGCCTATGTTCCCGGTCTCGCGCCGGGCGAAGTGCGACGCCTCGCCGTGACGCACGGTAGCGCGGCTCGCCCCCGACCGGCCGTGAAGTGTCGTGGCCGCAGCCTGGACAACGGCCTGCTGCGCGTGGACGTGCGCCCCGATGGCACACTCAACCTCACGGATCTGCGCCGCGGTTCCATTTTGCATGGCACGCACTACTTTGTCCAAGAAGCCGACCTGGGCGGCGGCTATTATTTCGAACCGCTGGCCAACGATGTCCGGCGCGATACGCGCGGCGGCAAGGCGCGCGTGCGGCGGCTCTCGGCCGGTCCGTTGCGCAGCCGGCTCGAAGTGCGCACACAGTTGCGGGTACCCAGGGAATACGACCGACAGGCGCGCACGCGCATCGGCACCTGCGTCATCACCCTGACCTCGATCTTGACCCTCGAAGCTGGCTCAGACCAACTGCGGATCGTGACCACGATTGAGAATCCGGCCGGCAATCAGCGACTTCGCCTAATCCTGCCCACAGGCCTGCGCACAACCGAAGTTCATGCCGATGCGAGCTTCGCCGTCCATGCCAATAATCCCGAGCGGTGGCCTGCGGATGCCGGCCAGAATTCACACCCCCTGCGCTCCTTTGTGGATATCGCCGACACGGGCGGCGGCCTGGCCTTCCTCGGCAAGGGCATCCACGAATACGAGATCGTACCGCGGCCGGAGGGCACGGAGCTGGAAGTGACGCTGCTGCGGTCTGTGGACTTTGTGTTCCTCTGCGGCACGTGGCAGACGCCCGGCGCACAACTGCGCGGCCGCGTGACCCATGAGTATGCGCTGCGGCTGCATGACGGTGACTGGCGTACGGGGCAGGTCGCGGAGAGCGCCGCTGCCTTCCTTAACCCTGCGGTGGTCAATGTCACGGGCGACAGCCTGCATCCCAACGAAGGTCACGACCACGCCACGACCGGCTTCTATGCCGACCGCGACGGCGTCGAGATCCCGGTGGACACCAACCGCTCGCCGTGGCACTTCACCAATGCCCACCGCGATGGCTGGCGGCGCGTAGAACCGGGCCGCTTCCCCGACGTGGCCGTGCCCGCGAAGATTGTGCCCTTCATGCTCGAAGGCGCGCATCTGATCGTCAGTGCCTTCAAACGCGCGCAGGACGGCCGTGGAGAGATCGTGCGCTTCTGGAGCGTTGCCGAGGCGGAGCAGAGGGTGACGCTCCGGGCGGGGTTCTCCGACGCACGGCTCACGCGCGTCGACTTGCGCGAACAA
>CAYSBP010000608.1:0-1842 GCA_964429255.1 uncultured Planctomycetia bacterium
ACGAGGAGTTCCACCAGGGTGAAGGCCGCCCCCTGGCGCAGGCCGATCCAATGGGTTCTTACCCTGACGGTTTCACGTGACGATGCCTGCGAAAACCGTTACTGTTCCCACATGGTGGAACGGGAAACGATCGAGATCGACGTCCTGGTGGTCGGTGCAGGCCCCGCAGGCTTGAGCTGCGCGTGGCAGATCCTGCGCGCGTGGAAAGATCGCTCATCCTCGGTCCCCCCGTCGGTATTGATCGTGGAAAAGGGTCCCTCGGTCGGTTCACACATCCTGTCCGGATGCATCCTCGAAACGCGCGCGCTGGACGAACTGATGCCCGACTGGAAACAGGCTGGCGCCCCCGCAGGACCCCAGGTGACGACCGAAGAGTTCCTGTACCTGAACCGTAAGGGTGCCACCCGCATCCCGGAAATTCTGGTGCCGGCCTACCTGAGCAACAGGGGAAACCATTTGGTCAGCTTGGGCGATTGGACGGTCTGGATGGCGAACCGGGTTCGAAGCGAAGGCGTCGAGATCCTGGAAGGCGTGGCTGCCGCCGAACCGATCGTGGAAGGAGACGTCGTGCGAGGCGTCATCTGCCGGGATTCCGGCGTGAAGAAGGACGGCACGCACGGCGTGAGCTTCCAGTCGGGGGCCTGTATCCGGGCCAAGGTGACGGTATTGGCCGAGGGCGTGCGCGGGAACCTGACACGGCGATTGCTGGAGCGCGAGGTTTTTGCGCCGGGCGCACGGCCGCCGCTCTTCGGGTTGGGCCTGAAGGAGATCTGGGAAGTGCCTGCCGGTCGTTTCCCGGTTGGCGGGGTGCGGCACACCTTCGGATACCCGCTCCACCAGAGGCGTGGCGGACTCTTTGGCGGCGGATTCATTTATGGTCTTTCCGAACGAACGGTTGCGGTTGGCTTCGTGCTCGGCCTGGACTACAGCGATCCAACGGTGGATCCACATGCAGAGTTCCAGCGGTGGAAGAGCCATCGCCTGATTCAGTCGCTGCTCGACGGCGGCACGCTGTCGGCGGCGGGGGCGAAGGCGCTGCCAGAGGGCGGTTGGTCCTCGATTCCGGGATTGACGGCCCATGGGGCCGTGCTTCTGGGCGATACGGCTGGACTCCTGAACCCGGCACGCCAAAAAGGCGCTCATCTGGCCATCCTTTCCGGACGCCTGGCGGGAAATACGATTGCGGCGGCGATCGAGGAGAACGATTTCTCGGCGCAACGGCTGCGGACCTACGAGGACGGTCTGCGAGGATCGTGGGCCGGCGAAGACCTGCGCAAGTTCCGTTCATGGCGTGCCGCGTATTCGAAAAGCCTGGTCCGCGGACGGGCGCACGACCTGGTCCGTGCCTTCGGTGCTGCCGGTGACTGGATCGCACCGGACATCGCGCCACCGGACTATGCCAGGCTGAAGCCGCTGAACAAGGCCGTGCGTCAATGGGCCCCTCCCGAGCCGGATGGCCGGTTGTTCTTCGACAAGGACACCAGCCTCTTCCACTCCGGAACCATCCACGCTGAAGACCAACCCGCCCACCTGCTGGTCCCCGATCCGGAGATCTGCCGGCGCTGGTGCAGCGAGGAATATGGCAACCCGTGCCAGCATTTCTGTCCAGGAGGTGTGTTCGAATGGCGGGCGGAAGAGCAGGAAGAACCCCGACTCCTGATCCGCGCAGCCAACTGTCTCCACTGTAAGACCTGCGATATCAAGGACCCCTACGAGAACATCCGCTGGCAGGTTCCGCAAGGCGGCGGCGGGCCGCGGTACAGAGGGATGTAGCCTGAAGGCAAGGTCCGCTGCTTCCCCTGCGTCCTGCGGACGGTTGCGCGAAACAGAGGAGGAGGTCGA
>CAYSBP010000609.1:0-1842 GCA_964429255.1 uncultured Planctomycetia bacterium
AGTTAGGGGTCTGTGCGGCCGAACAGCAGGCGCCCCTGAGTGGCCGGGTTTCAGGCGCCCCGTGACACTGAATCTCCAACCTCATCCTGGAGAGTGGCTTATCGCCGATTTCGGGCTGTGAATTGTCCGGTAACTAGCACTACAGCGCAAAGTAAGCTCAAGAATACTTTCGGTCAAGCTCGATAACTCCTGAAAGCGGCGTGCGTTACGCGGCAGGAAGGAGCGACGAGCATGGATGCGTTTGAGATTGCACAGGTTGGGCGCGGGATCGAGCGATTCCTGGCGGAGTTTTCGGATTGTTTTGGGCGGTGCGACACCGAGGCATATTTGTCCATTTATGTGCGTGGGCAGAACTCGAATCTTCATCGCAAGAGCGTTGAGCCGATGGCGTTGCAGGCCGGGGTGCCGCCGCGATCGTTGCAGGCTTTCCTGAGTTTGCTGAAGTGGGACGAGGATCGTGCCGTGGATCGCGTGCAACAGCTTGTGATGCGGGATCATGCCCATCCCAAGGCCATCGGATCAGTGGATGAGACATGCTGTCCGAAGAAAGGTCATCACACCGCTACGGTTCAGCGTCAGTGGTGCGGAAGCACGGGGAAGGTGGACAACTGTGTTGTGAGTGTTCACCTGGGATATACGGTGGGCGGCTTTCACTGTCTGTTGGATAGTGACATGTTTCTGCCGACGAGTTGGGCGAACGATCCGATCCGTCGGGAAGCTGCGGGTATTCCCGAAGATGCGGTCCATCGTACCAAGCCCGAGATCGCATTGGCGCAGATCAAACGCGCCTTGGCCAACGGCATTCGCGTGGCGGCGTGGACCTTCGATGAGCATTACGGCCAGAGCTATGCGTTCCTCGATGGCCTGGACGGACTCGGTCAGACCTATGTGGCGGAGGTGCCTTCCGACTTCTACGGTTGGGCCGTGTACCCGAAGCTGGTTCACCGGTTGACGTCGCGGGAGATGCGTCGAGGTGGCAGAAAAAAGCCTGTTCCAAGGTTGGCCGGTGGTACCCCCAAAGCCAGCCAAGTGGGTAAGTTGCTGCGTCATTCGCCTGCGTTTCGGGATCAGCCGTGGATGGCCATTCATCTCAAGGATGCAGAGAAGGGGCCGATGGTTCGCGAGGTCAAGGTCATTCGCTTTTGGATGCAACGAAAGGGCTTGCCGACGCGCGATCACTGGCTGATGGTTGCTCGCAATCCGGAAGAACCGGAAGTGCTCAAGTTCTTCGTCTCTAACGCGCCGGCCGGAACGCCGATTGAATGGCTCACTTACGTGGGCTATTCACGATGGTCGATCGAACAATGCTTTCAGGAAGACAAAGACGAATTGGGCTTCGATCACTTCGAGGTTCGCGGCTGGCAAGCGATCCATCGCCACATGTATCTGACCCAAGTGAGCCATCTCTATCTGAACAAGGCACGCGAGAAACTGATGACCCAGGAGCAAGCCCAAGAAGAAGCCGGCGTTTTTTCCCTACAGGGAGCCCGGCGACAATCGTCCCACGTACCCCGTCGAGAGCCTGACGGTCAACCAGATTCGCGAAGCCTTGTCCGTATGGTTCGAAGCCGTCGTGCTTCCGCGATCTGCTCGTAAGCAAGTATTGCAGAAGGCGGCGATGAAAATCAGTTACACACGACACCACAACACCGAGGCAAAGGTCGGCCATCGCAAGAGAACGCTTCGAGAATTACACTGGCGAGGCCTCGCTTTGAGCAGAATGAGGACGTGTATCGGGAGTAACTTTGCGCTGTAGTGCTAGATTGACGGCGTCGACGGGCCGGGTGCCATGCTTTCACGCGACGAAGTCGCGGGTAAGCATGCGGATCTCGATGGAGATGA
>CAYSBP010000610.1:0-1839 GCA_964429255.1 uncultured Planctomycetia bacterium
TCATCGTCTTCCGCTGGAAACTCATTGTGCTTTGCCTTCTTGTGTGTCTCCTGGGCGGCGTTCTTTACCTGACATTTGCGCCGAAGGAATACCTCACTAGGTGTACCGTCATGATATGGCGCGATCCAATGCTTGCCGTTTCCACGGAAGCCAGTGCATGGCGATCCATACAGTCGTACATATGGCTGCTCGAGGGAGAAGAGATGCGGGCGCGGACAATCGACCAGCTTAAGGACCGGTGGCGTGAAAAGCTCGGCGGGCTGGAAGAGATGGAAGAGGATGTCAGGGCGACGCAAATGCGTGGCCAAGGGAGCGTGCTTCAAATCAGCATCAGAAACAGGCGGCCGGAATACGCTGTCGAATACATCACTACTCTATGGAGTGAATTTCAGGACAAGCAGGCCTACGTCCGAGGCGAATCGTCAGGGATTGCTTCGAAAATGCTTGAAGAGGAGCTTTCGCTTCTGGAAGAACGAATCGGCGACGCGGAAGACGACATCATCGATTACGCGCGGCTGAACCAGATGGAGATCACCTCCGCACGAGGCACGATGGAGAGCAGTTACCTGATGGCCCTTCTGGGCCGCCAGAGCCAGCTTACGACTGAGATGATGATGATTGAATCACTGTATCCCATGCTCAAGGGCGAAGATGCCGTTGTTGTCGGGCACGTTGATGATCTCACCAGGCAAGCCGGGTCGATCTCGGCGCTTGAGGACAGCCAGGCTTCCGAAGCCGGGGAGAGCGGGGCAACACTCGCCGGGCCGGGCACGGAACGGATTGCGGCCGAGACTCCCGAAATGCGGAGTTGGTCGCAGATAAAAGCTGAACGCGCCGCGCTTGAGATGCGCAGGAAGAAGTTGCTCGAGAAATTCACGCCGGAGCATCCCGAGATCAAAGACATTTCGAGACAGATGGCGGAAATCGATGAGACACTCCAGATTGCTGTTGAAGTATCGCTTGGTCGATTGAAGGATCGACTTGCAGCCCTGAAGATCACTTGGAACGCACTTGAGTCCGCGATACGCACCTGGCGGAACACCCACCGGCTTGCCAGTCAGAAACAGGCCGGCTATCGGCGACTTCAGCTTGTGCGAGGTCGGCGGGAAGGCATGTACAACAATTTGTACGGACGCCTCCACGATCTGAAGGTGTCCGAGGAGCTCAAGGCCGACCATTTCGTGATGATGGCCCCCGTCAAAACCAACGGCAGGCCCGTCTGGCCGGATATTCCGAAGATTCTATTGATGTCCCTGGTGCTCGCGCTTGGGTCAGGTTTCGGGCTTGCCATAGTTGCGCATCTGTTCGACAACAGGATGCAGACGATAAAGGATGTTGAAACCGTTCTCGGTGCGCCATTCCTCGGTGGTATTCCGCGCTGGACCAGGCGAGGAGCTGCGACGTCGGTCCGACCAATTGTACTCGACGAACATGCCAGCGGGGCAGTTGAAGCCTACAGGGGTCTGCGGACGGGAATACTCAATGCGCTGAAGGAAGCGGGCCAGAACACGATCATGTTCACCAGTGCTGAGTCCGGTGAAGGCAAGACCATTACGGCCCTGAATCTTGCCGTCATGATTGCGCAGGCAGGTAGCAGAGTGTTACTGGTTGACATGGACCTGAGACGACCGCGACTGCACCGCTCGCTCGGTCTTGAGCGAGAGCCGGGAATTGCCGATGCCCTGCAAGGTGAGCACGTGCTTGCCGACCTGATTCAGCAGACCACTATTCCGAACATGTCGTTCGTCCCTGCCGGCTCCTTGTGCGAGCATGCTTCTGAACTGCTTCAGAAGTCCGACCTGGTCGCGATGTTCGCGAAAGCAAAGACCGAATATGACT
>CAYSBP010000611.1:0-1838 GCA_964429255.1 uncultured Planctomycetia bacterium
TGAGCGGTTGGCGGGCGGGCTGAGCGGTTGGCGGGCGGCAATCGGGCGGAACGGGGAGAATGGATCTACATCAAGATCTGGAGGGAGGAAACGATCCCCCGATTCTTCGGTGTCGGGGTCGCTATAGCCAAGCGCACGAACGGAACCATCAGACAGAGGTTGTGTGCCAGCGAGGAGAAGGCCATGAACATGCCCAGCGCCAGGACGGCCATCAGGTAGGTGAAGCCTGAGAGCGCATGCGTCCTCCTGCTTCAGGTCATTTCTACGGACCGCATTCGTCCAGAAGACGGCGTACGAATCCGACGACCTCCGTCTGCACATCAGCGCGCGGCTCTTCGTACAGGAACTCGGCCACTCGTCGTGGTCCCAGGCCGTTTGGATCCAGGAAATCACCTTTGAGATGCTCGATGGCCTCTTGGGCGATGGCTTCGCCCAGCAGAGGCTTGAGTCTTTCAGCAACATCCGAAACGCCGCTCCCATAGTTGCGCGTCACGTAGAACAGATCGCAAGGTGCTCCTGCTCGATCAGCAATGAAGGAACCAGTCCGCCCACGACGACCAGATCGTTCAGCAGATCCCCAAGCCTCGTGGCCACATACAGGCACGTCTGCCGAACGCGGAGGGCTTGCGTCGGCGAGTACTCCGCGGCAGTCCTGGGCTTCTCAGACATTGGGTTTCCTCAAACACTCGTCGTGCAGATGCTGCGCTGCTTCCACGGACCGTTCGGGATGCTGCTTCAAATCGACGTAGACCTGCACTGGGTGGACGCAGCGGATGCCTTCGCGGTCCTGAGCGCCTTGAAAGACGCCTTCGTCATTGGGAATGACCAGCCAGACGTTCTCGCCTTCGCCCTCGTCGTGGAAGCCGGCCTTCTTCAGGAGTTCAGGATCGGGTTGACGGTCCACGTACAGGACGACCAGGCGGAATCCGGCGAACGGCGTGTATTGCCATGCCGCGCAAAGACCCGTGGCCGCGTATGAGCGCTCTGCCTGCGTGAAGGCCGTGGTCAACTGCCGCACGATCGCATCGCCGGTCCGGGCCGCAACAAACCCGCGCAGAATCCGGTGCTTGGTGAAATCGTACGCCTCGCGCCAGGCTTCCAGCAGGACATCGAAATCACGCACGCCCACAGCGCCGGCTGCGTCGCGCGCGATGAGGTTGAGTTGTTCCAGCCGCCGCACGATCCGACTGACGAATCCCTTGCCCAATCCAGTCTGGGTGGCGAGGTCCCGCTGGGTGAGTCGCTCGTTGCGATGCATCAGCAGCCAGCGGGCGAGACGAGCGCTCTTGGGCGCGAAGACGCTACTGGGCCGCCCGCGCTGTCTGAATGCGTTGGGCTTGCCTTCAACGTGCACGCGCTGTCCGGGCAAGTCCAGATGTGCATTGCCGGAGAGGTCGAACCAGCTCAAACCCGCTTGTTCACAGAGGCGCCTGCCGACGGGGCCCATATAGGGCACGACGATCAGCGGAGTGGTCTTTCGACGGACTTTCGCCGCGCCTTCCATGGCCTGATGCACGGCCCAGGCGATGGTGGCGGCATCGGAGTGGGTCTTGCCGTATAGAAGGAAGGAGGTGCGCTGGGGCCGAAGTACGGCCAGAAGCCCCGTCTGGGCATCCCCGCGGCGAAGCGCCATCCGTTCTCGGTCTACGCCCAGCAGTCCAGCCAAGCGGCTGAGGGCCTCGGGTACCCAGGGGCTCTGTTCAGCACCTTGCATGGACACCTTTATAGCCGAGTTCATATCCATGTCAACCGTATGATTTTAGTAAACCAACACAGGCTGTCTCTTCCACCTTCGCGTTACGGCCGCTTCCACCTACGCAAACGACGCTTCGGCGGAC
>CAYSBP010000612.1:0-1834 GCA_964429255.1 uncultured Planctomycetia bacterium
CAAGGTGCTGAAAGGCACCTACGCGGGCAAGACCATCCGCGTGGCGCAGTGGGGCCTGCGCGACTTGAAGCCGACCCCGCTGGCCGCGCAGGCGCCGGGCACGAGCGTGAAGTTGGTGCTGGAAACATTCGCGGACCACGACGAGCTGGAGCCCGAGCTGATCACCGATACGCTCAAGGAAGATTTCAAGCTTAAGCTCTATACCGATGTGAATGTCGAATAAAAAGGAGAAACCCATGACATCTAACGAACTATTGTCAGTACGCTTCAGGCCGAGGGCAGTCGTGGCGCGCTTCCTGTGCGCCATCCTGCTCTTTGCGGTAGCGCACTTCCTGCCCGCGACGGAACCTTTGTCGCCGCAGATCCCGCCGGCCGTGGCCCCCTCCACGGGCTACTTCACGCATCCCGTGCCCGCGCCGGCATCTATCGCGACCCTGCAACTTGTCCACTCCGCGGACTACATCGCCGCAGCCCAGCGCGACATCGAGGCCAGCCGCACCTCGCTTTCCACCGGCGGCGCCGCCGCCACGATCGCCGAAATCGAAGCCCGTGGCCGCGCGATTCAGCGTCAGGACAGCCCGGCTGCAGTTCATGAATAATATATGCCGTGCTGAAAAAAAATACTTACGAGGAGGCATAACATGCAGACACTCAATGACAATATGAAACTGACACGACGAGATGTAATGCGGATGGTCTATCAAGGCGAACGGTCGCCCTATGTGCCCTGGGTTTTCAGTTTCACGCACGAGGCGTTCGGGAAGCTGGCGGAGCACTACGGCGGCGCGGACCGGGTGCCGCGGGACATGCTGGGGGGGCACGTCCTGACCACCGGCCAGGGGCCGGGCGATTTCTTCGAGCCGCTCGGCCATGACAACCTGTGGCGCGACGGCTTCGGGGTCGTCTGGGACCGCAGCGTGGACCAGGACATCGGCGTGGTGAAGGAGTATCTCCTCCCGGAGCCGACCCTGGCCGGCTACTCATTCCCGGACCCGCTCGCCCCGCGTTGTTTCGAGGACATTCCGCGGGCGATCGCCTCAGGCCAGGACGGATTCCGCGTCTTCTCGATCGGCTTCTCCCTGTACGAGCGGGCATGGACGCTGCGCGGCATGGAGAATCTCATGCTGGATTTCTACGAGCATCCCGCCTTCGTCCACGAGCTGCTGGGCGCGATCGCGGATCACCATATCGTCCAGATCCGGAAGGCCATGGAGTATGATATTGACGCCGTCTACTTCGGCGACGACTGGGGCTCGCAGCAGGGTCTGCAGATGGGACCGCACTGCTGGCGGGAGTTCATCAAGCCGCAGTTGAAGCGCATGTACGGCGAGGTGCGCCGGGCCGGCCGGATGGTGACGATCCACTCGTGCGGCAAGGTGGACGAACTCTTTGACGACCTCATCGAGATCGGCCTGAACGGCTTCAACCCGTTCCAGCCCGAGGTGATGGACGTAGAAGCGCTGATGACGAAATACCGCGGCCGGCTGACCTTCATCGGCGGGCTTTCGACGCAGAAGACGTTGCCCTACGGGACGGTCGAGGACGTGCGGCGCGAGACGCGCAAGCTGCTCGAGTTGGGGCGCGCCGGCAGCTACGTATTCGCGCCAGCCCATGCCGTGGAAGGCGACGTGCCGCTGGAAAACATGCTGGCGTTCATCGAGGAAGTGCAGAAACAGCCCGGGTGGGTATCCGGGGGTTAGGGGCGAGCGTCTAGTAGTTAGGAGACATAATGATGCACATACGCGTTCAAGGCCAGACTCTTTTTGTCGAATCCCTTTCCTTCACCGCCCGCCTGGAGGGTGGCTTGCTCGTGAGCCTTGTCGATCGGGAGACC
>CAYSBP010000613.1:0-1834 GCA_964429255.1 uncultured Planctomycetia bacterium
TACCTGGAGCAGCTCTACTTCCAGTATGGCCGGTATCTGCTGATCAGTTCCTCCCGGCCCGGCTGCCTGCCCGCCAACCTGCAGGGCGTGTGGAATTGCCACGACCAGTCGCCCTGGGGCAGCGGCTACTGGCACAATATCAACGTGCAGATGAACTACTGGCCGGCCTTCGTCACGAACCTGGTCGAGACGTTTACCGCTTATGCCGCTTTCTATGCGGCCTTCCGACCGCGCGCCGAGGCGCTGGCCACCGACTATATCCGCGAACAGAACCCGGAAAACCTCGATGAGCGGCCGGGCGCCTGTGGCTGGACCATCGGCACGGGCAACTACGCCTACGAGATTTCCGGCCCCGGCGGCCACTCCGGACCGGGCACCGGCGGGCTGACCTCGAAGCTGTTCTGGGACTGTTACGACTTCACCCGCGATCCGGCCGTCCTTCGCGATCTCGCTTATCCCGCCTTGCTGAGCATGGCCCGCTTCCTCACCAGGACGGTGCGCAATTATGGTGGCCGCTTCCTGGCTTCGTTCTCGGCCTCCCCCGAGCAGATGATCAACGGCCCCTGGGCGCCCAACGGGAAATATTACCAGACGGTCGGTTGCGCCTTCGACCAGCAGATGATCCGGGAGAATGGCCGTGATCTGCTGGCCGCCGCCGCCGCGCTTGGCGAACGCAATGAAACGGTCGAGTTGCAGCAACGTCAAATCGACCGCTACGACCCGGTGCAGATCGGCTGGTCAGGCCAGATCAAGGAGTACGAGGAGGAGAACTTCTATGGCGAGATCGGCGAGTACCGGCACCGCCATATCTCGCAGTTGGTGGCGCTCCATCCCGGCACGCTGATCACCCGGGCGACCCCGGCCTGGCTGGACGCGGCCAAGGTGACGCTCAACGAGCGCGGCGACGAATCCACCGGCTGGGCGCTGGCGCACCGGCTCAACGCCTGGGCGCGCACCGGCGACGGCAACCGCTCGTACAAGCTGTTGCGCGAACTGCTGGGCCGCCGGACCCTGCCCAACCTGTGGGATACGCACCCGCCCTTCCAGATCGATGGCAATTTCGGCGGCACATCCGGTATCGCGGAAATGCTGCTGCAGAGTCATGAAGGGTTTGTGTCCGTGCTGCCGTCGCTGCCCGAGGCCTGGCCGGAAGGGCGTTTCAGCGGACTGTGCGCGCGGGGCGGCTTCGTCCTGGCGGCTGACTGGAAGGACAGGTCGGCCAGCCGCATTTCTGTGCACTCGAGGCAGGGTGGCCGCCTCCGCCTGGCCTGCCCGGGCATCGGCGCCGCCGTGGTGCGCGATGCCGCCGGCCGGGCGGCGGATGTGACGCGCGAAGGCAACGGCATGATCGCCTTCGACACGGTGCAGGGCGGCGAGTATGTCATCACGGGCCTGCGCCCGGAGAGACTGGTGGGCGCGCCGAGCAACCTCTGCGTCGCGCTGCCGGACATCCGTCTCACGTGGGACGGCGGGCCGGGGTTGGCCTTCAACGTCTACCGGGCGGTGGACGGCGCGCCCGGCTACGAGACGCTGGCCGAACGCCTCTCCGCGCGCGAATTTCAGGACCGGAACATCGACTTCAGCGCCTACGATATCGTGACCTACAAGGTGACGGCCTGCCGACCCGACGGCGGCGGGGAAAGCGACGGCCCCGTTCAGACCATCCATCATGCGACGCAACTGGACCGCGAACGCCACCGGCATCGTGTTCGGCAACTGAACCAGTAGGGACGCAATTATTGGAGCCCCGGCAGGGGCGACAGATGGCTGTTTGAATCGTGCAAGAGCCTCACGGGGAATACCCGCGCCACCGTCCACTTGCGGTTTCCCGACA
>CAYSBP010000614.1:0-1831 GCA_964429255.1 uncultured Planctomycetia bacterium
CTCCCTTTTCCGGCGCCAGCACGTGCGAACTATTATCTCCAGGCTAACGGCGATCTTTCGCCACCATCTTGAACAACTGCCCAGCTGCGGCGCCAGGACCATCCCGCTCGCATCCCGGTATTCCCAACCTGGTTCGGACCTGGCCCACATAGGCGCCGGCACGATAGGCGGCGGCAAACGTCTTCATCGCCAGCGAGTCGTGAAGCTCTCGGTACGCCGGCGGCCCAAAGATGTTCGAGAAGTAGTTGTGGACCAACCCTGTCGCAGTGGTGGTTCCCTTGGCCATCGCGGTTCCCTGGCGGAAGGCATCCAATGCTGGTTCGGGAGCAGTAAACCGCTCCAGGATGGGGTGCTGCTCATCCACTTCTTCGTAGTTGTTCACGTACAAGAGGAAATCTACCGGGTGGCCGCACAGCACGTCATCGATAGTCGTTACGGGCAGAACCACCCTGGCGTTGACTTTCTGAGGGCTCATGAATATCGCCCGGTCAAGCTGCCGGAAGGCGTACCCGTCCTCCAGGTCGTCGAGGCGGACGAACGCACCCGTCTCAGTTCCGTAGCCCAGCACGCGTCCGTCTGAAGTAACCTCTAGTGAACCCATGTCATCGGCGATGACACGAAGATCTCGGATCTGTTCCTGGCCCAGGAGGCGGAGCGCCTCCAGCGTCTCAGACTTTCCCGTGCCTGAGTCGCCGATAAGCAGGATGTTGGCCGATGCGCCGCCCTTCAAGCCCAAATGGACAAGTGCCCCGTGGAACGGCATCCGACCGCGCTTCATCATGACAACATTGTGAAGGACAAGGGTCATCTTCTTGAGGTAGCCGAAATACGCCCAACGATCTCCTGCGGGCACAACCCCGACCACGAGGCCGTTCTTTTCGTCGTCATGGAAAACGACGGGGGTCTCGCCATAGCGTTCCAGCGATGCCGGTGGCGCTCCGAAGAGGCAGATGGCATCCGGTCCTGACGATGACTGCTGCTCGGTTGCCACATCGAAAAGATTAGCCAGGGAACAGCCCAGCCCCATGAACGAGTGATGATAGTAGATAAAGATCACCAAGGGTCCGACACGGGCCGGATAGCACAGCCACTTCTCCTTTGATAGCACCATCCCGCGAAGAAGGCTCTCGTTAACCTTCGCGAAGCCGCCTCCACGCTTGTTCGTCGGGGGATCCAGCATCAACGGCGGAGCCATCCAAAGGACGCGGATTAGGTCGATGCCGCCGAGGACACTTTCATACTCTGCTGGAAGGCTGGACTGCTTCGGAGAAGCAATCACGCCGATATTGCACCCCGCCGCCAACTGTCGGTAGACGTGCGGGGAATGACCCATGACTCTTTCCCGCATGTCGCGGAAGACGGCGCGTACCTGGGCGTTCAGCGTTTCGATGGTATTGCCGAAAGCGTGATGGGTATGTCCGCCCCTTTCCCCAGATGACACGTCCAGGTGCAAGACCATGAAGCGATCATGACTGCGCCAGAAATCGTACAACCCCATCAGGAATTCATGTAGCCTCCGGCGCGGATGCGACTCCAGGAAGTGGCTTCCATCCGGGATGAGTTGAGACACCTGTTCCAGCGAATCCTCGGCCAGCGCCCGCAGCAGGTGTACGACCCCGTCACTTCGGTTCGCCTCGATCCATCGTTTCGGGAAGGCTTCCAGCAGCGGTGAGTCCTGTGCATGCAAGCGCGCAAAGTACAGGTCTACTACGCTCTGGAAGATGGAACTTTCAATGACCTCACGGCGGGTGGCACAGACCGCACCTTCCGTGTGCAGGATGATCTGCTTGCCTTCTTGCTCAAGTCTGATCAGACCCATGGAACACTCCTT
>CAYSBP010000615.1:0-1831 GCA_964429255.1 uncultured Planctomycetia bacterium
ACGAATCGTCCAGCCATCGTGACACCTCCTTACTGTGCATCCTATCATGTCTGCCCTGTAAACACATATTCCGTCCTGCAGATGCGCCGGGTGCATCACCGGACTTGCAGTAGGAATCAGGCGGCCGGTTGCAGGGGCTTGTGTCGAGCGGCACGGTAGGGGCGGGGCGAGGCCCACAGTCGATCCTCTCGGCCATCCTGACTCAGTTGCGCAGCGCAAATCTGCAAGACCGCTTCCACGGCCGTGGGACGCCAGAATTTCTCCGTGCCTTTGACGCGTTTGTTGAATTGTTTGATCGTGGACTCGACCGGCGCACTACTGATGGGTAGCCCGAGTTTGCGATACCGGGGGTAGTCCATCTTGTCGCAGTTGTTCGTGACATACGTGCGCGCTTTATCCAATACGCTGCGCGGATCCGACTCAGACGCATCCCGTGGCGGTTTTCCGGCAAGCTCGCACGCGTCGTTGAGCGCAACCAGAAGTTTCTCACGGTGTCCCTGCCACGCCCACGTCAGCCATCGAACGTAACGATTCCAGCGCTCCTGTTCCTTTCCGCCGGCCGCTTGTGCCGCCGCATACAGGTAGGTTAGCAAATGCAGGAAGTCGAGGATGGGAATGAACCCCAGATCCTTGAGATGCACCTTCCAAACCGTCCAGTTGGAGGCCTGCCCGTCGCACACACAGCCTTTTTGTGCGGCCAGGTCCAAACCGCGCTTATACACTTCGACGGCCACTTGATAGCCAAACACCTCCACCGCCGCCATCGTCGCGATGACCGTGCGCACGAGTCCACGGCTCGCTCGCTTGGTCTTCTTCCGTTTCTTCTGCTTGGCCGGCGTCTTCGTTCTTTTCGATTCCTCTCGCGTCTTGGTGGCACCGTGCAAGCGTTGGACCTCTCGCACCAGTTGGGGCACGCGATCCCGATTCAGAAACTTGTCCGGCGGCTCGGGTTGTGGGTCCACCGGGGAAGTCTTGGCCGAGAGCGTCAGAAAACAGCCATACTTCGGTTCGTTCCATGCGGGTTTCGTTACCCCTGGCCCCGAGGGTTCTTCCCGCACTTGAACACGCCCGCCGTCCAACATGACCGCGGCCACAGAGGGTGCTTCGGTATAGGCTCTCTCCAGGCGGTTCTGCTTGAATGCTTCGATTTCCCGATCGCGCTGCTCCACCCTTTCGCGGCCTATACGCTCGGTCAGCCGTAGCACATGCTGTGCGCTGATCTCCTGTTCGGCCAACTGTTTCAGATTGCGAGCCGCTTCGGCAAAGGCATAGCGCCCGCCTTGGCTCACGATCTTGCGCAGTAGCGCAGGCGCATAACCCTCAGCGCCCAGTTTCAACGCTATGTCCAGCGGGAAAAAAAGCCTTCCGGCAGGAAGGGCAGTAGCACTCTTGGCGCTCGAAGAAAACCGTTCCCGTACGTCCTCTCAACAGACGCTTCTTCAGCGCCGCCGTGAAGGGCTGGGGCTTCCTGCAATGCGGGCAACAGGCCGTTGCTCCAGTGGTCTTCCGCCGGGCGGATTCAGCCAGACAGCGCTCCATGAGCCACCGCTCCAGCTTCCCTCCGACCTCCAGCGCCCGGTCCTCCATCTGATCGAAGGTGATCATCTGTTCCTGATCTTCCTTCATCATCCGATCAAATGCGGCCGCCGCTTCCTTCAGGAACTCCGCTCGCCGCGCCCCGTACTCCGTCAGGACAGTCGTCATGCTTCAACTCCCTAAACTGTCCCCCACGGTTTAGGTATCGGCATTTTTCGCCCGCAGGTCCGGTGATGCACCCAAACGGCAAGGCCCGCAGGTTTTCCCTGCGGGCCTCGCCTTGCGCGACCACCGA
>CAYSBP010000616.1:0-1830 GCA_964429255.1 uncultured Planctomycetia bacterium
AAGACGCGTGCCGAACTGCTGAAGGAGGCGATGAGGGACAAGAACTACCGCGACAATCTCAAGGGGAGCCTGAAGGACCTCAAGGAACTGGAGAAGGTGGCGGGTGAGTGTTTCACGGCCAAGAACTACCGCGAGGCCGCTTCGTTCTTTCAGTCGATCACGATCGCCAGCATTCCCATGGCCGACGGGACGGTCTCGGCCATGCAGGAGAATGCACGCAATATGTTGATTGAAATGGAGCATCTGGCACAGGAGGAGATTCGTCAGGCGGAGGATGCGGACCTTGCGCGCAACTACATCAAGGCTATCGAGCACCTTTCGGTGGTGTTGCGGGATTTCCCCTTTACCAAGGCCCATGTGACGGCGGTGAGTCGGCTTTCGGCGTTCAAGTCGAGGAGGGATGTATCGGCGTACGTTGAGTATGCGGAGTGCGAAGCGGCGGAGGCATCGGGCGATCTGGCCAAGGCCGTGACGGGATACCAGCGCCTGGTCGATAATGATCGTTACGAAGGCACCGTTCCGGTCTTTAAGGCCAAGAAGCGGATCGAGGTGCTGAAGACCGACGAAGCAACGCGCGATGCGCTGAAGGCGCAGGTCCAGGCTGTGGCGGACAAGGAAGCTCCGCCGATTCTGAATACTGCGCGGAACTTCCTGATGAACAACCGGCCTGGTCATGCGAAGGAGAAGTTCGAGTTGGTCGTGCAGAAGTACCCCGGCACGACGTATGCCGAGGAGGCGCAGAAGGAGATCGAGAAGCTTCCGTAACTCCCGCGTCCCGCCCACACCGCGCTGTTATCGTGAAGACCGGCCTCGTGCGGACACCGCAGCTCCAGGCGCCAAGATCTATACCTTCCTGTGCGCTGTCCGCGCCTCCTGCGAGCCGTCCGGCAGGTCGTGCAGCGTGTAGTCTCCGAAGATATTCGGCGCCTCCTTCTGCATAACCTTTAGCACCTGCACGGCGATCTTGCGGATCTCGGTTTCGGCGTGCTCGCTGGCTCGAAGTTCGATAAAGTTCCGCAGCGCGCGGGCGTTGGCCGTCACGAAAATCTTCGTCTCGGTGGCATTGGGCAGCACCGAACGGGCCGCCTGGCGGGCCATCTTGCGACGCAGGGTGCGGTCTTCGACGCCTTTGAACTTCTCGGCGAGCTTGTTGACCAGCTTCACGTAGGCGGCCTGGGCGTCTTCACAGGTCTCAACGAAAAGCGCATGCAGCTCCGGGTCTTCAGCGATGCAGTCGGGTTCGACGAAGTCCGTTTCGCTTTCGTCGACGTAACGCTGGGAAAGCTGGCTGTAGGCCATTCCGGCCCGGTGGCGGATGAGTTCGTGCGTGAAGGATCGTGAGACGCCCGCAAAGACGAGATTCCACGTGGCGTGTTCCAGCACCGAACCGTGGCCGACGTCGAGGATATGGCCGAGGTACTCTTTGTTGGTCTTGCGGCCCTTGCCAAACGACATGTAGCACATCCGGCCGGCCACCTCGCAGAGTTCCTCGGCGCCGACGTCCGTGTCCGTCTCCCACGCCTCCGCCTTGTGGTCATCGAGGAACCGGCCCAACTCCTCTTCGGAAATCCTCTGACGGCCGACCAGATACACCTTGGGTTCGCGGATGAAACGCATGGGTACCTCCTGACGGAATGCGGAACGCCGTGTGGATATAGCCGTTTTCACAGAGGCCGCAAGGGTGGCACTCCGCCGCGGGTGTGTGACCAGATCGGCGAGAGCAGTTTCCCCCTCATTCGAAGACGACTCACATCTTTCGACGCCCCCTTTCCCGTGGGCTTCGCATCACCCACAACTCCAGAGCCCTCTTTTCAGGCCCGTCAGGGCTGT
>CAYSBP010000617.1:0-1828 GCA_964429255.1 uncultured Planctomycetia bacterium
ATATTTTCGGATAGAACCGAATGCAGGACACGGCAGTCTGGGCCTCTGGTTCATCAATCACCGTGATCCAGTGGTCCAACCGCTCACGGAAAGAAAGCGCCTGGTCAAGTGCCAGGAAGCCAGGTATTGCCATGAGGACGGCCACGCTCTCGACTTCCTGGCAGGTGCGCGACAGCAGTACTCCGTCTGCTGAGGCGGCGAGCTAGAGCGAATGCTGGAGAAACCGCCTTAGTCGGCTCTTTGCATCCGAGTACAGTCCAGCCTTGCTGTAGAACAGAGCGTGTTGTAGATCGTCCTCGAAGGCATGTAACGGCCAGTTCGACCGGTTGCCGGAATCTGGTTGCGGGCAACCGTTCTTCTGAGGCGGCACACACGGCAAGACGGACAGGACGGAGAAGTTTTCCAAGCGCTGGGATGCTTCCTTCAGGTCTGGATGATCGTCCAGATGCTGCTGACTTGCCGCGTAGGCTGCTTGCAGTTCCTGCAAGTACTGCTCAGTCACAGTCGGCACCATGTGTTCCATTGTGAGTTCCTCCCCAAATGCATCCAATGACGATCACCGAAGGGCAAGTCTTCACACATTCTGTGGTAACTTCTCCGTTCCGAAGGGGTCCTCCAAAGCCGATTTCTCGTGCCTTTTTTCATGGTGCCTTCCAGATTGACCTAACTCCTCCCTCATCTAGGAGCTTGAGGGACGGTCCGTCCTTGCCCGCATTCAGATTTGCGCGCGCCTTGCCCGCTTTGTCATGCATTCGTAGAAGCGGCCCACCTTTCCGTCTGACGATCGTTTGTCAGTGTGCCTGCGGCAGACGCGCCAGTACCCAATGGCGTGTGCTTGGGTACACGCATCATTACCGCTCGTCGGCTTCCCATTCCCCAGGAACGAAATCCTCTGCGGTGGCGGGTTGGGTATTCACGATTCTGGCAGGCATTTCCGCCGCGGCTTGAGCAGGGAGGTGAGCAACCAACTGGCGCCGCACATCCTCGGCAATGTTCCCAGAAATGGGATCGGATAGTTCAATCAGTAGGTTGGCGTGGCAATGTAGATTCAGCGGGCCAAGGGGGATGCCGCTCTTGTACAGCGTCGCTGACTCCAGTGTTCCGTCCGAGTGCCTAATGAGTTGGACGGCCTCAACTCGTATCTCCCGCCCGGTCAAACGGATCGGCCTGACAAGTAGGGGTTTGCGGTAGGATAGCGGCTGCCCAAAGACCTTGGCCGTAGTGATCCTCTCTGGGATAAGCAGTTTCTCCGCGTCCTTTAGCAATGCATCGAAGATGCCGTTGTCCACGAACGGCAGCTCAATATGGACGAGGCTCTCGTTCCTTCTCGTGGCCTCCTTGGGAGTAGAGACGGGTTGTTTGCCGGGCTTCCAGAGGGTTGCGCGCTCTGAGTCGCAGACGTGCAGGAGCAGCGTCGATTCGAGGAGGGGTGGCCGTTGGTCTAGCAGTGGAGACCAGGGCGTGCTGTCGCTGTACACGTCGAGATAGGTGCAGCCTTCAGGTCCCGGATGCGGCATGACCCCGAAGAATGTCACTTTCGGATCGTCGAACGCGTATCGCACGATTGCCCTCTGGACCGCCAAATACCTGCTTTCCTGGGTTTTTTTGTCGTTGTTCACTTCAACCTGCCTTTCTGGAAGAGTGCCCCTCGCTCTCCATGCCATTCAAAGGGGATGCCACGCGCATCCCCTGAGGATGTCGCTACTATTCCGATCCGCCTTCTGTTCCTCACCCCGGGCCCGCTGTCTGGTGACGCCCAGTCGCTATGCAATCGCCGCCGGGCTCGGATCGACCTCGTGTGATAGCAGGCGTCCATAGTGCTCGCGGA
>CAYSBP010000618.1:0-1828 GCA_964429255.1 uncultured Planctomycetia bacterium
TCTGTCGGGTCCAGCCGTCCCAGCCCGTGATCCGGAAAACCCCGGCGCTGAGACAGACTCTGAGGAATGAGTTCACGGGGTTCGGGCTGGGTTGTTCCTTCATTCCAGAAAGCCCCATTCGAACTCTCGTGTGTCGTTGCCGAACCGCCAGCGCCTCGGGCAGGTCGTCTCCATCCAGTCCAGAGGCTCCGCCGCCGGCTGAGCGGCGGCGGCGCGACCAAAGGCTTGCTTGAGCGCGGCGCGTTGCTCGGGACCGACAGCGGTTGGATCGGCCGAGACAAAGAGCGGAGTTCCGCTTGCGGCAAGCAGTTCCAGCCACTGCCTGTTCAGTTGCCACGGCACGTTGTTCGTCAGCCCCACACAATCGGCGTCCGCGGCGAAGAATGCGCCGTGCTGTGCCATGCGATAGGCGAGTGTGTTGACGCCCATTTTGCGCGTCCGTTCCCACTCCTGCCCGCTCGTGTCGTCTCCCGTGCGCTGGAGTTCGAACAAGCCAGCCCCCAGGTGACCCACCGTGTTACAGCCGATGAGAATCACGTCCTCCGCGGCATCGCGAATCGTCTGGTAGAGAGATCGAACGATCTCCGCCGTCGTCCTGGTCCTGTCCGCAAAGCCCCACGCGCCAGGGGCGATGACGCCGTCCGCCGCCTCGAAGCCCCATCGGCCGGTGATGTCGAATGTCGTGAAGTCGTGCTTCACCAGCGAATAGCCCCAATCGCGCATTCGGGCAATATCCTCGCGAACCAGATTGAGAACTTCCGGGACGCTTGGGTCCAGCACAACTTGTTTCTCCCGCTTCCAGATAGGGTGTGCTTCGGGCATACGCCAGGATATCGGAGCATCTGCTGTCAGCAAGGGCCGGATCCAGATTCCCGGTCGAACATCCATCGCCTTCATCGCGCGGGCCAGTGCGGGCATATCGGGAAACAAGCTGTTTCCCTTCACGTACGGCCCGCCTCCACAACCTTCGGCTTGGAACCATCCCGCATCGATCACCATGAATGGAGCATTATCCCGATTCGGAGACAGTTCGCGGACAAGCGCGGCGTCACGGCGTATGCTCTCATCGGAATTCTTCCCGTAGGCGTAGTACCAGTCGTTGCCGCCATAGACAGGGAACTTCGGCAGACGCGGCTCGCGACAGAGAAGCCCGCAGAACCGGCGGGCGAATGCAAACGGGCTCTCGGAATCATCTGATGTTTGTGTTTGCACGGTGGCCGCGCGCAATACTCTTCCGCCAAGCTGAACGCCCCGTGCGCCGTTGCGCACGTCGAGGACAAGTGTGATGCTTTTCTGATCGACCCGCCACGCGGCAAAACTCGCCGCTCCGGTTGAGACGCCGATACCGTGCGTTTTTGAAGCGTGTGGGTCAAACAGCAGAACATACCATGGCATCAGTCGTTCCGGAACGTAACCTCGCCACTCAAGATCTCCATACCCGCGCTCCCAGTGGTCGCCCAGAATTCGCAACCCGTCCGGCAGTGGCGGATTCCAACGCAATACGATTCTAGTGAGCAAAGCCGTTGCGGCGGATACGTCGACATGGAACCCGTTCGGGGCGGCCTTGATATCTACCTCCGCACCGGTGCGATCCTTGCCACTCTCCGTAAAGACGCTGATACTGTCACAGATTCTGTCAATCATGTTTCCTCCTAACGCCAAATGAGTTTTCGTCATGGGGTGCTTGTGTCATAGGATTCTCCTGCGCGTTAAGTGTTGTCACTTTAGGATGATTTCGCACGTCTCGGCCCCTTGTCAGGGGCGCTATCCAGTTCAATCTCGATCACGGTGCTGAGCGTATCCGGCGGCAGTTCCGGCATGCCGCTGA
>CAYSBP010000619.1:0-1827 GCA_964429255.1 uncultured Planctomycetia bacterium
GTCCCTTCTATGTAGCCGGGTCTGTCAAGGCTCGGGTCGGATGATGGGGCCAATCTTCTATTCGGGTTTCACACGCAGTGTCGACTTGCGATTGCGTGCCCCATTCAGCTATTCGGCGACGACAAATTCTCCGGGACGGGCTTTGGCGCTCGGCGGCGAGCCGCCGAGCGCGTTGCCCAAGGGACGAGAGGGTCTGACGCCGTACCCATCGTTGTTCGACTTTCACCTCGCCTGATGGTCCGGTTGTTCGCGGCACGTCCGCGAACCAGCACGCCCCTCACTCCGGAGGGGAAAAAAGCAAGTTCCGATTAGTTTTCGGTCGTTCCGATTCATCTCTGATTGCTTAGCTTTGTCTCCGGTTGTTCAAGCTGCCGTCACCATCGCGGTCGGCGCCGGACGTGGCTGATACACCTGCCCATCACGCAGCATGGCCCAGGCCAGCACCAGTAACTTGCGCATCACCGCCACGATCGCCAGCTTTCGGCGTGACTTGCGGCCGCCGCTGATTCGCAGGAACACCGCGAGGAAGTACGGGTTACAGCGGATGGCCGACCAGGCCGCCTGGTTCAGCGTCTTGCGCACCACCGGATTGCCGCGCTTGCTGATGCGGCCCTGACGGTCCATGTTGCCCGACTGATACCGTCGCGGTGTCAGGCCGACATAGGCCGCGACCTGACGCTGATTCTTGAATCGCCCGGCGTCGTCGAGCGTCGTCACGATCGCCTCGGCGGTGCGTGGCCCCACACCGGGAATTGTGGTCAGCAGCACGGTCCGCGGGTCGCCGGCGACCAACGTGTCGAGCAGCGCCTCGAGTTGTTCGATCTGACGCGTGAATAGTTCGAGTTGATCGAGTTCGATCCGCAAGCTCCCGCGCCACGAATCGAGCAGCTCGCATTCCGAGAATGGGCGTGCTTGGTCGGCCAAAGCTGCCAGCGAGGCTTGCGTCCAGCCGCTCCCGGCGCGTGGCAGGGATACGCCTTGCACCATCAGCAGGGCGCGGATGCGATTCTTGCAGCGAGTACGTTCGGCCGTCAGCGTGACGCGTTGCTCGATCAGGCGGCGCCATTGGCGCATTCTGGGGGCGGGAATATGGACACAGTTGATCTGGTCCAAGGCCGAGAGCCGGGCCAGTTTCAGCGCATCGTCCTTGTCGGTTTTTCGTTTAACGTTTCGCCACTGCCAAGCATCTTGAGTCGTGTCGGCGATCTGTATCTCGATGTTCAATTCGCGGGCGAGGTCGTAAACCATCGCGGCTTGGGGGCAGATTTCGGCCACGACCCGATCGGGTCGCTCGCGCAGGAGTCGCTTGCGCAGCTCGTTTTCGCGTGTCGGGAACGATCCGAACCGCGTGGCGCCGCTCAGGCTGTCGAAGGTGCAAAACACGGACTTGCTCTTTCCAAGGTCAATCGCAAAAATATTCACTGTCGGGTCTCCTTCAAGATGTGGTTTGACATCTTTGGGCCAGCCCCAGCGGCCAAGCCCGTGCGGTGGTTATAAACCACCAGGAGACCCGGCTTCATAGTTTCTCCGGGACTATGTTCCTGTCTGACGCTGCTATCCCAGCGATAAATCGCTGGGCTATTTTCATGCGCCCCGAAGGGGCGTCTCCTCGGATGTGGGTAACAGCAAGCTCAAGAGCAGTGGCACATGACAGAGTCACCGGGACAGAATACTGGCACCTGGTCGCGGCTCTGATCACGTGAGCTGTAAGCGGGAAGCGCGCGAACACACATCAACAGACGCGGCCCACCGGCGGTTGGGCTGGGGGGCCGCGATCCACGAGCCAAATGGCGTGGAGAGGAGAACGGTGTTGACGCCGCCTACTCG
>CAYSBP010000620.1:0-1822 GCA_964429255.1 uncultured Planctomycetia bacterium
AGGTTCATTCCCGACCCGGTGCGATCACTCTTTCAAGAGCGAGTAGCATCCGGCAACGTCGACCTCGATGGCGACATCCCCAACCCCGACGAATCAACCCAAGTCGAAGACCTAAGCGCCTCACTCAACCGGCTGTGGAAGAGTTGACCCCCACGTTGCATAAAACCAATGCTTTCGCTCGGTGAGATCGCGAAATTTCCCGACGAATCGCAGTCGTTTACGGTCCATCGACCGGCGTTGGCAGACCTCACGTTGCGTGCGATCTGCCGACCGGGCGATCGGCGTCGTGAAAGCCCATTAGTTCTATGAGGATATGCCATATTTATGGCACTGCGGGATTGAAAAGATGAACCGCTTCAGTATGATGTGCGTATCGGAAAACACACACGGTCATACGAAGAGGTTCATCGCCATGAAGCATAGCAGAAAGAGCGTCCGAGGCAAGGCCCACGCGGCCCCGAATATCAAATTCGAACATCAGCAACTCACATCCTTCGCCGGGCTCGTGATCCTCCAGCCGTTCCTGGCGGCTATCGACTTTACGGCAAGCCTGGCACGCTGCTTCCGCCATACCCGAGCCGGCAAGGTCTATGGCCGGGCCACCATCTTTCTTCAACTGGTCATCCACCTGCTGCTCGGCTACCGTGACCTCCGTGAGAGCGTCTACTATCGCGACGATCCGATGGTCAAACGGGTGCTCGGTCTCAATCGTCTGCCCGACGTCGCCACCTTGAGCCGCATGCTGAAAGATGCCGACGAGAAGAGCGTCGAGAGGCTTAAGCGGCTTCTGCGCAAGCTGGTCGTGGGTCGTCTCCGCGCCATGGCCCTGCCGCGTATCACGCTCGACTTCGACGGGTCGGTGCAGTCGACCGGTCGCCGCGCCGAGGGCACAGCCGTGGGGTTCAACAAGAAGAAGAAAGGCGCGCGCAGCTACTACCCGCTCTTCTGTACGGTCGCCCAGACACTGCAGGTTCTGGACTTCCTCCATCGCAGTGGCAACGTACACGACTCGCGGGGCGCTCGGACGTTCATCGCTGAATGCGTCAGCCTGATTCGCGAGGCGCTGCCGGCTGCGGCGATCGAGGTCCGCGGCGACAGCGCGTTCTTCAGTGACGAATTGGTGACCATGCTGCAGGGCCATCGTGTGGAGTTTACTCTGTCGGTTCCGTTCGAGCGTTTCACTCAGCTCAAGGGGATGATCGAAGCACGCAAGCGTTGGCGATCCTTCGACGGCGACCGCTCGTTCTTCGAGAAAGTCTGGAAGCCCAAGTCCTGGGACCAGGCCTATCGCTTCGTGTTCATCCGGACCCGGGCGAAGAAGCAACAGAAGGGGCCGGTGCAGTTGGACCTGTTCAGTCCTTGTGAATATGGATACGAGTTCAAGGTGATCATCACCAACAAACGTGTCGGCGTGGGCACCGTCCTGCGATTTCACGAGGGTCGCGGAGCGCAGGAGGGGATCTTCGGCGAACTCAAAACGCATTGCGCGATGGGGCACGTGCCGGTGCGACGGCGCCTGGGGAATCAGCTGTACTTGCTCGCCGGGCTCTTTGCGCACAATCTCATGCGTGAGTTGCAGATGCGAACCGAGGCGCCAGCCCGCGGCACGACCGACAACCGCGCCGCATTGTGGATCTTCGAGCAGGTCGCCACGGTACGCAAGACACTCTTGCAGCGAGCAGGGCGACTGACGCGCCCGAGCGGCAAACTGACCCTGACCATCAGCGGAGGCGGAACGGTCAAGGAAAAGCTACTGGGCATCCTCGACCGCCTACACCCGGCCGCGTGACACAAATCGTCACGGTTTATGCAACGCTGGGGT
>CAYSBP010000621.1:0-1814 GCA_964429255.1 uncultured Planctomycetia bacterium
AGCGCAGTCTCTGTGGCTATCCTGTCCGCCTGTTCCTGTACTGCTTTTTTCAGTGCCCGTTTTCCAGGTGCGACCGGCCAGGAGGATCGAATGAGCATTCTCAAAGAGTTCAGAGATTTCGCCGTCAAAGGCAATGTGGTCGACATGGCCATCGGCGTGATCATCGGCGCTGCCTTCGGTAAGATCGTCTCATCCATCACCAGCGACATCATTATGCCGCCGATCGGCAAACTGCTGGGCAACGTCAACTTCCGCGATCTCTTCATCAGCCTGGATCCAGAGAAGACCAAGGACATCCTCTCGCTGGAAAAAGCCAAAGAAACCGGTGCAGCGATCATCGCGTACGGCCAGTTCCTGAACCTGGCGATCGACTTCCTGATCGTCAGTTTCAGCGTTTTCATCCTGGTCAAGGCCATCAACACGCTGCGCAAGAGGATGGAGCCGCCACCGCTACCGCAGGACCCGACCACCAAGGACTGCCCGTACTGCCTGATGGCGATCCCGCTGAAGGCCAAGCGTTGCGGACATTGCACCTCCGAACTCCAGCAGGCATAAGCGTCCTGCACCTGGTCTCCGGTCGTGCCACGACCGGGTCCGTCTCCAAGGCCCGCGCAGCCCGTTCCTTTTCCGACCTGCGTACGGCTGTCTGCTGTTCGGGTCGGGCTGAAAGTCTGACCTACTTCTGCCACCGGTCCGGGTCTTCGATCTGGAACGGAGCACGGATCGGCGTTACGCGAGCGTTCACTTCATTGGCCACGATGTGGACGATCAGGTCGTCCAGGTTGTTCGACTGACCGGGATTGCTGACTTCGTGCGAGGTGCCGCCGCCGTAGCTGATGAAGAGGAACCGGGCCAGCGTGTACTGCGCCAGTTGCCGGAAGATGACCTCGCCGGTCTTGTTCAGTCCGCTGGCGGCCAGCGGGTAGATCTTGATCGCGCGCCGCTGCGCCTTGGCCATTGACTCGGTGTACTTCACGTCGTTGGCGTAATCCATGTGCGGGGGCGCGTCGCCGACCAGGAAGACCAGCCGGATCGCGTCGCTGCGTTCCCAACTCACGCCTTCGACCGACTTGTCCAGCGCCTCGTTGACGGACTCGGGTTCGTCGCCGCCCGCGTCGGCCTTGCACGCGTCGAGCCGCTTCTGGAACGTCGCGACATCCTCGGTGAAATCATGTACCTGCGTCACGTACCGGTCCTGCCGGTCGCGGAACTGGACCAACCCCCAGCGCGTCTGCGGCTTGCCGGGCAGCGCGTTGAACTTGGCCACCATCATCTGCAGCGTCTTCTGGATCCGCTCGATCTCGTCGGCCATCGAACCGGTGCAGTCGAGGCAGAGCAGAATGTCCAGTTTGGCGGCGGTCTGGGGGCGGGAATAGGGGACCTGAATCCGCCAGGTGCCCGAGCGGCCGCGGAAATCCTGGGCCACCGTCTGCCCGCTGCAACCGGGCGGCGGGACGACTTCCACGCGGAAGTCCTGTGACTGCGAGTCCGCGCCCACGACGCGCGGGTGGAAGAGCGCCATGCCGTTCGAGTACGTCCGTGCCTTGTGAATCGTGCGGCCGTTGCTGACGATGCGCACGTCGGCGTTGGTCAGCGGCAGGCCCTGCAAGTCGCTGACCTCGATCATCACGCGTTCGCTGATGTCCTGCTTGATGGCCTCCGGTGCGTTGGTTTGAGCCAGGAAACTCTGGAACTTGCCGAACTCGACGTTGTCGTCCTGCGTGCCGCCGGAGAGCACCTGGACGTTGGGTTTGATCTCCTGCAGGTTCGCGTAGGGGTTGGGCGCGACCGGGCCTTGTTTGTCCGATGCTTCG
>CAYSBP010000622.1:0-1812 GCA_964429255.1 uncultured Planctomycetia bacterium
CTCCGGCATACTCCCGCGGTCACCCGCTATTCCATCGCTGGATTAGCCCGACAACCGTGGACACATTCCACTGAGAGCCATACGAGGAGAACCTGAGCACATGCGACCTGTCTGCGTCATCGTCCGGGACGGCTGGGGCTACAACGAGAATCCGAAAAGCAACGCCGTCGCCGCAGCCCATAAGCCCAACGTCGACTCGTACCTGAAGAAATACCCGTGGACGCTCCTGAACTGCGCAGGCGAACCCGTCGGCCTGCCGGATGGCTATCAGGGCTCCAGCGAAGTCGGCCACCTGAACATGGGCGCCGGCCGCATCGTGATCCAGGAACTCAAACGCATCGACGACGGCCTGCGCACCGGCGAGTTCTTCAAGGCGCCGAAGTGGCAGGAACTGGTCGCCCACTGGAAGAAGAACAAGTCGCGCCTGCACCTGCTGGGCCTGCTCCAGGACGAAGGCGTCCACGCGCACCAGGAACACCTCTTCAAGATCATGCGGCGCGCGCGCAGCGAGTACCCCGACGGCGAGATGATCCTCCACCCGTTCCTCGACGGCCGCGACACGCCGCCGCGCAGCACCCTTGAGTACATCGCCAAGGCGCAGCAGGTGATGGCCGAGGTCGGCAAGGCGCGTTTCGGCACGCTGATGGGCCGCTACTACGGCATGGACCGATCGAAGAACTGGGAACTCACCGATACCGCCTTCCACTGCATCGTCGAGGCCGTGGGCCGCAAGGCCGCCGATGCCGTCAGCGCCGTCAAGGCGTCCTACGAGAAGGACAAGACGCCGGACAACACCGAGATGGGCGACGAGTACATCCCACCGCACGTCCTGGGCGATTACGCCGGCGTGAAGGATGGCGACTGCGTCATCCACACCAACTACCGGCAGGACCGCGCGATTCAGCTTACGCGCGCGTTCGTCGAAGAGAAGTATCCGGGCAAGCTCAAGCGCCGCCCCAAGGTCACCTACGTCGGCCTGACGCGCTATTACGACGAGTTCGAGAACTACATTCTCGGCGCGATGAGCGAAGGCGGCGGAATGGACAAACTGCTCGGCGAAATGGTCTCCAAGGCCGGCCTGCGGCAACTGCGCATCGCCGAGACGCAGAAGTTCCGCCACGTGACGAGCTTCTTCAACGGCAAGTCCACCACGCCATCACCGCAGGAGGACCAGGTCGAGATCAAGGGTCGCTTCGACCCGGCGCTCTTCGCCAGCCATCCCGAGATGGACGCGTACAACGTGACCGACGAGATCCTGAAACGGCTCAAGGACAACCCGTACGGCTTCATCGCGATCAACTACGCCAACGGCGACATGGTCGGCCACACCGGCGATTTCAACGCCGCGAAAAAAGCGATCGAGGTCGTCGACGAGTGCCTGGGCAAGGTCATCCCGCGGCTACTCGAACTCGACGCGCACGTGCTGCTGACCGCCGACCACGGCAACGCCGAGCAGATGGTGGACTATGAGACGGGCATGGTGAAGACCAGCCACACGCTCTTCCCGGTCGAGTGCATCTACATCGCCAAGGACAGCCCGGGCAAGAAGCTGATTCAGCGAGGCAAGCTGGCGGACATCGCGGTGACGTCACTGAAGTTGCTGGGGTTGCCGGTGCCGGCGGAGATGACGGCGGAGAGTCTGATCGTGTAGCGCCATTCGCGGAATAGCGCCCCTGCAGCGCAACCTGATCCCGATCCTCCGGCCCGAAGGGCCATGCGACGAAAGCCAGGGGCACGTGAGGGCGGCCCTGAGCGAAGTCGAAGGGCGCCCGAACGTCGCCCCTGGAACCGGCGCGCGAAAACGGCCTCGGC
>CAYSBP010000623.1:0-1812 GCA_964429255.1 uncultured Planctomycetia bacterium
GCCGGCCGCGAGCGCGGCGTCGATCACCACCGTGAGAGCCCGGACAGGATCTTCAATGATCTCGCGCGGCGTTGTTCCGGTCAGGCGTGCGGCCAAGTCGAGCCTGATCTTCGGCACGACCGGTCAGCGCTCGGTGCGGATGCCGTTGAAAGTGTCGAGCAAGTGTTGGGTGGAACTCATAACGTGACGCTCTGGACCCGGAGCTGGAAGCTCCGGCCACTTCCTTTCTTCAGAACCCCTCCGGCACCAATGCACGGAAATCCTTCACCCGATGCAAAGTCACCAGGTTGGTGTCGTGCTGGTTCTTGCCGGCCAGGCTGGTGCGGGCGGCGATCAGCAAGTCGTCGCCATGAATCAGTTGGGAGGTGTAGCTGAACGATTCCATGAAGGTCGAAACAATGGCGACAAAGCCGGCCTGGAACCAGTTGAGTGCGTCACGGCTGAACATCAGCACCAGCACCCGTCGCTCATTGCCAGGACTGCCTTTGAAACCTTGTTCCCAGAGTGGTTCGGCCGGCTGGAAACTGTCGGTCACTGGCGTCACGGCCGTCCAGAACAGGCCCGTCCGCGGGTCGGGAACGATGTGGAATTTGCACTGCCCCCCAGGCATCGGATAGAACTGCAGGAAGCGGTTGGTCAATCCACCGTCGTCGTCGGTCACCTCGCAGACGCCACAGATGCCGGCGGTGGCCTCGCCCTGCAGGCGCACACGCAGGATGATGCGCAGGCGGTCGCCGACATCCACCACGTTGCCCTCCAGCCAGCCGTCCTCCGGGATGTTCTTCCGCGGCGGGTACAGTCCCTGCGGGTGGTCGCCCTGCTTGAAGGTGGCGGGCGTGCCAGGATATGGAATATGATTGGACATGCGCCAGGCTGCAGGATCGAGTAGATCGCGGGTCGCATCGCCCGCGACCACCAGCGATTGCCAGTTACCGTTTCCCGGCGGGCAGGTTTCGAACGCCCGGTAGATCGTGTCGCCGCGGCGGGTCACGGCCGTTGGCGCATTGGTGTAGCGTCCCTCGAACAGCACTGTCGGCGGCGACCAGCTCACGCCGCCATCGCTTGACCGGCAAATGGCGATGCTGCGCGAAGCACGCAGGTTGCCGATCAGATAGAGCATATCGCCCACGGCAAAGGGCGAAGCCCACATCAGATCCGTCTTGCCGCCGGGCTGCCAGATCTCTCCGTCGTCATCGCTAAAAAGTGTTTCGCACTGATCCGGGACTTTCTCCTTCAACGGATGACCGTGAAACCATTCATAGGTGCAGATCAGCCGCCCGGACGGCAGTTCGGCAAGGGCCGGGGAACCGACAAACACGTTTTGCGGATCATCGGAGCGGGCGAGGATCGTGTAGTCGGGGGCGAGCAAGCGGTTCATGAGTGACGGTTCCTCTATGCGATGTCCGGCATGATCGCGCCATGGCTTTGAAGCAGGCGGTACAGTTCGGCGATGGGTACGGATTCCGGGTCGATATGGTCGCGGCTGGCGAGCGCGGCCAGGGCGCCGGCGGCCTGGCCGGTGGCCATGCAGGTGGCCTGCACGCGCAGGGCGGAGTTCGCCAGGCGGTCGCTCGCGAGGCAGCGGCCGGCGACCAGGAAGTTGCGGCTGCCCGCGGGCAATAGCGCCCCGCGCGGCACGGTCGGCACCACGCCTTCCTTCAACGGTTCGCAGCGCAACCCGCCGCCCGCCGAGGTGTGCAGGTCGATGGGATAGAAGGAATAGCACACGGCGTCTTCCCAAAGCCGACCGGAGCAGTAGTCTTCTACCGTCACCGTGCGCTTGCCGCGGATGACGGCAGTTTCGCGCACGCC
>CAYSBP010000624.1:0-1810 GCA_964429255.1 uncultured Planctomycetia bacterium
AAAGAAATCGTTGCAGTTGGCGAAAGGAGTGGGAGAATCTGCGGTGACACCCGCCCTTCCGGGTCGCTGCTTCGTTCGACGCCGGAAGAGGGCCGGCTGTCTGGAGGAGGTTGCAACGCGTGTCCCGGCAACCGAACGTGCTGCTGATGCTCAGCGACGACATGGGTTTTTCGGACATCGGTTGCTACGGTGGCGAGATTCACACGCCGAATCTGGATGCGCTGGCGGCCGGTGGGCTCAAGTACACGCAGTTCTACAACACCGCCCGCTGCTGTCCGTCGCGCGCGTCGCTGCTGACCGGCCTCTATCCGCAGCAGGCCGACATCGGCCACATGACCGGCGACGACGAAGTGGACGGTTATCTGGGCGATCTGAGCTTGGAGTCCGCAACCATTGCCGAAGCGCTCAAGGCCGGCGGTTATTCGACCTACCTGTCGGGCAAATGGCACGTCACCGGTCATCTCGATGGCCCTCGCCACAACTGGCCCTGCCAGCGGGGCTTCGACGACTTCTACGGGATCCTCACCGGCGCGGCCAACTACTACCAGCCGCGTACGCTGATGCGCAACAACGAGCCTATCGAACCGGAGGGCGACGACTACTTCCTGACCGATGCGATCGGTAGCGAAGCCGTCCGCCAGATTCGCCAGCACGTCGAGGCCCGGCCCGGCCAGCCCTTCTTCCAGTACGTTGCGTTCACCGCGCCGCACTGGCCCCTGCACGCGCACAGCGAGGATATCGAACGGTACCAGGGGCGCTTCGATGCAGGCTGGGACCGGTTGCGCGAAGAGCGCTACGCGCGGATGGTCCAACTCGGCCTGATCGATCCCCGCTGGCCGCTGACTGAACGCGACCCGCGCGTCTGTGCCTGGGATCAGGCGGGCTTCAAGGAGTGGCAGGCGCGGCGGATGGAAGTCTATGCCGCGCAGGTCGACCGTATGGATCAGAACGTCGGCCGGATCATGGAAACGCTCCGTGCCACCGAGCAATGGGAGAACACGCTGATCTTTTTCCTATCCGATAACGGCGGCTGTGCCGAAGAACTAGGCCCTAACATGGGTGCGTGGGCCACCGACCACGCACGTGTTGGCATCCAGATGACCCGCGATCATTGGGAGGTGCGGTACGGCAATGTCCCCGCCGTCCTGCCGGGCGATGAAAACACCTACCAGAGCTGCGGCATTCCCTGGGCGAACGTCCAGAACACGCCCTTCCGCCTCTACAAGCACTGGGTCCATGAAGGTGGCATCGCCACGCCGTTGATCGCGCACTGGCCGTCCGGCATCGCCGCGAGGGGCGAGTGGCGCCAACAGCCGGCGCAGCTCCCCGATATCATGGCCACCTTCCTCGACGTGGCCGGCGTGCCGTACCCGGCCACGTGCGGGAGCCGCCGGGTTCAGCCCCTGGAAGGCTTCAGCATGATCCCCACGTTCACAGACCGGCCCCATGGACGCGACGTCCTCTATTGGGAACACGAAGGCCATCGCGCCGTACGCAAGGGCCGCTGGAAACTCGTCTGCAAATATCCGGGTACGTGGGAACTCTACGATATGGAGGCCGATCGCACCGAGACGACCAATCTGATCGACCGGCACCCGGCCCTGGCCGCTGACCTCGCCGCCCTGCATGACCAGTGGGCCCGGCGCTGCGGCGTACTGCCGTGGGCCGAACTGGAAGAACGCCGCAAGAGCATGGGCTGAGTACCTACAGCACCCTCGCGTATTTAGCCTCCGATTCGCGGGAATCGTAGTCGCATCAGGCCAGGCCGTAGCGTTTGCGGAGGAGCCACTCGGCCGAAAGCAGGCCGATG
>CAYSBP010000625.1:0-1800 GCA_964429255.1 uncultured Planctomycetia bacterium
TGCCGCGCTCCCAGTTGTAGATGGTCAGCCCCGTCACCCCGACCAGCCGCGCATACTGGTCGGCAGACAGTTTGATGCGGGCGCGATGCGCCTTCAGCCACTTCGCGGAGAAGCGTGCCTTCTCAGCCAGCTTCCCGGTAAGAGAAATGCAACCCAACAGATCTCACCCATCCTGGCCATCCTCTTCACCCTGTCCAGACGTCTTCCATTCCTGTCAAAAAGCAGCATGAATTCCATTGCGCCGGACATTCATTAGTGAGTAAATGGGGGTACCGGGTTGTGAGGCTGGGCATGGCGTTTTACCACTGAAGGGAGTTCTGGATGGCCGGCCTGAAGTACCCCGAAACCGTGGAAGCCATGTTCGATCACCTTCACATGCGCCTGGGCGGCGTGGTGCCGGAATTTGAGTTGCGAGCCCACGCCGAGACGGCCTGCGAGATCAACCGGCTCAAGAAGCAGAAGCGCGCGGTCATTCTCGGCCATAACTATATGGAACCGGCCCTGTTCCATTCCGTTCCAGACTACACCGGCGACTCGTTATTCCTTAGTCGCATCTCATCCAAAGCCGATGCGGAGATCGTGATTTTCTGTGGTGTGAAGTTCATGGCCGAGACCGCCAAGATTCTCAACCCGTCCCGCAAGGTCCTGCTGCCGACCACCAAGGGAGGTTGTTCGCTGGCCGAAGGCATGAACGCCGAAGACGTTCGCGCATTAAGAGCGCTATTCCCTGAAACACCCGTCGTCACTTATGTAAACAGCTACGCGGACGTGAAGACCGAATCCGATTATTGCTGCACGTCCGGCAATGCAACGGAAATGGTCCGACGTTTGTTGAAGCAGGGACATCGGCGGATCATCTTTCTGCCCGACGAGTATCTGGGGCGGAATACGGCGCGTGAGACCGGCATGCAGGTGGTCGCGCCGAGACGGGAAAACGGGCGATGGCTGAACGCGGAACTCCCCGGGACCGACCAACCGGTGATGATCATCTGGAGCGCGCGTTGCGAGGTGCACGAGAAGTTCACCGTTGACGACATCCGCAACGCACGCAAGCAATTCCCGGACGTGCAGGTGCTGGCGCACCCCGAATGCAGTCCCGAAGTGATCCAGGCTGCGGATGTGGCCGGCAGCACGTCGCAGATGTTGACTTATTTGGAGGAGCATCCGAAAGGACGATACCTGCTCCTGACCGAGTGCAGCATGGGCGACAACATCGCCGCGCGGAACCCGCAGCGCGAGATGTTACGGTTGTGCAGCATCCGCTGCCCGCACATGAACGAAATCACCCTGGAGGAAACGTTGCGGTCGATCCAAGACGAGCAGTACGTCATCGAAGTGCCCGCTGACGTTTGCGAGAAGGCGCGTGCCGCGCTGGATCGCATGATTGCAGTGGGCTGAGGGTTTGGTTCAACCCGGTACGGCCCCTGGGGCCGAAAGGAGGACGTGATGCAGATCCATACCACCAGTGTTCATTTCTCCGTTACCGACGCCATCCGCGACCGAGTGGAAGACCGGGTCGTGAAAGCCATGAATCATTTCCACGACCGTATCGGTCGTGTGGATGTGATCCTTAAGGATACCAACGGTCCCAAGGGCGGCGACGACAAGGCCTGCCGGATCGACGTCAGTATCGAATCGCTCTGTCGCTTGAGCGTCGAAGGCCGTCACGAAGACCTGTATGCCGCCATCGATGATGCGGCCTCTCGAGCCCAACACGCCGTGGAGAAGAAGCTGCTCAAAATGCGCAGCCTCAGTCGCGGGCGATAGGCACACCGTGCCATCCCCATGTGCTGAGCATCG
>CAYSBP010000626.1:0-574 GCA_964429255.1 uncultured Planctomycetia bacterium
TGCCGCCGTGATAGCCGATATGCTCGCCGTCGCTCATCCAGTACTCGTGGCCGACACATTCGCCCGACGCGGTCGGGCGGATCTTCCAGGTACGACCGGTCTCGATATCCAGCCCCCAGATGCGGTTGTCTACCTTGTCCCACGGCCCTTCGTGGCAGAAGGTCATGAGGTTCGGCAGTTTTGGCGAGGCGTTGAAATGCCCGAGCCAGGAATGGTCCTCGTGGACAAGCTGCGGCTCGCCACCCGCCAGCGGGATCTTCCAGATCGTCGAGTGGGGCTTCGCTGCCCACATTTCGTTGAACCCGATGTAGCCGTTGAGCAGATCCACCTGGAAGCGATCGGACAGATCCTGGCAGAAGCCAGTGACCAGGAAGCGACCGTCGGCGGTGAAATCGGCCAGGTTGCCGGTGTAGCCTTTTGGGCATTCCAGCAGGCGGCGCGTCGTGAGCGTCGCCAGGATATCCAAAATAAGCTATGCCTTGAAAACTTCAATCCCCAAACAATAAGCATAAATGATGTAAATGAATACAGGATGGATGTTGAAATAAAAGACAGAAGAGCAGTAACAGGACTA
>CAYSBP010000626.1:584-1798 GCA_964429255.1 uncultured Planctomycetia bacterium
TCATGACGCCGTTTTCAAGATCTACGCCGAACAGGTTCACGCGGTTGTCACGGTCGGAGGCAATCACCAGCTTCCGGACGTTGTCGTACCAGCAGGGATAAGTAAAGTACGAGTGGTTGCTGTGGGCGAGGTAGTTCGTCAACTGTCGCACGGTGGCGCCGCTGACGGAGTCTTTGCTGACCGTAAGTTCGGAGGGCCAGTGACGGCCGGCTTGCGTGGTTGTCATACTGCTTCTCCTTTGGTTTCGAGAGTGGCCGGAGCATCTTGCTCCGGGTCTTTGCCTGTTGCGTCATTTGTGATCCGGCGCCAGGCTGAACACCGGGGATGCGTTCTCCAGCGCAAAGCGAAGCGTGTCCTGTCGCTTGTTTGCTGCGTTCATATCGCTCAGTCGTTTGGTCGCTTGGCCGCCCTTATGCATAACGCTCCGCTTCTGCCGCCTGACGCAGCGCCCGCAGGTTGTCGATCGTTGTCGCCGGCGGCACGACGCAGCCGGAGCTGAGAATGTAACGGCTGCCGTTGACCTGTCCGGCCCGAATGCAGGCCTCGGCCTGCGTCTGAAGTTCGTCGGGGGTGGCCGAGACGAAGTCCATGGTGTTGACACCACCCAGCAGGGTCGTGGCGTCGCCCACCTTAGCGCGGGCCTCGGCAACGGTGAAGCCGCCGAGCGGATCGAGCGGGCCGATGGCGTCCAGGCCGGTGGTCACCAGATCTTCAATCACCGGCATCATGTTGCCGCAGATGTGACAGTATAGCTTGACCTCGGGGTTGTAGCCGTGGAGTTCGGTGCAGACCTCGCGCATGTGCGGCAGAATGAACTCGCGCCAGGCTCCGGGCGAGATCACCGACATGTTGGCGACCGAGTCGTTGAGCCGCAGCACCCGCAAACCGTGGTCGATGCAGTACTTGCCGCGTTCGACGGCGTAGGCGACGCCCTTGTCCATGATCGCGTGGACCAGTGCGGGTTCCTCGATCAGGTCGAACATCGCCTGCTGCATGCCGCGGAAGTCAATGGTCCAGGCGAGGGTCGCGGTATCGCAGTCGCCGATGAGTGCGATGCGGTCGCCGGCATGCGCCTGCGCTGCCGCCAAGGCATCGGCGACCTCCGCCTCCCAGAAGGCGCGGTCGGGAACCGCGATGCGCCTCGCGTCACCAATGGTGTCCACCCGCGGCGCTTCATGCTTACGAAAGGCGCGGTAGGCGATGTGATGGGGATT
>CAYSBP010000627.1:0-1791 GCA_964429255.1 uncultured Planctomycetia bacterium
CCACTGTTCGAGCCGCGGTTCATCGAGGATTCCTACGCCTGCCGGACGAACAAGGGAACGCACGCGGGGATGCGCCGGGCGGCGGCGTTCGCCAGACGATATCCCTATGCCTTGAAATGCGACATCCGTAGGTATTTCGAGCACATCGACCACGAGATTCTCGCTGGGCTGCTGGGACGGGTGATCGGCGACCGGCGATTGATGGCGCTGCTGGAGGGCATTCTCGCCAGTCACCAAGATGGTGACCGCGTGGTCGTGCCTGAGGGCGGGTTGCCCCTGTTTGATCATCGCGTGGTGCGGCGGGGACTGCCGATCGGGAACCTGACCAGCCAGTTCGCGGCGAACGTGTACCTCGATCCGCTGGATCACTTTGTCAAGCATGATCTGCGCTGCAAGGGATACGTCCGCTACATGGACGACTTTCTGCTGTTCGGCCATGATCGCGGGCAACTGCGTGAGTGGGGTAGTGCCGTGCGGGAGAAGGTCGAATCGCTGCGGCTGGAGATTCACCCGGACAAGTACCGGCTGTTGCGGTGCGATTGCGGCGTGGACTTCTGCGGGTTCGTGGTCTTCGCCAACGGGCGCATCCGGGTGCGACGCCAGACAGTCAGGCGGTTCCATCGGCGGTATCGCGCGAAGCTGGCGGCGGTCAATGCACGCGTGGGCGATATCCACTCGCTCTTGCGGTCGGTGGTGGCGTGGTGCGGACATGTGCGGCACGCCCAGAGCTGGCGGTTGCGGTGGGCGGTGCTGACGAACGTATAGGGCGGCGGGAGCTATGGCGATGGTTCCAATCGCGGGCTGCGTGGCGGGTCGTACAACAACAACGACAACAACCTCGCGTCCTCCAACCGGAACAACAACAACCCGAACAACGAGAACAACAATATCGGGTTCCGCGTCGCCTCCGAAGCCCCTTGTGAAGGGATGCAGGGCCGAGTAGCCCGAAGACCTTCGGCCAGAATCGTGGCGATGAACCCCCGTCGTCGCGACAGTGCCGTTTAGGGACTATCCCGCACGTCCTGCGGCCGAGGGGAACCCCGGCGGCGAATAAGAAGGCCCGGCCGTGGTGAGTAGCCGTGGGGCGAAAGGCGCGGCCGGGCCGTTGGTTGGCGACATCTGCAAGCCAGGCACCGTCCATCAGGTGTTGGTCTTCGCCTTCCCCAATGGCCCCACGTGATGGTCAAACGTCTCGGCGATGACCTTGCGGTCTTCCTCGGGAACCTTGTTCAATACCGTAGTCGTGAGAGCCCGTTGGAAGTCGTTGCCGCGTTCCAGCCTGGCGCAAAGCGCGAGCAGCCTTCGGGTCGTGACCGTCGTGGTCAGCTCTTCCTGTGCATGCGCTTTCCGTAAGTCGCCCACGGCCTTGACGAGGCAGGTCAGCAGCTTCTTGTCGAGCGTGGAATGACGCTGCTTGAGCAGGCTGATCTCCTGCTTGGTCGGCAGGTAGTCGAGGTGAACCACGACGTCCCAGCGGTCGAGCCAGCTGAAGTTGAGCGTGCGTGTGCCGCTGGCGTAGAGGCCGGAGTCCGAGCCGAAGCCCAGCGTGTTGGCCGTGGCAACGAGCCGGAAGTCCGCGTGCGGAGCAATGTCCTCGCCGGTGTCGGTGAGGAGCAGGCGCCCGTTGGGTTCAAGCACCTGCTGCAACACGAAGCCGATCTCCGGCTGCATGGCATCGACCTCATCCAATTGGAGGATGAATCCCTCCAGCATGGCTTGCGGCAGGATGCCCTTGACGAAGACCGTTTGCCTTTGATCGTTGACCGTCCAGTGGCCCACGAAGTCCGCGAC
>CAYSBP010000628.1:0-1782 GCA_964429255.1 uncultured Planctomycetia bacterium
AGTATCATGGAGGCTATATGAATTGCAGAAGCATAATTGCCGGTATTCTCACCCTTGGTGCACTCTTTGTTTCCAATGCCGTCGCGGAACGGCCGCAGATCCATGGTTGGCGCGTGCCGGACAACAGCATCACCGTTGACGGACAACGCGCGGATTGGGAACGCTCTGGCGTGTCGTTCAGCCAAGGAGGTGTTGGCGCGAGCGACGCCTCGCACCTGGAGTTCGCCTATCCCGACCGCGGAGGATTCGGCGGCGCGAGCGACCATTCGTACAACCTCTGGGCTGCCATGGACGCGCAATACCTGTATCTGTACGCGGAAGTGCGCGATCAGGTGTTGGTGAGTGAAGTGGGCAAGGACGAGATCTTCTGCGGTGACGACTTCGAAGTGTTCATCGATGCCAATCCTCCCGCCGACAGGTTCGCGAAGAAATCCAACGAGAATGTCCGCCAGTTCATCTTCCTGCCGGCCTGGGTGAACTCGCAGCAGCCGGCGGGAGTGATCTGGAAAGCCGAGAAGAATCCTGGCGTGAAGATGGCCAGCCGGATCACGCCGGAGGGTTACGCTCTTGAGGTGGCCATCCCGAAGGCGCTGTTCCCCGCCTGGCAGGCGCATCCCGAGAGCAATTCGCTGGGATTTGACGTGACCGTGCAAGACGCCGATGCCCCCGGCCTCGACGGCCCGCATTCGACGGTCAAGTACTGCATGTTCCTGCTCAGCGCCGGTTTCCACCCCGGCTCTCCCGAAAAGCTGGGAACGCTCGACTTCCAGCTGGCGCCGCCGCTTGCCCCGACGCTGCCGGAGATAGCCAAGCCCACTCCGTCAGCCGTGCTGGCCGCTCTCTCCAGCGCCAAGTCCGACCCTGTGCTTCTTGCGCAACAGGTGCTCGATTACATCGGCGCCGACCAAGCCGCGGAACTGGCGGCCGCCGCGCTGGCGCATCCGTCCCGGGCCGTCCGGAAGGCCGGGCTCTACCTGCTGGCCAAGCGGCCCGCATTGTCGGCCTCTGTCGCGGCATTGACCGCCGTGGCGCGACCGTCGAAGGAAAATGAAGTCGCCGCCTACGACGACCACGATTTGCGGACATACGCTTTGATGGCACTGGCCTTGCGCCACAAACTGCCCGCCACCCAAGACTGGTTCGGCTTTTACACCCGCCTGGCATCCGCCCAATCCCTCGAACTGACCTATCTCTGGTGCCTGGGCGTCAACGGTGACCGCGCCGCCGTGCCGTACCTGAGCCATCTGCTCTACGACAGCAACCTGCGCGTACGCATCAAAGCCGTCATCGCTCTCGGCAGCATTGGTGACCCCGCGGCCGTGTCGGCATTGGAAGAAATGGCCGCCAATGACCCCCACCATTACGGCCGGAATGAAGCGAAAGCGGCACTGGAGCGTATCGCACAGAGATGATGGCCCTGGCTGACGGACTGGGACCTGGGCCCGTTTCTGCGTCCCGGCCAGGAGAACCTGCTCTCACTCGAGGTATGGTTCGAAGGGCGACGCAAAGATTGCTGTGATGTCGACGCCGGCGCCGCGCGGGCTGGCGACGTCGGTATCATCGGTGCGGTTGGCCGGCGGGTCGTCCTTCAACAGCAGGGCGACTCTTTCGGCCTGGTAGCGGGCCTTGATGATGCTGCCCGACCAGGCAAATCGCGGCGCATCCGGATTGGAGACGTCGAACCGGCCGATGTATTGGATCCGCGGATCGGAGGGTGGAACGACAACGACCGGCGTCACGCCGGGGCGCTGAAGCGGTAGCTCCCCGCGGCCACGTCGAACA
>CAYSBP010000629.1:0-1782 GCA_964429255.1 uncultured Planctomycetia bacterium
TTTGCACGCATGAAAGTCATTGACCAACAGCCACACCTGGACCTCGACGTGCCCGTGTCCTGCTTCAGTCGGAATTGGAAAATCGGCCTGTTTGGGTTACACCTATGAGGAATCCAGACGGAGGACGATTCAATGCCGAAACAGCGGAGAAATTTCAGCGGGGCTGAGAAGATGGCGATTTTGCGGGAGCATCTGATCGAGAAGGTACCGGTCTCGGAGGTGTGCGACAAGCACGGGCTTCAGCCCACGATCTTCTATGCGTGGCAGAAGAAGCTGTTCGAGGAGGGTTCGGCGGTGTTCGATCAGCCCCGGCGGAAGTCGTCGCGTCAGCAGACGTCAGAGGCCCGCAAGGTCGAAGCCCTCGAGGCCAAGGTCCGCGAGAAGAACGAAGTCCTGGCCGAGCTGATGGGCGAGCATGTGGCGTTAAAAAAAACACTTGGCCAGCTCTGACCGGACAATGGGTGCCGCACGATGTCCGGGACGCGGTGGTGGACTTCGTCCACCTCTGGTCGTCGCGTACGGAGATCTCGGTGAGCCGGATGGTCAGATGGCTGGGGACCGGGTCGAGCAAGTTTTATGCCTGGCGGAAGCGTTATGGCAAGGTGAACGAGCACAACGCCTGGGTGCCGCGGGACCACTGGCTGGAAGGCTGGGAGCGACAAGCGATCCTGGACTTCGATGACGAGTACCCGCTTGAAGGTTACCGTCGCCAGGCGTTCATGATGCTGGACCGTGACATCGTGGCGGTGTCGCCGTCCAGCGTCTACCGGGTATTGAAGAGGGCCGGGCGAATTCAGGGCTGGAACCGCAAGCCGTCGCGCAAGGGCACGGGCTTCGATCAGCCGCTTCGTCCGCACGAACATTGGCATGTGGATATCTCATACATCAATGTTTGCGGGACGTTTTACTATTTATGCAGCCTGTTGGACGGTTGCAGCCGGTACATCGTTCACTGGGAGATTCGCGAGTCGATGAAGGAGGCCGAGATCGAAATCATCCTCCAGCGGGCGCGGGAGAAATTCCCGCAAGCGTATCCGCGGATCATCTCGGACAACGGGCCACAGTTCATCGCAAAGGACTTCAAGACGTTCATTCGGATCTGCGGCATGACGCATGTGCGAACGTCGCCGTACTATCCGCAGAGCAACGGGAAACTGGAGCGTTGGCACAAGTCGTTGAAATCCGAGTGCATTCGGCCGGGAACACCGCTGTCGTTGGAGGACACTCGTCGTCTGGTGGCCGATTACGTGGCGTATTACAACACGGTCCGGCTTCACAGTGCCATCGCGTACGTGGCGCCGAAGGACAAGCTGGAGGGGCGCGAGTCGGCGATCTTCTCCGAGCGGGATCGCAAACTGGCCGAGGCACGCCAACGAAGACAAATGGCCCGGCAAGCGGTACGCAGTACCATCGCGCGAGCAGGCCAGGAAGTGCTTGCCTTCACGAGGTAGAAAGGGGTAGCATGGCTCATGACCTGGGCGGAGGATAGGGCAACGGTGGGAACCGACCCGAGCGCCGCCCCAGGGGCCAGACCGAAGGGTGGGCAGTTGGCCTGCGGGTGGACTGCCCGACTTCGCATCCCTTCGGGATGGCATCAAAGCGATAAATCCCTCGGGGCAACAGCCCCGAGCTCTGGAAATGCGAACGAACACCGAACGCCGGGAGACGGTCTCCCGGAAAGGTGTAACTCAGGAAGCCTGATTCTCCTATTCAGGCTGAACCAGTACAGTGTTGGGCTATGGCAGGCAAGCGTAAGGACAAAATCGAGGAGAAGGATCTTCA
>CAYSBP010000630.1:0-1770 GCA_964429255.1 uncultured Planctomycetia bacterium
AGTCCTCCCGGCAGCAGGATGCGGCGTTTCGAGCCGGACGGTCCGAAGAGGCCGCGCAGAAGACCGAGGTGCTTGGAGTTGACTTCGAGTTGCGTCACACGCCAGATGGTCTTGAGCAGGTTCAGCACGTCGGCGAGTTCCTCGGGTGTCGGGGTGCCACCCAACCGCGGAACTGGAAGCGCTAGATAGCCGCGTGAGCCCAGAGCCGCGATGGCTTCCAGCCAGCCGCGCCGCCACGCGGTCCGTTCGGCGTGAACCTCCGATTCCTCGGTCAGTCGCCAGAGCGCTGCGCGTGCGCCGGAATGAACTTTGGCCTCCATCACCGGTAGCACCAGACTGCGAATGGCGTTGCGCGGAATGCGCGTGTCGAAGTTCGATTGATCCGTGCAGCAGCGCTGTTTCTGCTGTTTCAGATAGGCGACGATCTCTGCCTTGCGGCAGCCCAGCAGCGGGCGAACGATCTGTTCGGTCGGACTGCAGAGCGGCGGAATGAAGGGCGATGGGACCGTTCTGCCGGCCTCTTCCCAACGCAGCCCATCCGAAACATCCGGCGCGTTGTTAAGCGCTAGAGCGTCGGACCAGCCGATGCCCGCAAGGCCTGCGATCCCCGAACCGCGACAAAGCCGGTAGAGCACCGTCTCAATCCGGTCATCCGCATGGTGTGCCGTGGCGACCACCGAGCATCCGCGGACCTGTGCCGCTTGAGCCAGGAACGCACGCCGCGCCAGCCGACCGGCATCCTCTTTGCTTCGTTTGAGCACCCCGGACAGGCGGGTGACTTCGCAGTGCGCCGTCGTGAAATCGACGTTCAGTTTCCGACAGAGCCGTTCGCAAAACGCCTGATCGTGTGCTGCCGCCTTGCCGCGCAGCCGGTGGTTCAGGTGGGCCGCCGCCACCGAGAAGCCCAGATCGCGCTTGCGGGAGAGTTCCAGCAGACAGAGCAGCAGCGCGACCGAGTCCGGTCCGCCCGATAGCGCAACCAGCACCCGGGCACCGGGCGCGATCAGTTTGCGTGAACGGATGGCCGTGGCGACTTTGATGGGCAAACGCATGGACACCCCCACGTCCTGCAACGTGCCACGTTGGGTCGCTGTGACGTTCGGAGCCTCTTCCGCCCTTCGGGTCAGGCCAACCTGCGTAGGGTAACCGCCCTCGTCTGCCACGCCCTGCTTCGCGGACGTGGACGTCCGCACCGCCCGTCAGACTGGGAAGCCCGACCTACGAGGCCCTCCGGAAGAGCTTCCCTTCCAGAAAATTCTTCAGCAACTTGGTGCCTTCGCCGGTGAGAAAACTCTCGGGGTGGAATTGCACGCCTTCCAGCGGCCACTCGACATGGCGCACACCCATCAGTTCGTGCTGGTCCTGCGAGTGCGAGACGGCTTTCAGGAACGGCGGCAGCGTGTCTTCCTGGATGACCAGCGAATGGTAGCGCGTAGCCTCAAACGGATTGCTCAGACCCTCATAGACGCCCTTGCCGTCGTGGACGACCTGCGAGGTCTTGCCGTGCATCAAACGCCCCGCGCGAACGACCCTGGCGCCAAAGGCTTCGCCGATCGACTGATGGCCAAGGCAAACGCCCAGGATGGGAACCTTACCGGCGAAACGACGGATGGTTTCGACCGAGATGCCCGCTTCCTTGGGCGTGCAGGGACCGGGCGAGACAAGGATCTTGTCGGGCGCCAACTGGCCCACCGCGTCCACGGTGATCTCGTCGTTGCGCACGACTTTCAGGTCCGCGCCCAGACCGCCCAGGGCCTGGACCAGGTTGAA
>CAYSBP010000631.1:0-1764 GCA_964429255.1 uncultured Planctomycetia bacterium
TGCGGTCTCCTGTCCGATCCTACGCAGGAACCGAACCCACCCGTTGTCCTGCGTTCCGGAAAATGAAACGCGGCCCTTCGTTGTGACCTTTCGTGGGCATTGGAGTTTTTCCTGTCAGTGAAATCAAAAACAGGGGTATTCTCCGGCTGAGGCCTTGAGCCCATGCTGCGGCTCACAGGAATCACACTTCAGCAAGAAAAACATGGGGACCGCGGTCAACTGCTGTCCACCGTCGAGTAGTAGATATGGCCAGCCGGGCTGTGGATTGCACCCGGAATGGCCCAGTCAGCCTCGCTCGTGGCTTCTGGTCCCGTCCGGGCGTTTCTCGCAAGGGAGCGGTTTCGCAATTGGGCAGATTGCACTACGGCGTCCGGCAGGCCTGGTGAGGGTTAAGAACGTGCAGGAGTTCTCCACCCCAAGAATCGGGACGATCTTTCAGGAAAGAAGCGGGAAGCTGTTCACCTTCGAGGTGAGCAGTGTTTCCGTTATGACGGCCTGGCCCAAGCCGCTCGCGTGGCGCAAGACACGCCAGAGGAGTTGGTATCATTACCGCCCGAAGATCGCGATCCCCGCCGGACCGCTCGATTCGCTTGTTCGGACGCGAACAGCACCTCCCGTTGCCGAGGGAGAGACGGAACCTCCACCGATCATGGAGCCGTACCCGCCCTGGGATTTGGCTTGGCGACATTGGTGTGACCGGATTCCCGTCGAAATACGAAATGCGATCGCACCGTTTCGTTCAAGACACTGAAGGATCTCTCAGATCGAAGCCTGTCCTCCCGAGGCAGGATGGTCTGGTTCCGGCCTCTGCTGAGGAGGCTTCCGTGCCAGAAGAATCGGGCGGTAGTCGGCAAACGGTGCCCAGAGCTGATCCAATGCTCGAGACAACCGACCTCCTCGATTCAGTGACTGGTCTGCCAGACGAACTACCAACCGATTGGGTACCGCGTACGGCTGTATCTTGATGACGTGCCTAAGGGCTGTCGTCTCCTGTCCTGCACCCAGCAGCATCGCCAGAACGCCGAACGCGATGGCTGGCGAGCGACTAGCGCCCTGAGTACAGTGCAAAAGCAGATGCGCCGACACCGTGCGGCTGTCGTTCAAAACCTGTTGGCCGAAGGCAAGCGCCTTGGCGACCTCTTCAATCGTGGGAATGGTCGCGTGGTAGTTGACGGCTTCAGCTTCGCTTTCTACATCGTCAAAGATGATATGTAGATGCTGGCCCACAAACCAATCCGGCGTCGCCGTGGGTTGCCCCGGCCGGTCGACCGACAGCAGGTGGGTCACCCTCTCGCGGGCAAAGCCTGGAAGACTCGAAATGCCGCATATCGACATGCGGTAGGGGATGGGACACTGCTTTGGTTCTAATCCCATGAATTCGCCTCAACTGTTCCTCGGTCATCTTACTCGCCCATTACATCGTGGCTCGTGCAAACGTGACTCTATTGATCACTTGCTTCACGTTTCCACTTCAGGCCTGTACTCGTCTGGGCTATCGAAGCCGGCGATCCAGGCTGCGGCCTGTCCGCACGTCTGCATCTCGGGCGGGACGCGCATGATATAGAGCGCGCCGGTCGAAGGGCACTGAACGGACAAACAGACGAGTGCGCTGTCGGGGGGTTCCCACCTGTTCATGCTGCGAAAATGCCGCGTGTTTCGTAGTCTCGTGTTGGGGAACGTGATTCGAAGAAGTCTTCGCTCGCCGCCACGGTCCATGTCTTCATCCAGTACTTCGGGGCCGGCCTTGGTGATGAAACGCTCATA
>CAYSBP010000632.1:0-1763 GCA_964429255.1 uncultured Planctomycetia bacterium
GTGGACTTTAGCACGCTAACCGGCCGTGGCCAGTAGGGCCTGGAGTGGGCGGAGGATTTTCTTGCGGTCAGCGGGGAGGCGCAAGGCCGAGGAAATTCGTTCCTGCCACTTGGCGAGGCGCAACGCCACGAGCATACGTGCGAAGGATGGCAGCGGGACAGGTTCATCGGTTGGCTTGGGTTGAGCGCTCAGGAGTTTGTGTGTCTGGATGTAGGCGAGTTGGGTAACGGCCTGCAGGAGAAGGGCCATGGGGGCTTGGCGCTCAACCGCTTTCGGGGACCACGACTGGACCTGTCCGAATCCCATGCTCTGTTTTGCCTCGCGAATCAGCTCTTCAATTCCCCATCGCGCGGCATACGCCTGGACGATGGCGGTGGCCGAAAGGTTTGGGTCCGTAGAAAAGAAATAGTCGTCATGTTCGTGGCCTGAGGGATCCCGGACGATGACCACACGGATGGGTGAACTGCCAGCCACGGTATACCACAGGCAAACAAACGAGTGGAGCAAGACGAGTTCCTTGCGGCCGTAACGCCAGACGAAATGACGACTGAAATGGGCATGGCGTGCGCTGTACTTCAGACTCGGCAACCGGGCTCCCTTAGCCCGCGGACGTCCCCGTTGTTTCTTGCGTCGGGCCGGTGGCAACTCATACAGGGCGGCATCGGAACGGAGGCGACTGATGAGGGGAACGCCGGGCGGCAGAGCGCAGGCAAGCTCCTTTGCCGCGTAGGCGCCGTCGGCCACGAGCTGTATTTCCCTATGGGGAAGCCATTCGCGAAGGCGTTGAATCATCTCAGCGGCGAGTTGGAGTCGCGTGCGGAACTCGCTGCGGGAGGCGCCGTCGGCTTCCTTTTTGTAGAGGCGCAGGGAGATGGGAATGTGGAGGAAACGGCCACGTGTGGCGGGGATGGGCACGAGCAGACATAGGACGACCCAGTTATGAGCCCAGTGGAAGACGGTCTGCGAGGCCGTGGAACGAACTGCGTCGCGAAACTTACCGGCGAAAGCGACGTGCTTGCCGAATTTGTGTGTGGTGGTGTCATCGACAGCGACCAGCCAGGGTTGACCGGAAGGCAGAAGCGGTTCGATGAGCTTGCAAACCAGGATGCGCCAGAGATCGTCGAGGGACCATTCGTACTTGGAAAAGAATCGATGGGCGCAGGTCCAGTGGCGTTCAAATTTCTCCGGCATGGCACGGACCAAATTGGTGACGGTGGGGCGTCCCAGGCAGAGCAGCCAACCCCAGGCGATAGAAAGGAAGTGGCCGGCAACGGCCGGAGGCAAGCCGCCGGAAAGTGTGAAGAGAAGAGTCGAACAAGCCGATGAAAGATCAGTGGCGTGTGCCATGAGCCGTCTTGCCTCCCTGTGGTTTGCCAAACCAGGAATCGGCAAGACGGCTTTTCTATTTGAGCTTATTCAGCGCCCAGACGTGCTAAAGTCCACATAAAGAGACCTGATACAATGACGCCCTTCAACGACTCCGACTGGTTCCGCAAAGACGACGACGTGCGCTGGCAGTTCGGCGTCCCGCCCAAGGGCAACGCCAACTTCGCCTGGGTGCAGCACTTCATCCACCACCTCGCCCCGCAGGGCATGGCCGGCTTCGTCCTCGCCAATGGCAGCATGTCCTCCAACCAGTCCGGCGAAGGCGACATCCGCCGCGCCCTCATCGAGGCCGACCTGGTGGACTGCATGGTCGCCCTCCCCGTGCCGAAGCAGTCCCACGGCTGCGCGAAAAACCACGGTGAACGGCTTGTGCTTCC
>CAYSBP010000633.1:0-1754 GCA_964429255.1 uncultured Planctomycetia bacterium
CTGAAGCTGACGTGCTGCCTGCCTAGCAAGTGTGTTCTGTCCTGCAAACCACTGCCGGAACCTGCCGTCGTAACACTTCACCCATCTGCAACGGATTCTATCGGTAGGGGCGGGAGTTGGCCCGTGAACAGGTAGGTCCGCAGCGCTGAGGTGATCGTCGCCAACGGGTCCAGCCCTCCCAGCTTCAGCGTCCGATACACGCTCATCAGCACTGCCTGCACGGCCGCCCCCTTCTCGCTGCGGTTGGACTGGCTGATCTTCCGCAGGATCACTGCCGGGCGGATCATTCGCTCGGCCAGGTTGTTCTCGAACGGCACGTCGGGATAGTCCAGGAACGTGAACAGTTCGTCGCAATGCTTCCACAGCCGCTTGGCCAGCCGGCGGGCGTCGGCATCGGTGGACTCTCCGGTCGCCAGCGCCCGCAGACGCCGGTCGATCCGCACGATCCGCGAGGCGTACGTCTCCGGCTCGAAGTCCGGCCGCTTCCGCAACCGAATCCCGTCCCGCACCAGCCGACGCAACATCTTTGCGAACGCCTGCCACTGGGGGGAATGGTTGTGCTCGTCCACCTTCTCCAGCTCCCGCAGCAGGTGCACCAGGCAGCACTGCCGCTCCGTGGCGAAGGCGTTGTACGCCGGCCAGAAGTCCGTGATCAGCACCCCGTCAAAGGCCTCGGCGAAGAACTTCTCCAACGCCGGTGCCCCCCGGCTGGGATCGATCAGGTAGTAACAGACCAGCCGGTTGGCAAAGCACCACAGCCACCACGTCTGCCCGTTCATCCGCCAGCCGGTCTCGTCGGCGTGCAGGTGAGCCGACGCGCGGGCCAACTCCGCGATCTGCACGTACCACGGCTCGAGCACTTCGGCCAGCCGCTGCCAGGCCGCCACCAGCCCGCCGGCCGACAGGTGCGTCTGGAACTGCGTGCCCAGAAGCTCCCGCACCTGCTCGATGCTCACGCCCACGCCGTAGTGCAGCCAGCCCGTCAGGGCCACCGTGCGATGGCCGACGGCGGCCTTGGGCATCGCGTCGGGCACGACCGGCTCGACGTGCTTCTTGCAGCACGGGCAGTAGTCGCGATGGACGGAGTGCTCGGTGACGACGGTGCGGAGGTCTTCGAGGATGTCCTCGATGGTGCGCGTCCGCTTGCGATGGCAGCGCTGGAGCGGCCGGCCGCAGTCGGGACAGCGGTCCAGGCGGTGCTCCCTGCGCTCGTCGATCCGCTTGGGCGCGGGCCGGCGCGTGCCGGGGTGGCCCTCCTTCGCGCCCGGCTTGCCCTTGCGCTTCGGTGCGGGCGGCTTGGTGTAGATGGGCCGCTGGCCCGACGGCGTGCTTGGATCGATCTTGCGCGGTCCATCGAGCTTCGCCTGGAGCTCGGCGATGCGCTTGGCCACGGCCAGCCACGCCAGCTTCAGCAGGTCCTGATCGGCCTTCGCCAGCTCCTCGGCCTGCTCGTCCGTGAGCGTCCCGTCCAGCGCCGCGACCAAGAGGGCGTGGGTTCCTGCATCCCTGCCGATTGCGTTGTCCATGCCCCCGGAATACAGTGCGTGGGGTGCTGGCGCAAGCTTGACAGCGACAATTATCCAGTTTTCTTTTGGCCCCTCCTCGTCCCCGCCACGGTCACCCACACGCTGCAAATGGCTGAAGTCCTACAACGGACAGAGTTTTGAGTTGGAGGAACAGGATCCGGAACAGACTCATTACTTCAGTCCATACGCCTTCAAAGCAACGTTCGACGCCACCGTGGAAATTGATTT
>CAYSBP010000634.1:0-1742 GCA_964429255.1 uncultured Planctomycetia bacterium
GGCCATGATGAACGGCAAGACGGCCGCCACGCGCAATGTGCGGCGGGCGCTGAGGTCGATCTGGTCCTTCAATCCGGTCTTTGCATCGGGCGTCAGCGCCTCATCGGAGAGCACCTCGTTGGCCTTGATCGAGTCGTAGTTCCAGCCGAAGAATGATCGATCTGGAATCTTGTAGGTTTCGTAGAGTCCCGGCTGTTCCTGTTTGACAGTCTGCGCGTCGAAGTTGTCCTTCACCGCGCCGAGGAATGGAAACCCGAAGATGCCGACCGTCAGAAGGCCAAGGGCCGATACGGTGTTCAGCGTCATAGCGCCACCTTTCGGAAAACGCTCAGACACCAACCCCAGCACGGTAGGCCAGTAGAATGTCTGGCCGACTGCGTAGAAAGCGAACGCCAGGAAGATCATGATGCCGGTCGCGCCCGACAACATGAACAGTCCGATGATTGAGAACACAGAGCTGAGCAACAGCAAGCTGGGCGGCGACATGTATTTGAGCGGGATGCCCGCGAAGAAGCGGAGTGTCATCATAACTCCAGCGGACACCACGATTGCCCAACCTGAATCGATGCTGTACTGGCTCTTGAGTACGGGTTCCATCAATGTGCGGATCCAGCCGTCAGTGGCAAGTTCCGCGGTTGCGAGGGGAATCATGATCACGCAGAGCACGAAGAAGAGCAGTTGGCCTTTTGCTTTGACGGCAACACCAAAGATGAGACCGCCCACCGCGCCAACTGCCAGGCTGACGGCCAGCAGGTTAGCGGCCATTCTGGCGAGAGCGCTGCCCGCATCGGGACCGACAACTCCAATTATCTGGTTGGAGATTTCGTAGAAGAGGAACGTGATAGCCAGGAATGCGCCCAGCCCGCCGAATTCGCGGAGCATCTCGCGCATGGAGACGTTTGCTTCAACACGTTCGTCGATCGGATAGCGGTGGCACAGCGCAAACATAACCCCGTAGGTCAGCACGGGCAACAACATGAAGATGAACATTGGACGCCACGGCAGGAAATGCTGTCCCAGCAGGAAGACCGCGCCGCCGATGACAATACCGGCGGGCCACGAAGCGTGCAGGATGTTGAGCATCTTGCTCTTCTCGTCGCGGTAGACGGCTGTGCAGAGCGGATTGATAACGGCCTCGACCACGCCATGGCCAAGTCCTGCGAAGAAACAGGCCCACCAGAGGGCCCGGGCATCCTTTGCAGCAAAGGTAAGCGCAACAGAGATTGCCTGCAGGACAAAGGCACTGAACATCGAGCGTTTGTATCCGATTTTGTCGATCAACAGACTGAAGACGATCATCGTGATGGCGACCGGCCAGAGCCCTGCACCGGTGATGGAGCCGACTTCCTGAGCCGTGAGATTGAATTCCTGCCCCCAGATATTCGGAACCATGACGCGAAAGGCAAATCCGACGCCCGCCGCAGTCAACGCGAGGAAGCTGGCCCAGAATAACATGCCACGGTCCCGCTTCGTCAGCCCATGTCTATCAACATCACTCATTGGAGTCTCCTCTCCGAGTTTACCATTTAAGAAGATCAGAGGTGTGCTGACCTCTACTTTCACCTGCAGCCCGCGTTCCCGAAGGACTCTGGGGATACTATTAGACTCCAGTGGAAGACGACAAGCATGGTTTCTCGGCAGTCCGGGAGAATCTGATCCCTTGAATCAGGATCAACAGGCGGGTGGTGGCGGGCGCTGAGGAGCGCGGAAATCTCAGTTTCTGCGGCTGCGCCGTTTCTTGC
>CAYSBP010000635.1:0-1741 GCA_964429255.1 uncultured Planctomycetia bacterium
GGTCCTATCCCCCCACCCCCTTTCCCACGGGAAAGGGGGCGTCGAAAGATGTGGGTCGTCTTCGAATGAGGGGGAAACTACTTTCGCCGATCTGGTCACGCACCCCTTCCTGTCTGCCCCGGAATTCGGGAGTTTTCCTAGGAAGGAGGTGCCCTTATATAGGCAGTGCTCTTCTGAACCGCATACTGGAGCCAACCTCGAGTGCAGAACGAAAGGAGTCCCCGTGGCCACAACCCAGCCTTCTCCCAGAGGCGATAAGATCGTCATCCACAACGGCAAGATGAAGGTCCCGGACTGTCCGGTCATTCCGTTCATTGAAGGCGATGGCACCGGCCCGGACATTTGGCGCGCCTCGGTGCGTGTTTTCGATGCGGCCGTGGAGAAGGTCTACGGCGGCAAGCGACGGATCGTCTGGAAGGAAGTCTACGCCGGCGAGAAGGCCTTCAACCAGTTCAAGAACTGGCTGCCCGACGAAACGATCGCGGCCTTCAAAGAGTACCTGGTCGGTATCAAAGGCCCCCTCACCACCCCCGTGGGAGGCGGCATCCGTAGTCTGAACGTGGCTCTGCGCCAACTCCTGGACCTGTACGTATGTCTGCGTCCGGTGCGCTGGTTCAAGGGTGTGCCGTCGCCGGTCAAGCATCCCGAGAACGTAGACATGACGATCTTCCGCGAGAACACGGAGGACATCTACGCCGGCATCGAGTGGAAGTCCGGATCGCCCGAGGCGCAGAAGGTGATCGCCTTCCTGCAGAAGGAGATGGGCGTCAATAAGATCCGCTTCCCCGAAACCTCTGCCATCGGGGTCAAGCCGGTTTCGGTCGAAGGCACCGAACGGTTGGTGCGGGCGGCCATCGAATATGCACTGCGCCACAAGCGCCGCACCGTGACGCTCGTCCACAAAGGCAACATCATGAAGTTCACGGAGGGGGGGTTCCGTGACTGGGGCTACGCGCTGGCAGCTCGGGACTTCCGCAACGAGACTATTTCAGAACGAGAAAGCTGGATCCTCGGAAACCGCGAGCAGAATTCGGATCTGCGTATCGAGGAGAACGCGCGGATGGTCGAGCCAGGTTACGACCTGATGCCTCCGGAACGGCAGAAGAAGGTCTGCGAAGAAGTGGAGCGTGCGCTCAAGCTTTGGGACACGCACGGCAACGGGACGTGGAAGAAGAAGCTGCTCATCCGCGATTCCATCGCCGACATTACGCTGCAGCAGGTGATCACGCGGCCAAAGGAGTTCGACGTCATTGCCACGCTGAATCTGAACGGCGATTACCTTTCCGACGCGCTGGCCGCGCAGGTCGGTGGCATCGGCATCGCGCCGGGCGGAAACATCAACTACGTCACCGGCCATGCGATCTTCGAAGCCACGCACGGCACGGCACCCAAGTACGCCAACCAGGACAAGGTCAACCCGGGCTCGGTGATCCTCTCGGGCGAGATGATGTTCCGCCACCTGGGCTGGGACGAGGCGGCCGACCTGATCGTCAAGGGTATGGATGGCGCGATCGCGGCGAAGACGGTGACGTATGACTTCGAGAGGCTCATGGAGGGTTCGACGCTACTGAAGTGTTCGGAATTCGCGGACGCGATCATCGGCAAGATGTAAGAAAGCAGATTTCCTGTGGCCCTTTTTTTCCCGTCTTCGCGGTTGCTTTTTGTTTCGCCCATTGTATAGTTCAGTATGGATGATGAAAGAACATGTAAAGAATAACAAAGACGCCGCTCATGTCGAGGT
>CAYSBP010000636.1:0-1730 GCA_964429255.1 uncultured Planctomycetia bacterium
TACCAGGATCTCCGAGACGAACGCGGATTCACGGGGGCCTACGACTCGGTGCGTCGGATGGTCCAACGACTGACCGGCGAGCAGCCGTTACCCTTTCGCCGCATCGAGCGCGCACCGGGTCTCGAAGCGCAGGCCGATTTCGGGAAGGGCGCACCCATCAACGACGCCGATGGGAAGCGGCACCGCAGCCACGTGGTGCGCGTCTGCTTAAGTTTCTCGAGAAAGGGCTACAGCGAGGCCTTCCATGCGGAGAACACCGAGAACTGGCTGCGCGGTTGGGAGAACGCCTTCTGGTTCTGGGGCGGCGTGCCCCAAACGCTCCAGATCGACAATACGACCTGCGCGGTCAAGCGCGCCGACTGGTACGACCCTGAATTCCACCCCATCATCACCGCCTTCTGCAATCACTACGGGATCGTGCTGCTGCCCATCAAAGTGCGCACGCCCCGCCACAACGGAAAGGCCGAACGGAATATCGGTTATGTGAAGGACAACGCGCTCAAAGGGCGCACCTTCCCCTCGTTGCAGGCGGAGAACGAGTTTCTGCAACGCTGGGAACGAACCGTCGCCGACGTGCGCATCCACGGCACCACCAAACAACAAGTGCAACAGCGCTTCGAGATCGAGAAGCCCTCACTGCAGCCCCTACCCAAAGAGCACTTCGTCTTCTTCCACGAAGCGAAGCGCAGCGTCCACCGTGACGGTCACGTAGAAGTGGCGAAGGCCTACTACTCGGTTCCGCCCGAGTATGTCGGGCACACGGTCTGGGCGCGCTGGAACGGACACGTCGTACGGATCCTCAACACCCAGTTCGTCGAGATCCGCATGCATGCGCGAGCGTTGCCTGGCCAGTATGCGACCGCCGATGCGGATATCTCCTCGAAGAAGATCGCCCTCGTGGAAAGCGGTGCGGACGCGCTGCTGCAACGCATCCGTCTGATGGGCCCACAGGCCGCACGATGGGCCGAGACCATGCTCAAGGAGCGCAGCATCATCGGTGTGCGCGTCCTGGTCGGTCTGCTCGCGCTGCGCCAGAAACACTCGGCCATGGCCATCGATGCAGCCTGCGCCCGGGCTTGCACCCTGGGCGGCTATCGACTGCGCGATGTCCGCGCACAGCTCGAACAGCCGGTCGAGCAGGGGCAATTCGAATTCATGGAAGCCCATCCGATCATCCGCGGCATGGACGACTACGGGCGACTGGTGAAGTCGCATTTCGTGGCAAGCTGGGAGGAGCCACCCGTCGCCTTGCCGCAAACGGCGAACCGTTAGCGGAAGGGAACGAAGCGCTATGGTGCTTTGCGGGCGGGCAGGGAACGACAGAGGAGGGTCGGCGCACAGGCCGCGCCAGCGGCAGAACGACCGCCGCTGTCACGTCCTGTGCGTCTCCCCCTTTTTTGGGGGGCTCTGGGCTCGCTCGGAAATCGCGCTCCGGTTTCCTCACTTCGCCGTCGCCGCTTATCGCGGGGCGACGGCGAAGCGAGGAAATCCAGAAGGCAGGGAGCGTAAGCATGGGTTGCCTGAAACGGCCATCGGAAACGGCGCTCTGCAGGATCGCAAGCGCCACAGCAAACAGGAGGACGGTAACACATGAGTGAAGGACTGCAGAACACGCTCCGGCAACTGCGTTTGTCGGGGTTGGCCAGGACGCTGGATCTCCGGCTTCAGGAAGCCGCCAGCCATCAGCTCAATCACCAGGAGTTTCTTGAGTTGATCCTCAAAGACGAACT
>CAYSBP010000637.1:0-1724 GCA_964429255.1 uncultured Planctomycetia bacterium
AACACCGGCTGATTGAAACCAATGCGCATATGTCGTACGCCAGGCGTTTTCGAATGGCCATACTCTACGCCGGCGTGTCCCGGCGCGCTGTCTCTTGTCCATAGCACCCAAGCGGGCCCCTCATTGACCGCCAATGGCAGTTCCTTGCCATCGACCCATTGTGCAAAGGCCGTCGGGTCAAGATCGGCTCTTGACGGTGCGGTTGTCATGGTCGGCTTTGCCCCGTCTGCAGCAAAGAGCTGCATTGGCAAAATCAGACACAGCGTCACCAGCAGAGACAGAGCATTTCGCCGTTTCATCACATGGCCTCCTGAACTGTTTTGCAAGAAAGCGTGGATTAGCGTCCCTTCCACTGAGAGCGCTCTATTCGTTGTCTGACTGAAGATCCGATCATGGCCATGATCGCGACGAGGACGCCTATGTCAAGGACTCGCGCAGGGCGTCAATGACTTCATCGGCTTCGCCATCCAGCAGCGTGCGCGGATCGATCAGCACGCGGCCATCCTGAATGCGCGCGATCACGGGCGTCTTAACCATGCGCAGAAACGCAGCCAGCTCGCCGGCGTTGAACTCCGGGTGAGTCAGCCGCACGACGCGCGTCGGCAGATTGCGCTCGGGGAGGCTTTCCGATTCCAGGTGCGAGGTATCCGCGGCCGTATCGACCTTCAGCGACGGACACGCCTGCACAATCCGCTCGGCCAGCGTCGCCGCTTCGTGTTCCAGTTCCGCCAGCGGCTTGCGCAGCAAGCGCAGCGTGGGCAACGCTTCGTTCCGCTGTTCGGGATCGAAGTACAACGCCAGTGTGCTCTGCAGCGCTCGCAGGATCAGTTTGTCCAGCCGCAGCGCCCGCCACAGGGGATTCATCCGGATTGCGCCGATGAGGTTCTTGCGCCCGAGAAGGATGCCCGACTGCGGGCCGCCCAGGATCCTGTCGCCCGAGCAGCAGACCACGTCCGCGCCGGCCGTCAGCGACTCCTCCACGATCGGCTCACCGGGAAGCTCGCTCGCCAGGTTCCCCAGCAGACACCCCGAACCCACATCGTGGAAGACGGGGATGTTGTGTTGGTGGCCCAGTTCCGCCAGTTCGCCGATCTCGACGTGTTGGGTAAAACCGATCACGCGGTAGTTGCTGGTATGGGCCAGCATGATCAGGCCGGTCTCCGGCGTGATCGCGCGCTCGTAGTCGCGCAGGTGCGTGCGGTTGGTGCTGCCGATTTCGACCATCTTCGCGCCGCTGAGCGCCATGACGTCGGGCACGCGGAAGGCGCTCCCGATATCCATCAACTGTCCGCGGCTGATGATCACTTCCCTGCCTTTAGCGAGCGCGGTCAGGACGAGCATCGTTGCCGCGGCGCTGTTGTTCACCACGGTGGCCGCTTCACAGCCCAGCAGCCGGCAGAGCATGCCGGCGATATGTTCATCACGATCGCCGCATTCGCCCGTCTTGAGGTCCACTTCGACGTTGGCATAACCCCGCAGCTCGGCGGAGATGTCCCGGAATACCGCGTCGGCCAGGAGCGTGCGACCCAGCCCCGAGTGAAGGATCACGCCCGTGGCATTGATGACGCGCTGGACGCCGCCGGACTGACTGGCTTTCGCGGCCAAGGCAGCGGCGGCGGGGATCCGAAAATAGGAGCGTTCGAGTAGATCTTTGATGCTTGGCCACGGAGCCTTGAAGGGCTTGACCTTCAGGTTCGTGGCCTCTTCGATGGCATTGATGGCGC
>CAYSBP010000638.1:0-1723 GCA_964429255.1 uncultured Planctomycetia bacterium
GGTGGGCTTGAAGAAGGTGGTCCGGCACTGGGACGGGATCCATGGTTCGGACGAGTTTCACCAAAGCGTGATGCAGAAGCTGATCACCGAGTCGCAGATGATGTCGTCCAGGCAGTTCACGGATGCGGCGGCGCAGGCGCGCGCTGAATCGCGTTGCCACACGCCGCCGCCCAGTCGTTCCTGGTGCTGGCTATTGGTCGGCGTGCTCCTCGCCTCCGCCGTAGCAATCGCCGCCTATTTCCTCGCCCGAGGCTGACTCGCACCCAGGGTCTTTCCGTTCTCGCCGTTGTTCAACCAGCACATGGAACCGAGTCTTGTCCATTGAGCACCACGTCCCTGCACGCCCTTGGCGTTATCGTCGCTGCTTCTCATGCGCTGCCCAGATACGCCTGGATGGCCTGGGCGATGCGTTGGTACGTCGCACGGCGATTGACGTCGTCGGTCTGCAGTAGCGTGATGCGGAAGCCGGGCAGGGACGAGTGGAAGCCCGAAAGCGGCGTCACGCAGATTCCCGTCGCGCCCATCAGGTAATAGACGAAGCGCTTGTCGGGGGCCACGCCCTTGACGATGCGATCGATCAGCGCGGCCACCTTGGCGTTCTCGATCTTCAACTGTTGCCGGTCGTTGAGCACGCCGTCCTGGAAGACGACGGTGAAGTAGAACGCACCGTGGACGCGATTGACGATCGTGCCCGGCACCGACGTGAAGGACTCGTACGCTTCGTTGGCGCGAAGACCGAACGTCTCGGCGCGGCGCTTGAGATGCCCAGGGTAGCGGGCGTCGCCGAACACCCTGGGGATCGACATCTGCGGCAGCGTGGTCGCGCAGACCTCCATCATCTTCGCTGACAGGATTCCCCGCGTGTAGGCGGCGAACTCGGCATCCGCGCCGGCATTGAGTATCTCGAACCATCCGCAGCGCGATCCGGGCCACGGGTATTCCTTCGAAATGCCGCGGAGCGCCAGACCGGGCACGTCGCCGATGAATTCCGATAAATGAAAGGAGGGTTGGCCGTTGAAGCAGATGTGTGCGTAGATCTCGTCGCAGATGATGAAGAGCCCGAAGGTGCGGGCGACCTCAACGATCTCGCGGAGCGCCTGCTTGCTGTACACGATCCCCGTCGGGTTGTCGGGATTGACGAGCGCGATGCCGGCGATCTGCGGATTGTACTTCACTTTCATGCGCAGGTCATCCAGGTCCGGTTGCCAGCCACGGTGTGGGTCAAGGTGGAAGTGCAGTTTGGCGTAGTCGCTCCGCTTGGCCTCGTTGGAGCTGTGCGTGGGATACGACGGTGAGGGCATGATCACACGGGCGTCGCGGCGGATCATGTCGTAGACCTTGTCGACGGCGTCGGCGATGCCGTTTACGAAGAGAATATCGTCGGGTGAGATCTGTACGCCGCCGCGCCGGTTGACTTCGGCGGCCAGAAACTCACGCGTGGCCAGCACGCCCCGCGTGGGACAGTACGCCCATGAGCGGCTGTCGTCGAGCAATCCACGCACGATGTCGGTGATCCAGGGCTCGACCCTCTCGCCCATCTCCACCGGGTCGCCGATGTTCTCCCACGTCATCTTGACGCCGAGCGCTTCGATGGACTTGCCGACGTCGACGATCTGCCGGATCTCGTATTCCAGGTATTTCACGCCTTCATGCACGATTGCGGTTCGCATGATCGATCCCTTGGACCGTTTGGAACTGCCTGCCCATGGAGCCACCTCTCGGA
>CAYSBP010000639.1:0-1715 GCA_964429255.1 uncultured Planctomycetia bacterium
GGATCGACCGCACCGCCGGTACCCGATTTCAGCGCCATGCTCAGCGCGAACGCGCCCCGCTTAACCACCATGTCCCCGGGGAAGAGATCGGAGTGTTTGCCGTCCAGCACCACGGAGTCATGGTCCTGGTATAGAACCACCACCTTGCGCGGTTCGAACGTGTCTCCATCCTGGACGAAGACGACCTTGTCGGGACCATCGTCGACCACCGCATCGCCGGGCAGGGCGAACACTTCCGCAAACACCTCACGAGGAATGCGAAGGATGTACCGCTGCCCGCTCCGGAGTCGCCAGCTCCTGAACGTTCCGCGAGAACCTTCATCAGTCACTCGCAATAGCGCATTCTTCACGTGAAGGTGGGCTACCATCCCACTGTGCTCGTCGCTTGAAAGATAGGCGATCTTCAGTCCGCTCAGTTTCGGACCATCGCCTTCCACCGCCGGCACGGCCTCGATCTCGCGTCCCGCCTCATAGGCTTTCAAAATGGCCGCAGTTTCACCGCCCACGGGTTCGGCCTTGATCAGTAACTCGCGGGAGTCGACCAGTGTGGCCAGACGGGTCCCCGCCGCCACGCGTTCCGTCGGCCGGACCAGGACCTCGCCGACATCCCAACTTTCCTCACCCAGAACCGGAGCCTGGATATCGACGACGGGCGCGAGCGCGTTCTGAGCATGGAGGGTGCGAATCTCCTGCAGGCTGTGCCCTTGTTGAAGCATGGACGCGATGATCAGAAGATCCGCCGCGGCCTTGGCTTCCCGTTCCAGCCAGACCGCCAGATCCTCCGAGACCAACCCCGAGCCTGACAGTTCACCCAGCGTGGCGACGGCCCACGGTGTCGCGCGAAGCGCTTCCGGCAGTACCTTGTGGATGCGTTCGCACAGCGCACTCCAGAGGCCGTTGCGTTCCAGCCCGCGTTTCCATACGGAACTATCCACCACGGTCGGCGATTTCCCCTTCTCCACCTGACCGATCTGCTCGTCCGAGAAGCCATGAAGGCGCAGTTTCTCGCGCGCGTTGTCGACGTCCTGCTTGGCGCGCGCAACGTCGTACTCCAGGTCAATCTCCACCTTCCGCGGAACGATGGGGACGCCATCCCCCTGCTTGGTGAACTGCCCGATTCGGCGAAGTTCCGTCTCCAAAACCTCCAGCCCGCGAAGAGCCCTGCGTAGTTCGCCGTACGCCACATGAACTTCATCCGTTGCCGGCTGGATCACGTGGTCGGTCAGCACCAGCGAGGGCCTTGCGATCGGTTCGCGGATCATGCGGAAGAGTGGTTGCCCGCCCTTTACGGTCGTTCCGGGCACTATGAGGATGTCTGACAGAGTGCCTCCGACGGGTGCAACGACCGGCTGGCGGGTCGTCGAGGTATCTGTCACGACGGCCGTCACGTGCTGAAGGCGCGCATATGAGGTTGTCTCGATCGCGGCAACTTCGACACCCAGGTTCTTCTGCGCCTGTTGCGATAGCGGCTTCCCCTTCTCAGGCTTCTTTCCTTCGTTCGCGTCGCGTGCTTCGGGCTCGCGAACGCCTGCGGTGCCGCTGGCGGTCTGGCGCGAGGCGTACCAACCGCCGGCCAAACCCATGATCGTGAAGGCCAGGCTCAGAATGATCAGACCGAACTGTTTCATGGCATTGTCTCCACAGGGGATTGTCGTTGTGATTCGGCGGCTGGGCCGGGTTCAAGCTCGGCCGGAGGGGCGATGGTCGCGGCTTCC
>CAYSBP010000640.1:0-1714 GCA_964429255.1 uncultured Planctomycetia bacterium
TCACTTCACTCAGCTGGCATAGCAGGAAATTCGATTGCCACTTCGCGCTGTTTTCAGTGGCTGAGTTGGACCGCCAAGCCGCCACTTGTCCTGCCGTAGCCGCTGTTGGCGAAGGCGGAAGGACGCCAGCGGAGGAAACGCTCGGATAATCGCTGTCCCCAGATGTTCCTGTGACTGGAACGCCGTAGGAAAGGACCGATGCATGACGACCCACGACCGCGGCGCCGCACCGAAGATCCACGTGACGGGTGAAGCCACCGGCTTCATCCCGGCGCCCGATAACAGCGGCACACCGATTACCGTGATCGGTACGGAGAAGATCCGCAATGGCTTCGACGCCACCTGCCTGCGCCAGGCGCTCAACACGCGCAGCGCGCCCGGCGTTTCCGACGTCGTCCTGAACCCGGACGGCCACGCCGGTTTCGGCGCGCCGATCGGCTGCGTGCTGGTCTCGCCCACGCACGTCTACCCCGGTCCCGTCGGCGTGGACATCAAATGCAGCATGAGCCTGCTCCAGTTCGATCTGCCGGCTGAAGCGGTGAAAGAGAAGTCCACGCGCCGCGCGCTGATCGATGCCATCATTGAACGTACGCCCACCGGTGCGGGCCAGGGCCAGCGCCAGGCCAGGAAGAGCCGCCACGTCGGCGTGGACCTTGGCAAGCGCGCCGTCACGCAAGGCGCCTCGCGCGAAGTCTGCGAGTCGCTCGGCATTCCGCCTGACTGGGCACAGGCCTGCGAGGATTCGCACCACGACGCTCACGACGGTACGGTCTGTGCGCTGGAAAAGCGTCTCGACATCGTTCTGAAGTCGCCGCTGCTCCGTAACTTCGACGAAAAGATCCGCCAGCTGGGCTCATACGGCGGCGGGAACCACTTCGGAGAATGCGAAGTCGTCCACGTTGCGGATAACGACCGCGCACGCAAGACGGCGGAGATCTTCGGCTTGAAGGATGGCCGCGTCGCGTTCCTTTCACACTGCGGTTCGCGCGGTCTGGGTAACCTGCTCGCGCAGGGTCAGTTCCGCACGCTGCAGGCCAAGTTCAAACAGTGGGGGCTGCCGTTCCCGGCCGGCGACCGCGAACTGGTCTACGCGCCGCTGGGTACGCCTGAAGCCAATGACTACCTGGACGACATGGCGATCGGTGCGAACTTCGCCACCGTCAATCACCTGCTGATCAACGCGCTGATCCTCGAAGCCTTCCAGGAGATCCTGCCGGGCGTAAAGGGTGAACTGGTCTACTTCATCAGCCACAACATCGCGCGTCCGGAAATTTTCAAAGGCCAGCGCTGTTGGGTGCACCGCAAGGGCGCCACGCGCGCCTTCCCGGCGGGGCACCACGCGCTGAAGGGCACGCGTTTTGAATCGACGGGCCACCCGATCCTGCTGCCGGGCAACCCGACGGCCGGCAGCGTGGTGATGGCGGCCGAAGCCGGCGCGGAGAAGAGTTGTTTCAGCGTCAACCACGGCGCGGGTCGCTGCATGGGACGTAAGGCGGCCGAGCGGGCACTGGACCAGAAGACGATCGATCAGGAGTTCGACGAGCACGACATCCTCTTCAATGCGCGCAAGTACCCGAAGGACGAAGCGCCCGCGGCGTACAAGGATTTCCGCGAGGTACTCCGTTCGGTCGAGTCGGCGGGTCTGGCCAGCACGGTCGCGACGCTGAAGGCGCGGTTCGTGATCAAGGATGCAGAGAAGGCGGATGACTGAGCG
>CAYSBP010000641.1:0-1705 GCA_964429255.1 uncultured Planctomycetia bacterium
CAAGTGGATACGTTTTGTTCAATGGCAATCATACACATCAGAGCGGCCGGATGGCCTGGGCAATGGTGATCGCGATCTTCTTCGCGCATGCCGCTTCGTCGGCAAACGACTTCCATCGGGCGATGGCGGCGTTCACTTCGTCGATGATCGGTTGCGACTCGCGCGGTTTGATGTCTGTCTGCTCGGCGAGTTTCAGACAATGCTCGCGGGCAGGTTGCCGTCCTTCGCCGAGAACGGTCGTGGTGTGCTCGCCGCCCGGGCCGGGCGAATAGGTCAGATCGTAAGCGGGTGCCAGGGACCATTCGCCGGCGCGATCATCGAGCAGAAACGCGAAGTTCTTGGCGTGATCGTCCCGGTTGTGGGCCGCCACGTTGAAGACCATCATTCGGAAGAGACGAAGAACGTCGCGGTGGTTGCGCGTCAGCGATCGCGTTATCTTGAGGAGATCCGCGTAGTCGGTCGAGGGAATGCGGAAGTTCGCATGGACCAGGTTGGCAAAGGTGTGGACATGAAGTCGGCGGTTGCCTAACGCGCGGTCGAAACGCCGGACCGCGAAGTACCGGCGTAGCTCGCGCCCGTGCTTCACCTCAAACAGCCGAGTCTCCGGCATCTCGATTCCGGCAGCACGCGCCATCAGGCTGTAGGCATACTCGACGGGTCCCGCGTCGCAAATGTCGGCCTTGGCAGCGAATTTCACCATCCAGTGCTCAACGCCCTCGGGAAGGTCATCTTCGCCGGAAATGACCTCATCGCCGCGGATACCCACGAGCACCTTCGGCCTGGCGCCGCCCGGTGAACCGCCGGCCCGTGCCAGCGCCGGCAACACCTTGGCGGCGTCACCGGACAGCACCTCTTCGGCATTGCGGCCCAGTTCGTAAAGATCCAGCAACCGCTCGTCCCGGTCCACCACGACCGAAGGATGGTAGGTCAGAGCACCCATCGTTCGCGTGCCCAGATAGGCAAGCCGATCAAGCGGAGAGAGCGTGGCCGGATCGATGCCTTGGCCGCGGAAGTGGCGGTTCATCAACAGCAAACCCCAGCCGTCGGGAAGCGAGTCATCGAAGAGGCCCGGCAACGGACCGAAAGACAGATCGGCGTGTTCGATCAGCCCCGGCCGAAGAGGGAGTTTGAACGGCGACAGCTCAAGGCCGATGTCCAGAAACGACGGAGCGTACTCGAAGTAGGAGCGTCGGTCCTGCTCGGCGAGCGTACCTACGGTCAGGACATCGTCGCGCGAACGCTGCAGCTTGACGGTCAGCTTCCTCATCGCACGCCCCGCTTTCGGGTTGGCGTGGCGGTTGCAGCACGCGCCTCCAACTCCGCGATGGACAGAGCCGGTGGCGGTTTGAGCAGGTCGGCGAACGCGTCGAGTCGTCCAAGGGCATGGCAAAGCCTGAGCAGGTTCCCGACAGAGGTCCGGCCGGTGCGCTCGTATCGACGGATGGTGGGTAGCGAGACACCCGACCGTTCGGCCAGCGTTTCCTGTTTCCAGCCCTGTCGCAGGCGTTCGGTGCGGACGCGGCTGGCCAGTTGTTGTGCCACCTCGTCAGGGCTATGGATCTGAAACGGTGTCCCAGCCATGTCGTCCACCTCCGTAGATCATATTTTATGTCTATAATTAACAATTGCAAATCTAATGATCATAAATGATATGTTAATACCGGCGTTAGCACTGAGGTGAACCAACTGCAGTACCAAGAGGCTC
>CAYSBP010000642.1:0-1699 GCA_964429255.1 uncultured Planctomycetia bacterium
GGCGCACGATATCGGCCGTATCCATGCCATGCAGGGCTTCGCCCTCGAACTCGAATTTCCGCGCGAGCATCCACACATCGTAGAAGTCCTTCATCCGGCTGTTGGCCGGGCCAAGGACGACCATTGCCTGAAATTCCTCAGCAATGACCGGCTCCTTGGGAGACGCCATGAGTTCGGGAGCGGGAGAGTCCAACAGGGTTGGATACGTCAGTCTTTCCTCAGCAGGGACAACAGCATCGCCGAACCCAATGTCCACTTGGAGCGGGATCCTGGCGTTTCCCAACATCGCCAGCAAGGCAACGCGAACCCCTTCGTATTCCTGTTCTTCGCGGATTGGACGAAGCGGCTGCGCCGCAGGGGGCGGTGCCGAGCGGTTGCTGGTGTGATGCGGGCCTGGAATGGGGATCGTGAGCAGCGTGGTATCCTGGGGTTTTCCGGCCGTGCGGCCGGAGTCTCGTTTTGGGCTTCCTACTGTCGCGGTAGGAACCGCCCTTTCGGGCAGCCCCCCGCACAGATCCCAGCGAGCGGAATTACCGCACTGGGCTCCTGCCTCAGGTAATGACGCCCATGCGACGCAGGGGATAAGGATGACACACGCGAGATGGAGGCAGCCATCGCTCAACGAGGCGACGCATTCGTTTCCAAGGCACAAAGCCGGTCTGGCTACGCCGCGACAGGGCGCGATGCCAGAGCCTGCCTACCTGGAAGCGAAACAGACCCAGCGCAGGGCCGTTCATCGGCACGCCGTAGTAACGGACGTGTCCGCCGACCACCCGGCTGAGCCACTGCCCTACCACCGGAATCGGGTCGTGCATGCGCAGCCGAAGTTCGGCTTTCACCGCGCTCAGCTTTGCCTGCAACCTGCTCCGCATCGTCTGCCGTATGACCGTGAACCTTCCATTACTCCTCTTCTTCCCACAGATGTGCGTGAAGCCGAGGAAGTTGAAGGTCTCCGGTTTACCCCGACCTTTGCGCCTGTGGTTTTCGGCCGCGAACGGTCCGAACTCCAGCAAGCGTGTCTTGTCGGGGTGCAGTTCCAGGTTGAACTTGCGGAATCGCTCCCGCAGTTCCACCCAGAACCGTTCAGCATCCGACTTGTGTTGAAATCCAACGATGATATCGTCCGCGTAGCGCACGACGATTACGTCGCCCCGCGCCTGCGTCGTTCTCCACTGTTGGACCCACAGGTCGAACACGTAGTGGAGGTAGACGTTAGCCAAAAACGGCGATGCACTGCCGCCTTGTGGCGCCCCTTCCTCACTACGTGTCCGCGTCCCGTCCTCCAGCACACCAGCGTTGAGCCATTTCTGGATCATCCGCACGACGCGCCGGTCCGCGATGCGATGCTCGACGAACTTCACCAGCCAGCCGTGGTCGATGGCGTCGAAAAATCCACGGATGTCGGAATCGAGCACCCAGTTCACCTTTCTCGTCAGCAGCCCGGTGTACAGGGCGTCCAGCGCATTGTGCTGGCTACGTCCCGGCCGGAAGCCGTACGAGAAGTCGAGGAAGTCGGTTTCGTAGATGGCGTTCAACACCGTGACCGTGGCCCGCTGGACGAGCTTGTCCTCCAGCGTGGTCACACCGAGCGGTCGTTGCCGCCCGTCGGCCTTGGGGATGTACACCCTGCGAACCGGCTTCGCCCGGTACGCTCCGCGTTTGAGCCGCGCGGCGAGGTCGCCGAGGTTCTCCTCCAGCG
>CAYSBP010000643.1:0-1671 GCA_964429255.1 uncultured Planctomycetia bacterium
AAGGGTGGGGACACGGCTCCCGCCAGCGACGATCCTGCGGCGCAGGCGCTTCTGAAGAAGTACCACGCGGCGGTCACGCGAATGAACCGGCACGCGGAGGCTGGCGAATGGAAAGACGCTTTGGCCGCGTTGGACGAGGCCAGCCGACTGGGTTTGTTGATGACGCATCCGCCGGAAGGTTTCGAGGCGCTGGCGATGAAGCGAAAGGTCATGGGGTCGATGGCGAGCAAGACTCCGGGCCCGGATGTGGAGGCGCCGAAGGCCGAGACGACCGCCGTAGTAACACCGGAGCTGAAAGACCAGACCGAGGTCACGTTGCCGGCCTTCGAGGGACTCCGCGTGACGGCTCAACCCGGGATGGTTGTGCTCAACTGCGTGCCACCGGAGAAGATTCCCTGCTTCGCGCCGGTGCGGGTTGAGGTGCAGCGCGGAACGTCGCCGGACCGGTTCGACACGCTGGTCCATGTCTTCGACATGAGCGCTGTGCTGGCCGCCGCGAAATCGGGGGACACCGCCAAGAAGCCAAACCTCTCGGCGGGCGAGAAGGCCGGAACCACAGCCCGCAGTGCCAAGCGCCAACTCCCATCGACGAAGTCGGCACAGAAGGATAGCCCGATGGGGAGCGGCGGCCCCAACCGGTTCGACGATCTCAACGTGGATGCCCAGGCGACCTACTACTACCGCGCGCGATTGATCGCGCGGGGCCTCGACCAGGTGATCCTCAGGGACGGCAAGGAAACAAGAGCGGTGGTGACGGACAGCATCGAGCGGGTCCATAGCGCCGAGGAGAAGGGGATCCTGTACGCCAGTCCCTGGTCGCGTGTCGAGCGGGCGACGGTTCCCGGCCATTTCCAGCTGCGGTTCAACTTCGTGACCGGCGAAGTGCCCGATGCGAGCGAACCACAAGTCGGCTACAGCGCACACATGGGCGTCCGTTTGTGGGATGCGGAAGTCGGCGGGTGGGGTGAAGCCAGCTTCGAAGCGACCATCGGGCAGCCGATCAAGGGCAAGGTAACGCTCCGGACGGGGTCGGCAAACAAAGTCCGTGAATTCGACACGGGCTGGGCTCTGGTCCGCGTCAGAACCGCCACGCGTTTCGAAGTCGAAAGAGTCAGGGAACCCGTGCTGGTGACGAGAACGGCCGCGAATGGCGAAACGATCACGGTTCCGGCACTGGACGAAGCGAAGAAGCCCAAGTGGGTCGAACGACTGGTGCCGCGTCGCCAGCCGATACAGATCGCAGTTCTGCAGGAAGCCAGGACGGGAGAACAGACCCGTCTGATCAAAGGCATGGGGTACGAAGAGAAGCTCCCACCGAACGCCAGGATTCTCTTAGAGGGCGAGCCCGAACCCCTGATCGAATGAGCGCTGCAGTCCGGCGCCCACACCTCCCCCAGCAGCCCGTTGAAAAAGGCCTGGGGTCGCGTTGCGAGCAGATTTTGTGCTGAACGAGGAGGACGGAGGGGAGGCGTATCGGGAAGATACGCCGACCGCAGTCCGACGAAGTGCAGCGCGGAAGATGCCGCAACCCTATTGGGCGGTGCGGTCTTGGCTCCGTGCTCCGCGTTGCGCTCCGCTCGCCGATGCGTCTTGCATCGGCTCGACTGCGCGCGCCTTGATCACGAATCCAATCCCGCACCGCGCGGCCCCAGGACTTTTTCAACGGGCTGC
>CAYSBP010000644.1:0-1666 GCA_964429255.1 uncultured Planctomycetia bacterium
GGGGGGCTGAACGTGGGCGTGTCAGGGGCGTCAGCAGTTCGTTTGAACTGGAGTGGCCCACGCAGCCACCGCTTCGGATCCGCGCGTCCGATGGATAGCCACAAGAACAGCCCAGTACGTAGCCTTCCTGGGTGGAGACCTGCGAGGTTCAGCCGCCGATTCTTAAGGACTTTCAAGAATAGAAGTCTCAAACTGCGAAATTCGGGCTAGACTTCTGACTCGTTGCCCACTTGGCTTGTGATAGGAGCTCGATTCGACGCCATGCCCAAAGAGAAACCTGTCGTTCTTCTGGTCGAGAGAATCCATCCGAAGTACCACGCGCTGCTGGAGAAACGCTGTCGCATCGTCAAACCTGTTGGCTTCACGGAAGACGAAATGGCCCAGTCCGCTCGTGATGTCGACGCCATTCTGATTCGTACCCGAGGCTGTATCTCGGCCAAGGTCATTGCCGCCGCCCCACGCCTGAGAGTCATCGCGCGCCACGGTGTCGGCGTGGATCACATCGACGTTCCTGCCGCCGCCGAGCGCGGCATCCCTGTCGTCTACACGCCCGCCGGCAGCCTCACCGCCGTCGCCGAGCATACATGGATGATGATCCTGGCCCTCGCCAAACACACGCGCCCAGGCGACCACGCCGTGCGTACCTGCGACTACGAACAGCGTTCGCGCGGCGAGAACTTCGAGCTTGAAGGCAAGACCCTCGGCGTTCTGGGCCTCGGCCGCATCGGCGGCCGCGTCGCTGAAATCGCTCACCTCGGCTTCCGCATGAACGTGCTCTACACCGACCTGCTTCGCTACCCAGCCAAAGAACGCAAGCTCAAGGCGCGCAAGGTCTCTATAAAGCTGCTCCTCCAGCGCAGCGAGGTCCTGACCATCCACGTTCCACTCACCCGATGGACACGTGGGATGATCGGCCGTGAGGAGATCGCCCTGCTCCAACCGCACGCGTTGCTGATCAATTGCGCCCGCGGCGCGATCTTGGACACCGTTGCCGCCGCCGAGGCACTCGCCGCCGGCCAACTCGGTGGCGTCGGCGTCGATGTCTTCGATCCGGAAATCCCGCCGGCCGACCACCCCCTGCTGAAATGCGATGCCGCCATCTTGAGCCCGCATAACGCGGCCCAAACCGCCGAAGCTCGCCTCAACTACGCGGGCGTCGTGCTGGACCTGCTGCGCGTGCTGGATGGAAAAAAGCCCGAGTTCGTCGCGCAGCCGGAAGAGTAGGGCCAGCGTACTCACGTGGGTGGCGGCCATGCCAGCGCTGGGATGAAGAAACGCCAGGCCTGAAAACGAAGAAGGCTCCCGGTACAGGCCGGGAGCCCTTAGGGTCCGAAGCAGGGCGCACGTCGCTTCAGAACCTAAAACCCACTCGCAGCGCGATATCCGGTCCACCTCGATGAGCCGGCGCGTAGCAGCCGGGTACCCACACCTGCACCGCCTGCGTCGCGTACTGCGCGGGAACGTACACTTCCGTCCAGTAACCGTCGCGCACCAGAATCGTGCTCGGACTGCCAAAACGGTCATAGACCGTCTGATACTGCGGCGCCACCCACTGACGCTGCGTATGCGCCGGAGCCACCATCACCGTCTGGTGCCGCGTCTCGTAGTAACCAGACGTCATGTATCCGCCGTGGCGATACCCGTGCGTGCTGCCACCAATCACCAG
>CAYSBP010000645.1:0-1664 GCA_964429255.1 uncultured Planctomycetia bacterium
ACCGGAAGACACGCTTTCCCGCGCTGTCCGTGGTGGAGCGGCTTTACAAGGAACGGGCAGGCGTCCCCAAGAATCCTTCGGAAGCCAGGAAAAAAGGGTGAATATGAAGAAGATGAAAAGGACAAAAGGGTATCGCATGCTCTTCTATCGGCCCGCGAAGGATGTTTTTGTCAGCGACCTGTGGTGTCTGCAGAGGGATGGCCTCTGGTATGTCTACGGCCTGCAGGCTGACGGCATCGGCGTGGCCACCTCGCCGGACCTGACCGCCTTCCGCTACGAACGGCTTATCTTTCCCGGCTCCTGGTTCGGGGGTGATGTCTTTCGCTGGAAGGGCGCGCACCACATGGTCTATTCGCACCCCGGCGTTGAGGGCAATTTTATCAACCTGGCGCACTCCAGCGATCTCCTGCACTGGACTGACGATCCGGCAAACCCGGTCCTGTCCTTTCCGGATCCGCGCTGGTACGACGGCGCGAGCTACCGGGACTCTCTTCGCCAGCTCAGCAACTGCCGGGACCCGACGATCATCGAGGATGCCTGCACAGACGAATGGGCATACATGTGTTTCGCCGCAGATACGGGAAGTGGCGACCCCTATCGCCGCGCCTGCATCGGGCTGGCGCGCAGTCGCGACCTGGCGCACTGGGAATGCCTGCCGCCCCTCTTTGCCCCCGGCACCTCGACCCTGATGGAGGTGCCGCGGGTCTGCCGTATCGGCGACCGGTGGTTTCTCGCCTGGCTCGACGCGCCGTGGTACGGTCTGCGCGCGAACGAGGACACCCCACGCCGGCCGGGGCATTCAAGCGAGACCTTCTTCCACTACGCGGTGGCGGACCACCCGCTCGGGCCGTATCGCTTCCCCGAAAACCGCACGCTCTTTCAAGGCCTGTTCGGCCCGTACGTGATCGACTTCGCCCGTGACGGAGACGCAGTTCTTGTTCTCGGGTGCATGTTTGCCCAGAAGGGAGACCGGTTCGATTCCATGGACCGCGGTGGGCTGATCCCCGCCATGCCCGTTAGACAGGCAGCGGGAGACCCCGACCAGATCGAGGTGCTCTTTCCTGACCGCCTCAGGGCCCACTGCAAGACGCAAGTCCCTGTCACGACATCCCTGCGGACCAACTACCCGACCGAATGGCGGGAAGATCTCGAAATGCAGGGTGGGCGTGTTACATTCAGAAACGCCTCTAATCGTATCGTGCAGATCACGGAGTCCACGGAGCGAGACCTTGTCATCGACCTGCAATACCGCATCGAAAGGGGGCGCGCAGGCATTGTCACCCGGTATGCCGACCGCTGCGGCTGTGGTGTGCTCGTGGACGCGGCCCGGCGGGAACTGCAGTTCGTCGAGGTCTGTCCTCAATTTGCCAACGCGGTCATCTTCAAGACACTCGATCGGCATGAAATCATGCGGCCGATGAGCAGCGAGTTTTTGCTTTCCTTCATCCAGTCGCGCGACTACTATCTGGTTTTCGTCGACGGCGTGTTTGTGGCGGCATTCTCCTTCGCACGACGCGAGGCGGGCGCCGTCGGCTTGTTGCTCGAAAACGCGACCGGCGACGGCACGGTGCTTGGGGTGAGCGTTCTTGCGGACTAAGGATTAGGAGGGGGATTCATGACATCAAGAGAGAGAATAGCGGCCGCGGCGAAGCACAAGGAATCCG
>CAYSBP010000646.1:0-1660 GCA_964429255.1 uncultured Planctomycetia bacterium
CGGCGCCACGCCGAAGCCGTGATCGCCGCCGCCCGCGCGATGCGTCGAGATGGCGACGCCGTCCGGCGCCAGGCTGGCTCCTTCGGCCTGAGCGCAGAATGCCTGCAAGGCCAACGCGGCCAGCGCGATGAATGCCGATGAAACTGTGTTTTGTCTCATGTGTTTGTACTTCAGTGAAAACCATTAATCCGAAACAGAATGGGGCAAGGGGGTGCCTTGCCCCGGCAACCAATCCTTCGTGCCGGTCCTATTCGTAGACGACCAACGCATACGGCTTCTGTTCGCCGACGAGCTTGCCGTCGGCATAGAGCAGCCAGTGACCGTTCGCGTCAAACACCGCGGCCACGTGTGTCCACGTATCCTTGGGAAACGCGTGGGTGCCATTAAGGGGACTTAAGCCAAACCGCAGCGCATCGCTGACCAGGCCGTTGGGATTCACCGAGAACATGAATCCCCACTGCCAGACCACCTGTTTGTCGGCAATGGTGCCGCTGGCGTTGCGGATCCACGCCTCGATTGTGCAGTGTCTGGTCATGTCGAGCCGCGGATCCGGGGCCACCTCAAGGTGCCCCTGGCCGTCGAGCCTGACGAACCCGCGGTCGCCCTCGCGTATATGCTTGAGGTTCTTCGCGGGGTTGAAGTGGTTGAGCGTTGCCGCCAATCCCTCGCCAGCTACGCTGGGGAAGGCGCCGTCCGTAGGCGGGTCGTCGAAGATCCAGTCGCCCACCAGACCTGTTGCATCACCCAGTTTTCCGGCCGCGTGGGCCGCGATCTCGGCGGCCGGGAGCGCCCGGTTGTAAATGCGGATGCGGTCGATGTCGCCGGTGAAGGTTGAACCGAAGCGCAGAGGCTTCTGCACGGCGGCGTGAATGGCAGGCCAATCAATGCCCACCGTCGCCTTGCCCACCTCGTCCGGTATGCCAGGCACGGCAGCCAGGATGGTAACCACGCCCCCCGCGGCACCGCCGTCGAAGAGCCCGTCCGCCGTGATCGCTCCGCTGCTCGCCCTGTCACGCGCCTCAAATGACTGGACGGCATTGTAGCCGATGCCGCCGGAGAGTTGACCACCCGGCTTGACGGACCACGTGACCGGTGCCTCGATTGGATTCCCGTATTGGTCGAGCATGCTCACGCGGTACTGCTGCTTCCAGTTCGGCGGCATCCAGAGCTCGCGGGGGTGGACGGTCACGCGACCGGGCCGCGGTTCGCCAGACGGCCGGTGCGTGACGTCTACGAAGAGGTCGAGATCAAAGTTGTCTTCAAGCGTGTCAATGCGCATGTCGTTCTCGAGCTGCGGGTGATCGGCGAAGGTCTCGAGCACGAGGTCAAACTCCTGACCGGCTTCGACGCCCGCCAGCCAGGTCGGTTTGGTGTCGAGCAAACCCCACTGCAGCACGCGGAGCTTCGGGGCGGCGTAGGCCCCCTGCGTGACGCGCACCACTTCGTATTCGTTGACGACGAGGGTGTCGCGGTAGGGCGCGATCTCCGCCGGCGCCGGTATCCGTGTCTTGGCGGCGAGTTTCGCCCGAAGCTGTATCTGCTTCGCCACGGGGCGGGCGGCGAGGGTTTTCGCGTACACGGCGTAATTCCGCGCCGCCTGCGCGGCATCGAACGCCCCGCTGTAGACGGCCAGGCCTTCGAGTCTGCCACACCAGGGGTA
>CAYSBP010000647.1:0-1659 GCA_964429255.1 uncultured Planctomycetia bacterium
ATGATCGGGGAACTCCTGCTCATAGGTGGACCGCTCGCGCGAACGCTCGAAGAACCGCTCGCGGACCCCCGTCTGCAGCAGTGTAGAAGCCGACCCCGCAGCCTACGTCCAACATGCGGACACGTTTGAAATCCACCTTCTCCTGCTCGCAGTACGTCAGAAAGGTCTCTTTCGCCGCGAGGTAATTTTCCAGGTTCTCGGCGTGCGAAAGCTTTGTGTAGCCGACGCCTTTCAGGTTCTGGCCGTGGGTTTTGAGTCGGTCGTGCCAGAACCGTGCGGCATCGTATCCATCCTGGCCACGGTACTTCCATGTCGACCAGGCACGACGCAAAGCGCGCTTGGGATTTCTGAAGAACTCGACAAACCAGCCCATACACGCCCGCTCCATGTCGGTCAAAGCCCGTCGTCAGGCCGCGTCACCTTATAAGGAAATCCAGGACCGACGGCAAGCATCGAAGGGGCCGCTGAAGATCGGAGCTTCCGCAGGATTACGTTGCCCTGTGTTGAGCGCCGTTTTCGGCCAGTTCCCTTTCCAGATGGGCAGGATCCACAAAATCGGGGGGTATCCATCGATCTGGTGTGGCAGCGATGGCTTCTTCCGGGAGGGATTTGCCGTGTTCAGCAAGGACGTTCGCCAACGCCTTCGCCACGTAACGAGGCGTGAAAGTGACCATGCACTTCAGGTGGGTGCAATTCTTCCGCTCTGCCAGACACGGCGAACAGGTCGTGCGCCGGGCCAGGTTGACCTGCCGGTCGTAGCCGGTCTGTTCGGGCAGCACGGTGCCGCCGAAGAGAACCACGGAGGGCGCTTCGACCGCCCGCGCCAGGTGATGCAGCCCACCCTCCTGCAGCAGTACGGCGTCCGCGCACGCGAACAATGCGCCGGTCTCGCGTATCGGCCGGCCGCCCAGGTTGGCCAGTGGTCGTCCGTCCTTCTGAAGGACTCCGTCGCCGCCCACTTGAATCACCGTGGCATAGGGCGCCAACGCGTCGGTCAAAGCCTGGTAGTTAACCAGACCCCACTCGCGGTTGTGGACCGGCAGAAGCTTTCCGCCGCTGATCATAAGAACAACCGGCTGACCGCGCCGGTTCGCCGGCGTGCAGGAGTCGAGAGTCTCTTTCGCGCGTCTTCGCGCGTCTTCGCTCAGTACCAGTTGGGGATGAATGCCGTCCAGTTCCGGGACGACGTCGGTGGCCGACATCTTCGCCTCGCGCAACTCCCGCCACAACGCCTGCCACTGGATCCGGACGATGTGTTCCATCCTGGCGAAGTCCCGCGCATCGTAGGCTGCACGGACGGTCTTTCCGCTGCGCCAGAGGTGCCACCCGTGGACCTCATCGATGTGCGGATTCCCCGCCAGAGCGTCCGGCCGGCGTGTGGCGATGGCCACGCGCCAGTCCGGCCGCGCCTTTTTCAAGCCGCGGGCCAGGGGGGTGAGCATCAGGGTGTCGCCCAGCGCCACGCGATGGCGGAGCAACGTGATCGTCCTGCGGTCGAAGGCCGTGCGCACGATCCAGCCGGGCGCTTCGAGCAGCATCGAGGTCAGGTTCGTGTAGAACATGAGAACCTCACTTCTTGGTTTCCGGTCACGCGTGGTCGTCCTTGGGTCGTTGGTTTAAGGGTGGGCTGTGACGGCTGAGAGGCGTTCCTGCGCTGGC
>CAYSBP010000648.1:0-1656 GCA_964429255.1 uncultured Planctomycetia bacterium
CATGAGTTGAAGAATGCCCTTGCCCTTCTCGAACGTTTCACGGACCCGTCTTGACGCTCTCATCTCGTGTTCTCCGCTCCACGTACCAACCTATGGACGTTACAACAGAAACGTATAAAGTGACACTCTCTTTGCCGGCCCAACAAGCCCGGTACGCGACACTTGAATTCCCCCTCCAGCCCGCTACACTACCCTCATGAGAAAAAATGAATTTCCTGTCAGTTGCTGGCTGGTCCTGTTCCTCGCCTTCCCGGTCGTGGCCCAGGAAGGCCCGAAGAAGGATGCGCCTGCGAAGGGCGCCACGGAGCAAGCTCCGGACAAGTGGAAGCCGGGGTTGCAGATGAAGGTGCCCACGTCCGAGGGGTTTGACATCGGTCTCTTCATCCCGGACGCCTACGCGCAGCAGCCCGCCCGCAAATTCCCGATCCTGTTCATGCACGACCCGGGGGGAAACCCAGCCCCGGCCGAGTTCAAAGACTGGGCCAACGGAATGTCGGTGATCCTGGTGGGGGTCAACGGCGCGGAGAACGGGCCGAACGAACCGATCATAGCGCGGCAGAATGCGGCCATCGCGTTCGTCGAGAAGGAACTGCGGATCAGCAACTGTCTGCGGTTCAGCATGGGCATGAGCGGCGCGGCGATGATGAGCTGGCTGATGTGCATCAACCACAGCGAGAAGCACGCCGGAATCCTGATGATGGGGCAGGCCGGTTTTCCGGAGCTGCCGCCGCCCCACGTGGCGGTGGCGTACATCCACGGGGACACGGAGCCGAACCTGCCGTTCATCAAGTCGGCCATCAAGCGGCTCCGCAAGGCGGGCAACCCGATGCGGCAGCTCGAATTGCCGGGCGGTCACATCGCCGGCGGGCATTCGGATCAGGTGGAGATGCTCACGTGGATGGTCAACCTGGAACGGTTCACCCACCCCAAGCGTTCGATGGAGGAGATCAAGGAGGCGAAGGCCGACACGGTGAAGCGCATCGAGGCGCTCGACACCGTCACCGATCCCTCCGCGCGGGTCCGGGATGCCGAGGCCCTGCTGACGATTCCCGACGTGGGCAAGTGGCCCGAGGGCAAGACGCTGGCCTCGGTCTGGTTCAAGGCGGCGATGGAGACGGCCGGCGCCATGAACGTTGCGGCCGCCAAGCACGAGTTCCTGATGGACCTCGCCAACAGCGCGCACCTGAAGCTTGTGCCTCCGGCCGAGTCCAAAACGTTGACGCAACTGCTGGCGGACCTGCGCAAGGATCCCGCGATCCGGAAAGAGTACGATGCGGACCGGATGCTGCAGCTGATCAAGGTGAGCGAGGAGCAGGCCAAAACGAAGTCCGCCTGGCAGCAGATCGGGAACGGCTACGCCACACTGAAGGCCCGCTTCCCCGGCACGCGCGCCGCCGCCGCGGCCGAGGGCGGCATCAAGCGCGCGGAAGAGAAAATCAACCCGCCGCGGTGACGTAGCCCATGCCCGCACGCGGACAACGCAAAGGCCACCATGGCAGGCCCTTCGACACCGCCGATCAGGGCAATCGCTTCCATCAGAAATACGATTCGGCACCGGACGGCCAGAAGGCCCGCAAGACCGCCAGCCAACGCCGCCGGCTGTATTCCCCCAAAGGAGACGGCTACTTCGAGGCCATCGGGCCGAGGTCATATCGG
>CAYSBP010000649.1:0-1655 GCA_964429255.1 uncultured Planctomycetia bacterium
TTCGTTGTATCGAGGACTTCCGGAGTGGTGGCGACGGGTGGTTTGCGAACGGGGCGATCACCGGGGCCCGGCTTGATCGCGGTGCCGCGTTTGAGCGTCGTCGGGGGTACATCCGGCGTGGTGGAAGGAATCAGTCCCATCGTGCCCATCTCCTTTGGGGCTGGGAGGGTCACACGCTTGGTGGGCGGGATGCTGGCCAGGCGCCGCTCCTTGACTTTCGGCGGCAACTCGGTCACCCGGTCCTTCATCGCCGGTCGAAAGGCGACGATCCGGTCGCCGTCACGCCGGTTGCCCAAAATGCGATCACCGGGCTTGAACTGCGCGTCCGCGATCTTGACCGACTGGATCGGCTGATGGGTGACGTCCGCCAACGCATGGACGGGGATGCCGTTATTGATGATCCGATGGTCGTTGTAGACGTAGGCGTTGTTGATGACGGTTGTGCGGTTGTAGATATTGGTTACGTGATGCCGGGGTAACGCGCAGGATTGGAGGTTGCGATCGAAGAACCGCTGGCGTGGAACGAAGACATAATCGTTGTCGCGGAGATCGAAGCCGAATGAGAAATCGACGTTCTTCCCGTGGAAGGTGAAGCCCAGTTGGATATCGAAGTCGGAACCGGGCGGAAGAGGTGCCCAGCCATATCCGTCATCGTGCGCGCGCCAGTAGACCCACGAGGGCGCCCAGCGGTACCCCGGGATCCAGCACCAGCGGTGGCGGATGTAGGACCAGCGGCCGTAGTGGAAGGGCGCCCATCCCCACGAGTAGTCCGACTGCCAGTACCAGCCGCAGTCTGTCCAGACCCAATGGCCTCCGTCGACGTAAGGGCGCCAGCGCGGGTTGAATCGAAGGGCCGCCGGTTCCCAGACCCAGCCATAGCTGGGATCGGAAACCCAGGTGCCGTAGGGTGAGAGTGCATCGTAGAAGAACGTGGTCGTGTATTGGTCGGGTGGGGGAGCCACGACAGGAGCCGTGTCCAGAACAACCGTGGACAGGGTGGGCGTCGAGTAGACCGGAGCCTGGTAGGTGTAGACCGGCTGCGCGGCGGTTTGGAGTGGTTGGGCGACGGGTTGTGTGATCGCTGGCTGGCTGACGGGCTCCGGAGTGGTCGGAGCCAGATTCATCGCTTCGGGAGGCCGGGCGGCGATCTCGCTTTCCGTCTCAGGCCATGGCTCGGGCGTGATGGACGTGCGGTTTGCCGCATCGGCGTTCTTCCGCAACTCGCCCCCGCGTATCAGCATGGCGGCAATGACCGTCTGCGGGAGGCCCAGATCCTTCAGTTGAATGATCTCGTCGGCCGAGATGTCGTAGGCCACCGGTGAAGTTTCGACAAAGGCCAGGAGCACCTCCTCGCCTACGCCGGCTGCCGCAAGTTTTAGAATCTCGTCGACACCTTCCGAGGATCGAGCGACACCGAACCCGCCCAGAATCAACAGCCCTGCCAGGATAATCTTGCGCATCTGCTCCCTCTCCTGTCTGGTCCAGCTCCGTGTATCCGCGACGACCTTGACCTCGCTGGCTCCAAGACGTTTGTCCCGGCTTTTCATTCACTTTTCGTGGTCCGATCCACCCGGCAAGCGGTACACACTGTGCAATAAAAAAGGGCTCCCGATGATCGGGAGCCCTTCGGTTTGAAGCGGGGCGCTCGTTCGCTT
>CAYSBP010000650.1:0-1643 GCA_964429255.1 uncultured Planctomycetia bacterium
CGGGAGTGGTACCAGACGTTCCAGGACTACCGGGCGCGGCTCGTAGTCATGCTCGACGAACTGATCGGGTTCATGGAGAAGAAGGCGGATTTCAAGTATTTCCACCTCGACGGCCAGACCATCGTGCTGGAGGACTACCTGGAGGTCCGCCCGGAAAACCGCCAGCGGCTGCAGGGGCTGATCCGGCAGGGGCGGCTCATCCCCGGCCCGTGGTATGTGATGCCGGACGAGTTCCTGGTCTCGGGCGAGGCGATGCTCCGCAACCTGCAGCTGGGTTTTGCCATCAGCCGGGCCTGGGGCGCGGAGCCGATGAAGGTCGGCTACATCGTCGACATCTTCGGCCACAACAGCCAGATGCCGCAGATCTGCCAGGGGTTCGGCATGGAGTCGGTGGTGGCCTACCGCGGTGTCAGCGGCATGGAGTCGTCGGCCGAGTTCGTCTGGGAAAGTCCGGACGGCAGTTCCGTGATTTTATACCGGCTGCCGGACGCAACCGCCTACAGCAACTTCTGGTACAAGGTGCGCAGGCCGCAGCTCACGGGTGCGCCGTTCGATCTCGACCGTGGCTGCGCCGACCTGGCGAAGCTCATCGAAGCCGAACAGGCCCGTTCGAGCACCGGCGTGCTGTTGCTGATGGACGGCGTGGATCACGTGGAAATCATGCCGGAGCTGCCGGCCCTCCTGGAGCGTATGAGGGAGCGGATGCCGGAGGCCGAGATCGTCCACGGCCGGCTGGAAGATTTCCACCGCGACAATGCGAAACATCAAGAGCGCCTGCCCCGGCATGGCGGCGAACTGCGCACGCCGCGCATGACGCCCTGCATCTGGCCGGACTCGCCCACCTTAAACGACGTCTGCGCCAATGTCATATCTGCGCGCATTCCTCTCAAGCAGCGCAATGCCCAGATCCAGGAGCTGCTCGAGCGGCAAGCGGAACCGTGGGCCGTGTGCGCGGAATCCACGGGCCACCGGGAGATCGGCCAATACTTCGACATCGCCTGGCGCCTCCTGCTGCAGAATCACCCGCACGATTCGATCTGCGGTTGCAGCATCGACCAGGTACACCAGGAGATGCTCCCCCGCTTCGACCAGTCTGAACAGATCGGCTCGCGCATTGCATCGCAGGCGGTCGCCGCCATCCACGCCGCCATGCAACCGCCGGCCGAGGGCGAGTACCTGGTCAGCGTGTTCAATCCCTCGCCGTTCCCGCGACCGGGCGTCGTGCTGGACCTCGAGTTTTCGAACCCCTGCCCGGACGCGTTCGCGCTCACCCGGCGCGACGGCACGCCGATCCCGTACCAGCGCCTCTCCGCGCAGCCGAAGCTGCGCATCTTCCGGCCCTATCGCGACATTCCGGGGGGCAGTTCCCGTACTGTCCAGACCGTCTTCGCCGATGTCCTGGTGCCGGCGCTGGGTTATGTCACCCTGGTCTACAAGCCGGCCTCCGGCGGAGGCCAAACCGTTGGTGCCGCCGCGGCAGCCAGTGGCAGTCCGGATTCCCCACCCGTCCTGGAGAATGGGCTGGTCCGCCTCGCCTTCGAGCCGGACGGCACCGCCACCCTCACGGACCTCGCCACGGGCGAGGTCTACCCGGGGCTCAACGCCTTCGAGGATGGCGGCGACACCGGAGACGGCTGGAATTA
>CAYSBP010000651.1:0-1627 GCA_964429255.1 uncultured Planctomycetia bacterium
CGTTGGCAAGTTGTCGGCGTTCCGCGTTCACCAGGGCACGATCTCGGGCGCTTCCTTCGTTCCGAAGCCCAACTCCCCGGACGCGCAAGGCTACGAACTCCAGTTTTTCGGCCTCTTGAATCGCTCCATCCCCTTCGAGTTCACGTGCCGCTGCCCGGATGCGGAAAAGTATCTCGTGCAGGCCTTTCGATCGATGCAGGCTTGCAGCCTCGAGAAGGAACCGCTCGCCTCCGCCCTGCTCCAGTTCTTCCAGGCGGGGCTTTTCGTCACCGGTTGTGAGCGGTGGAACGGACGCACCTTTGAGCCGCTGTGCGTGGAGATGCTGGTGACCATGCGCTGCGAAGGGGCAACATTCTGTGTTGCGGCCGTTCGTGCGGCGCTTGCCTACGCGGTCGATGAAGCCGGCTGGCTGATCCCTGAAGGCCGTGATCAATCGGTCCGATTCTCCCCCCACGGCAGGGAATACGCGAAGGTGTGGATGGCGAGCGTCGCGAAGTCGGCTCCTGGCCCGGCGTCTTCGGTTCCGGAGGGTGGGGACGGGGCAGAATACTGCATCAGTGTCCCTTCACTGGGGAGCAGGGCTGTGGTGTATGGCAGGGAGGCCTACGAGGCGAAGCTGGCTGAAATTCTTGAGAACCTTCGCGGTCGCGAGGCGAAAATCGAAGTGACGCGTACGCCGAGGGATTTTGAGGACGCTGGAGAGTGAGCGGCATTGCCGGCTCGGGTGAGCGGGTGCGCGGGTGAGCGGGCCGGCTTTTCATCAACTTGTATTGACCGGGCGCTATTTCGCGTCTTATGGCGCGAGGCCGTTCCCATCCGCAGTCAGGCGAGCTGTCAGTGCCAGACGAGTTCCCCCCGGATACGCTGGTCGACGGGGCAGAATGCGATGTAGTGGGCGCTGGCGACCTCGGTGGAGTTGCGCATCATCCGGGCGATTTCGGTTGCGTTGTTGCCTGCGAGGGCCAGAAGGGTTCCGTAGGTATGGCGGTATTCGGCCGGTCCGAATTCCCAGAGCGGGTGTTTCGGGTCTCTGGAGCGATCCCGGGCGGCGGCGCGGATCTTCTCGAAGACGCGGGTGAAGGCGGAGTGGGGCCAGGCGCCGGTCACGGTCTGGCGTTTTGGGGTCAGGCGTTGACGGGAGAGCGAGGGCCACACGAAGGAGCGGCCCTCTTCCCAGGTTGCGCGGAAACGCAGCATGATGGGCAGCAAGAGCTTGCGCTCGAGGGGGATCGTGTTGCCCACCGTTTTGAGGTCATGGGTGGTGTCGGCCTGGATGGTCGCACGCGGCGGGTCGGCCTCGAGGTCGAGGGCGTCTGCGGGCAGGTTGGCCTGTTCCATCCAGCGGGGGCCGGCCAGGCAGGCGAATGCAACCCAGCTTTGCCAGTAAAGGTCGGGTTCGAAGGCGTCGAGGAACATCTTCAGATCGTCGAGCCTGGTGATGGCGACGGGGCGTTTTTTCCGTGCCAGGGCGAGGAGATCGCCCCGGCGTTTGAGCTTTCCTGCGCTGAAGGGCGTGAAGTTCAGGTCGAAGATGCGGGCGCAGGTGGTCCAGAAGATGCTTAAATTGGCACGCAGGTGGATCAACGTGGCGCGATTCTGGCTTGGCCCACTTCGTACGTCAGGAGCG
>CAYSBP010000652.1:0-1625 GCA_964429255.1 uncultured Planctomycetia bacterium
TCTGAAAAGACTCGCGGGCGAGTTGACAAACGCCTTCGTTGATGGATAGTGGCGCCTTGCCGGAGCCGCGTGGACGTGCGCGCGTGGCGGAATTGGCAGACGCGCCAGCTTGAGGGGCTGGTGTCCGCAAGGACGTGCTGGTTCAACTCCAGTCGCGCGCACCAACTCGCAGCTCCTGGCTCCATATGAAGAAATAGATCATGGCGAGGCTTATGACTCGCTCCCGAATTATTGCTTTTCCTCCAAACGGTGTTACACGGGGTGTTACAAACGGGCCGAAGGACGGGCAGGAATCCGCCGTTGACGCAAAGACAGCACCAACTTCATGTGGCCATGGGCCGTGGCAGGCTGTCGGTGGGTTCCTGGGTTTTGTACTTCGAGTGGCTGCGATGATGATTTTGACGCTACGACGGGTTTTCTGGTTAAGTCTCCTCTTCTCATTCGGTCTCGTCTGGGCCGGCGAGCAGCCTGTCCAAACGCCGGCCGGCGAAGTTCCAGGTTTCGTGTTCGATATTGAAGACGGGCTGTACGCCACCATCACCGCCGACGCCTTCGAGGAGCCGAAGATCAAGGGCGAAGTGAACGTGAAGTTGAAGCCCGAAGGGTTCGCCAAGGACATCGAGGTGCGCGTGCTCTGGCAGTCTGAACGGCGCCCGTTGGTCGTGCTGATTCCCGGGATGGTCGATTGGAGTACCGCCAAAGAGACGCAGCTCTGGAAGTCTTACCTCCACGTGGCGGGGTTTCACGTTCTGACGTTCGATTCACCGTTCCTGGCTTCGTTCAACGACCGCTCGCGTCACGGCGTGATCGGAAATCTGTCCGTGGAAGCCTGGCTCGTCGCCCACCTGATCCATGCGTTCCTGGAGCAGCCTCAGGCCAGGGAACGGGTCACGGAGACGGCGCTGGTGGGATTGAGCTACGGCGGGACGGTGGCGCTGAATATCGCGCGTCAGGCTGCCGAAAAGCGGATCGCCTTCCGCCCGAAGCGCGTCCTGGCCTTTTCGCCGCCCGTGAAGATGGAGACCTCCGCTTGCCTGTTGGACACGTTCTACGCTGAGCACCGGTGGGACTACAAGCTGGTTGATCTGGCGCGGGACCTGGCGGATCACAAACCTGTGCCGAAGGGAGAACCGGTTCCGTTTACTGCGGCCGAGATGCGCGCAGGCATGGCCGTGCTGTTCCGCTTTGGGCTGAAGGGCGCGGTGCTCTACGGCGATTACCGCTACAAACTCGGCCTGCTCCCCAAGGAACCGACTGAATACCGGCGCGATGTGGCGGAGACGTGGACGTTTCGTCGGTTCGTGCAGGAGATGGCTTTACCCTACTGGTCAAAGCGCACGGCGATTCGCACCGCGGAGGAGTTCTGGGCCCCAGGCGATCTGCTTGGCTTGTTGAAGGGTGGCCCCGATTCGGTTCACGTGGTTCTGTCGGCCGACGATCCGCTCAATGACCCAGACGAATTGAAGGCGCTCTGCGACGGCGTGGAGGGCGGACGGCTGACGGTGCTCCCGCGCGGGGGGCACTTGGGCTACGGACGGACGGAGTGGGCCAAGGCGCGAGTGGCCAGGTTGTTCGAAGACGGTGGTCCGTAGGTCAGGCTTTCCGGCCTGACCTGGCCGTGGTGA
>CAYSBP010000653.1:0-1624 GCA_964429255.1 uncultured Planctomycetia bacterium
CCGCAGTCGTCTATCGGCCGGTACACCACGCACGTTGACGACCGGTAGACGATTACGGACACGATTGCGACTACGATTTCTCTCCCGCCAGGCACAGGAAATGTATGTACGCCTCGATCCCCCGATAGAAATTCGGCAGATGCAGCTTCTCGTTGGGCGCGTGCAGGTTGTCGTCCGGCAGGCCGAATCCGAGCAGCACCGAATCGACCCCCAGCAACTCCTTGATGTGCCCGACCACCGGCACCGAACCGCCCGTGCGGCTGAAGAGCGGCCGCTGGCCCCACACGCGCTCCAGCGCCGCCGCCGCCGCGCGTACCCCCGGCGTGTCGCGTTCAGTCAGACTGGCCTTGAATCCCGCCATCTGCACCAGCTCCCAGGTCACGGTCTTCGGTGCCTTCGCTTTCAGGTAAGCGCTGACGCTCTCGCGCACCTCATTGGGATCCTGATCCAGCACCAGCCGCATCGAAAACTTCGCCATCGCGCGCGCCGGCAGCACGGTCTTCGAGCCTTCACCTTCGAATCCGCCCGAGACGCCGTTCACATCCAGCGTCGGCCGGCACGTCGCCCGTTCGCGGGGCGTATAGCCCTCCTCGCCGAAGAGCGCCGGCGCGCCGCTTGCCTTCAGCCACCACGCCTCGTGGTCGGGCAGCTTCGCCAACTCGGCACGCTCGTCGTCTGACATCGGCCGCACGCGATCGTAGAAGCCGGCCAACGTCACGCGGCCACGTTCGTCCTTCATCCCGTCGATCAGCCGGAAGAGGACCTGCACGGGATTCTCGACCGCGCCGCCGAAGGAACCCGAATGCAGATCGTGCGACGGCCCCTGCACCCGCAGCTCGAAGTACGCCAACCCGCGCAACCCATAGGTGATCGACGGCTGGTTCGGCGCCAGGATCCCCGCATCGCTGTTCAGGCAGTAGTCGCACGCGAAGCGCTCGCGCTGCGACGTCAATAGCGGAGGCAGACTGGCCGAGCCGATCTCCTCTTCACCTTCGACCATTAACTTGAGATTCACCGGCAGGCGCGCCCCGGCTTTCTGCAGCGCCTCCAGCGCCGCAAGGAACGCGACCAACTGCCCCTTCATGTCGGAGGCGCCGCGCGCGTAGAGGTTCTCGCCGCGCACCTGCGGCTCGAACGGCCCGCTGGTCCACTCGTTGAGCGGATCCGGCGGTTGGACATCGTAGTGCCCATAGAAGAGGAGGGTCGGCGCGCCCGCGCCGGCATCGCACCGCTCGCCGGAAATCACGGGGTGTCCGCCCGTCTCAATCGCCTCGACCTTCGAAAAGCCCAGCGCCCGGAACCGGGCGGCGATCCACGCGGCCGCGCGCTGCATGTCGGCGCGCCGTTCCGGCATCGCGGAGATGGACGGGATACGAAGCAGTTCCTGCAGTTCGTTCAGCGCGCGTCCATGCTGGCTGCGGGCGATTTCAATGGACGGTCCGGGAAGGGTCGGGCTCATGTGCTTGGCTCCTGCGCTCGAAGGCCATCGGCATTATACGCGGGGGCAGGGGTTGCTGTAGGGCAAGAAGGAGTCGAAAGGCGGGGCTTTTCAATTCTCGGGAAAGGGGGCTGAATACTTCGGCGTCGGGGTCGCTATCGGAATCGGTATCGAGTCCTTTTCCTC
>CAYSBP010000654.1:0-1607 GCA_964429255.1 uncultured Planctomycetia bacterium
CATCACCGGCAATCGCCGACAGCTCGATCGTTTGTGGCTTGCCGTCCAGAACATATTCCACCACAATTTTATCGTTCCCGGCATCCACACCCAAGAATGCGCTGGTCGCAACAATCACCAGCCGGTTGTCCTTGATCTTGCCCGCCAGTGTCGCGGTGATATCAACTTTCCCGGCCATGGCCTTGGTAATCGTCAAGCCCGCGGTCGGAATGGCGGCCCGCTCCTCCGCCATGGCCGTCAATGCCACGAGACATATCACGGCCATCGTTGACAGAATTCTTCGTGTTGCGTTAATCATTGTCTCTTCCATTTCCCCTCTCTCTCACATCTGAATGGCGCCGGGAACCTCGCGTCCGCCGTGAAGCTGCGGGTAGGCGCTGGCGAACGAGTACTGGGGCGGCCCGTCAAACTGCAGTTCAATCACCGTGATGCCGGCGTGCTTGTCGGGCGGCGTTTTCGGAAGCTTCGTCAACACGAGCCGGTGCCCGCGCATCTCGAACTCCAGCGGCGTGCCGTCCTTGAGCAGGCGCACGGCCTTTGGAGCATTGCGATAACCGCCCATGGCCATGCTGCCCGAAGTCGGCCAGATCCAGTTCCAGAGGAAGACCGACGTGCCGTCGGAGGAAGACTCGGAAACGCCGTTGCCCCCGTAGTGCTTGTCCGTCCAAGTTTTGCCGCGACAGGAGACGAGCTTGCCGTAGGCCGCACGGCCGTTCTCCTTCAGCCAGTCGCCGACGGCGGTGAGCGGCTGCACGGCCTCTGCCGGAACCGAACCGTCCGGCGTCGGCCCGATGTTGAGCAGCAGGTTGCCGCCGTCGCGGGCGCAGGTGTTCAGCATCTTGAGGATGCGCTGCGGGGTGTAGCTGTAGGGAGCCGCCTGCTGGCTGTCGACATAACCCCAACTGATGTCGTTGAAGGTCATACAGGCCTCCCAGTCCCGGTCCTCGGCAGTGACATGCCCTTCCGGCGTGCCGAAATCCTCCGGCAGACGGCTGCGGTCGTTGATGAGGATATCGGGCTGCAGCGAGCGCAGGTGCTGGTTCAGTTCCAGCGCGTCCCATCCCTCCCACGACTCCATGGGCAAGGCGACATCGTACCAAAGGATGTCGATCTTGCCGTACTGGGTCAGCAGTTCGGTGTTGAGGTCGCGGAGGTAGCGGTTGAAGCGCCGGCGAGCCTCGGTGTCGAAGGCACAGCGCCAGCCGTCCGGATGATGCCAGTCCATCAGCGAGGAGTAGAAGCCGATGCGCAGATCGAACTCCCGGCACGCGTCCACAAACTCGCGCACGATATCGCGCTTGGGGCCGAGATTGACGGAATTGTAGGGATTGACCTTCGAGTCCCACAGGCAGAAGCCTTCATGATGGCGCGTCGTCATGACCACGTACTTCATGCCGGCGGCCTTGGCCAGAGCGGCCCATTCCCGCGGCGCGCCCGGCTTGGGACAGAACGTGTCGGCCAGCTTCTCGTATTCCGGGATGGGAATGTTCTCGTTGACCATCACCCACTCGTTGCGCCCGACCTGGGAGTAGAGCCCGTAATGGACGAACATGCCGAACCGCGCCTCGCGCCACCACTGCATGCGCCGGTCCCGGCTGGCGGCAATC
>CAYSBP010000655.1:0-1604 GCA_964429255.1 uncultured Planctomycetia bacterium
GTGTGGCATCGGAGTTCGTTCGCGAACCGCTCGATCTTTTCGTGAATGTAGTTGTAGCTTCCGCCGCTCATTGCAGCAGCCCCTTGTTCTCGGCCAGGAACCTGTGCAGGCACAGGCCAAGCGCGGTGATGGTGCGGTGCGGCATCTTCAGCTCAAGCGTGCCGTTCCACGCCTCCACCACCTCATGGAGTATCACCTCCATGTTGTAGTCGGGGTCGTGGCCCTCCTGAATCAGAAACGACCGCAGGCCAAGGTAGCACTCCCCATCATTCGGGCAGTACTTGCTCAGCAGTGTCTCGCTCACCCGCCGGTACTTCAGGCTGTACGTCGAGCCCAACACCACCACTGACGTTGGCAGTTTCGCCTTCGGCGGGGACTTCCGCGGGGGCCGCGCCTTCGGCGGTGGCTTCTGCTTGCTCATTGGATGCCTCGGGGGTTGTCGGTTCCACGCTGGCCTTGACGAACATGAAGCTGGGGCGACCCGGCTTGTCGGTCTGCTGCTGTTGCAGCGCGATGATTGAGCCCTCAACGATCAGGCGCTTGACCCAGGTGCGCGTCGTGGATATCCGCCAGCACAGGCGTTCGGCCACTTCCGCCACGGTGGTGGGTTCATCGCCAAACGCGGCGAGCACCCGCGGGCCGAGGTTGCGCGCCTCGGGCGGAATGGCGTCGGAGTGGCGGCGTTCGATCTCGCCGCACCGGATGGCCGCGACGTAGATGCCGAACTGCTCGGTGTTCATGCCGCGCACGAAGTCACGGATACGGTTGTGGAACGTCTGCCACTCGGTTGGGTGCAGCCACAGGTCTTCGGGGTACGGCTCGGGGAAGCAGACGGTCCACATCTGCGGCAGGTACTTGCGGAGGAACCCGATGCGCTGGTCTTTGTTCTTCACTTGCTGGTCCTCTTGGCCTTGGGTTTTTTGATCTTGGGCGGGAAGCATTCCATGGGTCCGGTCATGATGGGCTCGGCGAACTGGCGGAAGACCGCCACGCGGTTACTGCGCCGGCCCTTGAGCTTGATGTACGCCGGGAACCCGGCCTCGGTGAGGCGGTTGGCCTCGCGAGTGCACCAGTCCCCGAACGGTATGAATCCGTACCGTGTGTCGAAGACGTTGCGCTGGTCCCCGTACTCGGTCACCTGTTGTTCGCTCTCAAGCATCGCTGCTCTCCTTGGTGTCGTCAACTATGCCATGCACCGGACTACCGCCGGTGATGGCGGTGTTGGCAGTACCGAAATCCAGCACGCCCTGCGCCATCCGTTTCGCCGCCGCCTCGCAATACTTTTCCTCGATTTCAATGCCGATGGCTTTCCGCCCCAAATCCTTCGCGGCGCGAAGCGTTGTCCCGCTTCCCATGAACGGGTCGAGAATCAGCGCGGCCTCGTCATGCTTCCCGATCAGACGGCCAAGCAAAGAGACGGGCTTTTCCGCCGGATGAACGCGCCCTTCCTGAACCACCCCACGCTCGCGCAAAACATCCCCGTCCCCTGTCGGGATTCTTTTGGCTCCGTCTCCTTCGCCCCACGCAATCAGCTCGTGCTGGTGCCGCCATGTGTAGCCGTTGTAGGAAACAACCTTGTCCCAAACCAACAGCCGCAAATGGCG
>CAYSBP010000656.1:0-1595 GCA_964429255.1 uncultured Planctomycetia bacterium
GGGCACCCGCGTAGAGTTGCCGCTGCAGCCCTACGAAGCGCAGATCGTCGCGTTTACGCCGGGTAAAACGCACGTCCATCCGCCGGCGAAGGACGAACGTTCGCTCCAAGCGATCGAGCTGCCTTCCGAATGGACCGTTGCCTTCGTGCCGACGATGGACAACAGCTACGGCGATTTTCGGATGCCGGTCACGCCGGAGAACAGACGGATCGGCCTCGAAGCGCGCCGCTTCGCGTGGACTCGCGAAACCGAGACGCTGGCCAAGACCGCTATGCGGCCGGCGACCGACGACCGTGGCTGGACGAAGCAACTCCATGGCTTCGGCCCGCAGTTCTACGTCCTCGGTCCGCTACCCGACGACGTCGATGCCGTGCAACTCGATGCCGAACTGGCAAGACGGGCGTCGGTCGATCCGTCGCAGCCGGTCTCCGTCAAAGGAAAGCCCTTCTGGTGGAAGCCATACGAGTTCTCGTGGCGGATGGGCCTTGAAGGTGACTCGGGCCATCAGGGCTACCACGGTCTGAAGCGCACGGTGACGGATGACTTCCTCTGCCTGGGCAAGCCGGCCGGCGGGTTGAACGAGACGCGGTACGAGGCCGACCCGGCGGCTGGGAAGACGTACTACCTCTGGACTTCGGCGACCGTGGCGCAGGCCGTGACCGCGTCGGTCGAAGTCAGCCGCAATCCGCCCGAGGACAAGAGCCACACTTCGCCGACCATTACGCCTGCAGCGCTCTTTGTGAACGGAACGCGGGTCGCGGACCTCGCCCAACCCGTCTCGCTCAAGGCCGGGGCGAATCCCGTCCTGGTCCGCTACGAGAAGGCCGGGCGCGGCCACGTGGTGCTGCGGCAGCAGGGAACGGCGGCGCCGCGGTCGCGCACGCCGCTGGCCATGCGCTGGTACGACGATACGAGCGTGATCCCGTTCGATGTCCAGGCGGGCGAGCCGGTGGCGGAATGGTTCCGCTTCGTCTCCGCGCCGGGCACTTCGGCGATCCGCGTGCAGGCGCGCGGCAAGGTCCAGGCGTGGATCGACGGCGAACCGATGACAGACAAGGGCGATGGCCGCTTTGCGGCGGCCAAGACACCCACGCGTGCGGCCGTGGTCGCGCTGCGGGTGATGCCGGAGACCGGCCGGAGCGGCGGAGCCGCGATTCCCGAGCCGGTGATCGTGGAGACGGACGGCACGGGTGTGATGGCGCTGGGCGATTTCTCGATGACGGGCATCCTGAACAACTACTCGGGCGGCGTGCGCTACAGCACGGTCGTTACGCTCACCGACGAACAGGTCGCGGGCCAGATCGAGATCGATCTGGGCAGCGTGACGGCGACGGCCGAGGTATTCGTCAACGGCAAGTCCGTCGCGGTGCTCGTCGCACCGCCGTGGAAGACCGACCTGACCGGCTTCCTGAAGGGCGGCGAGAACAGGCTGGAGGTACTGGTCTACAACACGCTCTCGAACCATTACCAGACGATTCCGTCGCACTACTGCGGCAGTCCGGTTTCCGGGCTGATGGGGCCGGTGAGTCTCCGCTCACGGGACTGGAAGGAAGACCGTTCAGCATAACAGTTCAGACATCCCGGGCAGACTTTGG
>CAYSBP010000657.1:0-1590 GCA_964429255.1 uncultured Planctomycetia bacterium
GTGAGTCGTCTTCGAATGAGGGGGAAACTGCTCTCGCCGATCTGGTCACACACCCCAGACGGCCTTCGCCATGACTTGGGCATGGATTTGCGTATAGAATCGACACGCGCTTAATACGAGTCACGGGCTCACGCATTCCTTGGCGATGCGATCCCATTCGGTCAGCCGTCGGGGCTCGTGGCTCACCGTGCTGATATCCTTCAGGTAGATCGCGACCGTGCAGCCGTGTTCGCGGGCGATCGCGAGCTTCTTCGTGAGGTCGCGCCGCACCAGGTCGGGATCCCATTGCTCCACGGCCAGGAAGGCCGGGTTCGGCCTCCATCCGAAGATGAAGCGGCGACCGACGTTCCTGGCGCCAACCGCGAAGTCCACCCATGGACTCATGGAAATCTGGTACATGTTCGGGAGGCGCCGGGCGCAGATGTCGACCTTGTGGTGCAGGGGTTCGCAGCAGCCGTAGTGGACGCGCTTGAAGCGCCGGTAGTAGCGCGCTTCGTGCTGGAGCGCGAACTCGTCGTGCATCGCGGGGGAAACCTCGGAGAAGATCTGTGCCGCCCCAGACACCGTCATCTCGCTCGCGGGCGTGTTCAGAAGGCCCTGGCTCTCGTACTGGTCCAGTCGCGCCAGCCAGCAATCCACGAAATGGCTGACCAGCTTGTGAACGTATTCCGGCCGGTCGATCATGTCGGTCAGGACTTCCTCGATCCCGGTCAGGCGCACGATCTCGTCCCACGGCGCGAACCAGCCGAAGGGCGCGGGCGTGTACAGGTTCACCTTGAGCACACCGTCAAAGGCGGACGCCACCTTCTCGTAGCATTCTTGCGTGGCCGCGGCGTCGTGCGAGACGCGGGGCGTCTTGATCTTGGCGATGTCGGCCTCGTCTCGGACCTGGATGTGAAAGTGGCGGGACACCACGTCGCTATTCGCGTCGGTGCGCACGATGTCCACGTCCTCGGAGATGCCGAAACCGGTGTCCTGCACGCAGCGGGCGACGCCGACCGCCGCCTCGACCACCATGTCGCCGGGGTGGTGCCGCCACTTGTAGAGGGTCATCCTGATCTCACGCTCGATGCCGCGCAGGACGTCGTCCTCGCAGCAGGGGTCGAGCTCGCCCCCGACGTTCAGCTCGTTCCAGGGCTCCTGGATAATCGTGATCGAGGGCCGGCCCGGTTCCATCCGATCGACACGGCGGTGGATCTCGCGCCGCTCTTCGTTCACGGGGTCGGCGGCCGCTTCCGCTAACTCGGCGCCGAGCCGGCGCAGGATGTCGCGGTCCTTCAAAGGAATGTGTGAGCTACTCATGTCGATCATCCTCTTTCCGCACGAAATCTACCTACTATACGACCCCAAGCCCTTTTCAAGGGACTTCTAGACCGCGTGGTCACCGAAGCGCCTGCGCCAGCGGCCTTTCCAGAAGATCCACCTCGGTCAGACGTTGCGTTGCCGGCGAAAAGACAAGGCTCTTGATTTCGAAGCCGCCGAGGCTCAGCGAGAAGGCCCGCTGAAAGACCGGCAGCGACAGGCGCAGTTCACTTTCCGTGCAATCGAACCCGTAGGTCCCGTTGTTGACGCAGGTCAGGGCGCGGTCCA
>CAYSBP010000658.1:0-1589 GCA_964429255.1 uncultured Planctomycetia bacterium
CACGTCGAAGAGCGTATGGTGTGGAGGCGGTACCATGGGAGGCGTTTGGCCCGTCGACCTGTACTGCGACCCTGGGTCTTCCTGGCGGTCAACGCCAGCGCTGAACGTAGGCCTGGTCGTCCCAGCTATGCTCCAGTTCCTTCACGAACTGCACCCAGTCCTGCAGGAGCATGAAGCCGGCGCGCGGATAGAAGCGGGTGGCGGCTTCGGGATAGGTCCAGAGCGCGGCTTTGCGCACACCTTGCCTGGCCCAAAGTTCATGGGCCTTGACCAGCAACACGCTGCCCAGGCCCTTGCCAAGATGCTCGCGAGAGAAATGGAGTCCGGAGAGGCCGCCCACGTTCCCCTCGGCCGGGGTCACCTGGATGCAGCCTGCGATCGCGCCTTCTTTCCAGACAAAGAAGAATCGTTCGAATCCGAGTGGGTACTTCTCCACGTGACAGGCGGGACGGTCCAGGTTGGCGCGCTCGGCAAACGCACGGAACGAGTCGATGTCTTCCGCTTTGGCGGCCGCGAAGGTGTACCCCTCGCCGCGCAGGCGCTCCTCCCGCTCGCGCAGGTCCTGCGGAACCGTGTAACCCTCCAGTTGCGCTTCCATGTGACAGGTGCGGCGAACCTCGCGATAGCCCAGCAGCAGGAAGAGCATGCGTGAAGCATAATCGTCGCCCGGAACGCCAGGGACCAGCTGCGGAAAATGCTCCAGTCCTCCCGCAAAGATCCGCGGCCGGTGCCGGGCCTTGGCACGTTCCTCGGCGCGTCGCACGAGCGCCCGGGCCACGCCTTTCAGGCGGAACGACGGATCGACCAGGAGCCCGCCGATTGCCGCGGGCGCTTCCAGCCACCAGTACCCTTCGTCTTCCATGTCCGGCTGGCGCAGTGAAAGGACCGCACCGATGAGCCGTCCGCCGCCGTCCAGTGCCGCCGCGCTGGCGTCCGCATCCAGTTCCGGCGCGTCGAGGACCTTCCGGATGGCCGCCTCGCTGACCGGCCAACCGCCGTCGCGGCGCGGACAGACGCGCAGCCAGAGTTCGATGAAGGCCCTGTCGTGCTCGCGGCTCCAAGTCACCAGCGAACCCCAGGGCTCCGCCGGCGTCGCTGCCACCGTGGCTGACAATCCCACCAGGGCCGCGTCCTCGCCCAGCGCGGTAGAAACCGTTGTCGCGGTGGTCGCCTTCTCCCGGATTGCTCCCTGGACGCGAAGCACGGCGCCACACCGCTCCTCGCGAAAAGCCGCGCGAAGGAGCAGGAGAGCGGCCAGGTTGACCACGGCCAGGGCGATCAGGACCAGGAGATAGGGACGATGGATACTCTCCACGAGGGCCTGGGCGACCCTTCCGGAACCCACGCCCGCCTCGACGCAGCGCCTGTCCAAGTCAAAGGCGAGCACCAACGTTCCGGCCGTACCAGCCAGCAGCGAGAGAGTCAGCGCGTAGCGAAGAGACATGACACATACGTTAAGGGGTTGGTGTTGTGGCGCAACTTGCCAAAGCTTCGAAACCGCACCCCCAGAGAGCATCTCCGATATTGCGGACCTCCAAAAATGGTGCCATGGATACGCACCAAGCTCGTGGAGCAGAGAATGCATGGCC
>CAYSBP010000659.1:0-1584 GCA_964429255.1 uncultured Planctomycetia bacterium
TTCCTGGCGATCGCCTCGGCCCGCGCCAGCGCCCTGGTGTTCGGGTACTCCTTGCGCAGCTTCCCGAGCGTATTGGCCATTTCACCCAGGGAGCCCTTGTTGCGCTCGAAGAACGCGGGGTCGTTGTAGGACCGCCGCGCGTCCTTGACATCGCGCATCTCGTCCTCTTTCACTGCCAGGTTCAGACTCACCCTGGCAGCATGGTATTCCGCCTGGAATGCGGCTGACTCGAGGATTTCGCGAGCCTGCCGTCCCGCGGGATGCCCGGCGTAGCGCGCGGCCAGACAGTTCAGCTCGCCGATCGCGGCGGTGGCATCGTCCTGCGCCTTGGCCGCGGCAAGCTGCGTTCCGGCCTGCTTTTCAAGCTCGGCCACGATGGCTTGCGCCTCGGGGGATTGCTTCGCCTTGAGTTCGGCGATGATCGGTGAGTAGTCCTCAACCTCGGCGAGCTTCCTCTTGTAGTCGGCAAGCTGCGTGAGCTTGAGGTTTTCGATCGGACTGGGGCGCGCCGGCGTCTGCACGCCCGAGGGCACCCAGAGTTCCGGGGCCGTGAATCCACAGCCGGGGATGCTCGCCTGCTCTTTCGTGCTGATGCGGATGATCCAGATAACGCTGTGTTCCACGGTGCACAGATCGGGGCTGTTCGACCATCGCGGCCGGTCCCAGTTATACCCCGCCCCGCCTACCTTCCACAGCTCACGGTCGTACTTGTCGCGAATGCCGAAATGATGGTGCGGCGCATACAGGTGCATGATCCGGTAGCTGTTGTCCTGGCACATCGTCTGGTTGCAGCCGCCACACTGATGGTAGAGGTGGTGCGTCTTCTGGTTGGGCAGGTCCAGGATCTTCACGCCGCCTCCGCCGGCGCTCATGCCGAGGTGCGTGCCGTCGCGTGACATGCCTGCGCCCCACCTGCCGTCTGCGAGCTTGATCTTCTCGCCCGATTGCGGCCGATACAGGCTCGTTTCTTCCCTGTCGGGCTTCTCCCGGTTTCTCCAGCAGAAGACCACACAACGTTCACCGGTCTTGGGATCGTCCCAGAAGCCGGCTTCGGTCACGTACTCATCCTGCAGGAGGCGCCGGCCGTTGGCGGCGAAGTCCTCTAGCGCGGCGTCCGGCTTCTTCGGATCGCCGTAGGTCCAGCACTCGCCGTTGACGGCGCAGATGATCTGCCGGCCGTCCACCGACCAGCTCGCGCGCCCACTGCGCAGGTCCTTTGCCGGCCACGAGCCCATCGTGACCGGCTTGCCGTCGCTGAGGAGCATGGCGACGACGCCTCTTCTTTCCACGCCGTCCTTGTCGCGGATGACCGTCCGCTCATCCAGGCCGACGACCTTCGCCTTGGCGAAGTCGGCGCCGAGCACCTGCTGCAGCGACACCTGGTGGAGCTGGGCGTCCTCGGCGGCGGCCGGAGGCGCGGCCGCCAGCAGAAGTGCCAGCATGCAGGCGCTGAGGAATGATTTCACGGGATTCGGGCTGGTTCGCATGGGTGGCGCCTTGTCCATCATAGGTTCACATCGGTGTAGAGCTTCTGGTCGAAATCTTCCTTGAGCGTGTCGGAGATCAGCTCGGGCACGAGTTCCT
>CAYSBP010000660.1:0-1584 GCA_964429255.1 uncultured Planctomycetia bacterium
AGTCGACGTCCGAACCGAGCGCCATGGTCATGTGGAAGAGCGAGGCCCACGTGCTCAGAAAGACGTGCGCTGCGTGAGGCACTCTCGTCTTGGGCAGAACGTAGGCCATGGCGATGCCGGCTACGGCCATCGGATTCACCAGCCACCATTTCTCGACCAATCCCAGATGGAGGCCTCGATTCGGCAGGTCCAGGAGCCACTCCGCGACGAACGGGATGATGCTGTCGCTCAACGTCGCGATGCCCACGGAGCCGAAGTAGCCGATCAGCAGTGTCCGCCAGACGCCTTGCCCGCCGTGATTTCGATACATGGCCGTCGTCACGAGCGCACTCAGCAACACGTGAAGCGGATGAAAGGTCCAGAAGAGCGCGACGGAAACCTCTACAGACAACCGCAGGTAGATCACGGCCAGCATGATCGCAACACCGGTCGCTGCGCCCACGGCCGTGAACGGCGCATGAATGCGCAACTCCTTGGCGATGGTCTGCATTCGCATGGCTAACGTCATCATGGCCATCACTCCACGCGGATGGCCTCGACCGGGCACTCGATCTTGCAGGCGCCACACCCCACACACTCTTTCGCGTCGATCTGAGCCTTGCCCTCCCGTACCGCGATGGCCGCGACGGGGCAGACGTCCACGCACACGCCACATCCGGTGCACAATTGCACGTCGACATGACCGATCAAGGGTTTCTGTTCGCCCTTTTCGAGGTCCCGTATTCGCTGCTGGATTTGCTGCATCTGCTGGTTGACCGCTTCCGCCTGCTGCTTGAGCAGCACGAGTTCAGTGGAGGCGTCGGCTGGTGGAGGGGGATTAAGCACGCCAGCGCCCATGCCTTTGCCCATTCCGCGTCCGCGGCCCATTCCGCGCCCGCCGCCCATTCCCATCCCAGGACCGCCACCCATGCCTGCGCCGCCGCCCATACCATGATGACTGGCCACATTCGGCGCCGTGGTGGGTGCGAGTTGACCGGCTTTGTACTTCTCGACCGCCGCTCGAACGATCCCTGAACAGCCGACGACGATACCGATGCCCGCAGCGGCCAGCGTCTGGTGCGCGTTCGGACCGCAGTTGCCCGTCAGGACGTGTTTGACGCCCTTCTCGGCCATGAGCTGCGCCGACTGAATGCCGGCGCCTCCGCCCAAGGAGAGGTTCGGGTTCTCGACGGCCTCGAAGCTCAAGTCGTCGGTTTCCACAATCAAGAAGCATGGACACCGGCCAAAACGCGGGTCCACCTGCGCGTCCAACGTCGTGCCTGCAGCGGTAATGGCGATTTTCATGGCATGACCTTTCTTCACTACGAGATCTGGACAAACGACGCTTAGCGCGGGCCTTGCCCCCGGCGCTTCCGGAACTGGCGACGTCGGCCACAACAACCCGGCATCAAGAACGCATCAGCGTGCAGCCGATCCGCCATGAAGGCCGCCAGTACCTGCTCGATGTCACCGCAGGTCTGAGGAATGACTTCAATGCCGGTCGATGCAATCGCGGCCTCCAGAGGTCTGGAAATCGCTCCGCAGATCAGTACGGCGACGCCGCATTCGACGAGGTGCATGGCTCTCGCCTGCGGTTGAAAGATC
>CAYSBP010000661.1:0-1580 GCA_964429255.1 uncultured Planctomycetia bacterium
TTCGACGGCAAGGACCTCCTCGCCCCCGGCCAGGGCTGACCTCGATGCGCTACGGCGCGCAGCGAATCTGTCCCCGCCGCCGAAGTCCTCGTCGACGAAGCTGTGATGCTGGTCAGGATCATGATGCGGTGGGTGGCCCAGGTTGTTTCAACCTGGGGTCTGCCGGGTGGCCCATGTCCTTTGGACGTGGCCGAGTGGCCCATGTCCTCTGGACGTGGGGAAGACCCTGGTCATCGCGTTCCCCACCTCCAGATGAGGTGGGTGCCCCACGTTCTTCGAACGTGGGGACTCGATTAACACGTTCTCACTGACACGTTTCCGGAAGACGCGAAACAATTCATTCCCCCCACCTGTCCTCGGTGAGCGGCTCAGCGGGCAGAGGGGGCCCGGTCTCCGGCGCATAGTGCTGCGGCAGGGCGGCGACGATCTTGACCGTTTCCACGCTGACGCGGACGACCTGTCCGACGAGGCGGACGATGTACTCGGGGTCGTCGGGGTTGTTGGGGTCCGAGCGGATGCCGGAGCGTTTGTCTTCCTTGACGCGGTACTGATCGATGACCCACTCGATCGCGCTGCGGTTGCCGAGGCGGTATTCGAAGACCTCCGGCGGGATGCCCGCCAGGGTGAGCGAGTCGTTGACCTCGATCGACTTCTTGTCCTTGGCCAGGCGCATCTTCTCGACGATGTAGCTCGGCGGCTCGCCGGGCGGCGACCTCAAACAGGGCGATTTTTTCCAGTTCACCCCCACGTTGCATAAATCAGAGGCCGCAGCTGGCTGGAATCGCGCAATCTCCCGACGAATCACAGTCGTTTGCCGTCCATTCACCGGTGTTGGCAGACTTCACCTTGCGTGAGTTCTGCCGACCGCGCGAATGGCGTCGCGAGCATCTGTGCATTCTATCATGAACTGCCAGATAAATGGCACTGTGCTATTGACAAGATGAACCACCTCGGTATGATGTGCATATCGAAAAACACACACGGTCATACCAAGAGGTTCATCACCATGAAACATAGTAGAAGAAGCGTCGAACGCAAGACCCACGCGATCCCCAACATCAGATTCGAGCAGCAGCAACTCACCTCCTTCGCCGGGCTCGTGCTCCTCCAGCCGTTCCTGGCGGCCATCGACTTTACGGCGAGCCTGGCACGCTGCTTCCGGCACGTCCGCGCCGGCAAGGTGTATGGCCGGGCCACCGTCTTTCTCCAACTGGTCATCCATCTGTTACTCGGCTACCGCGACCTCCGCGAGAGTGCCTACTACCGCGACGACCCGATGGTCAAGCGCGTACTGGGCCTGAAGCGTCTGCCCGACGTAGCCACCCTAAGCCGGATGCTCAAAGATGCGGACGAGAAGAGCATCAAGCGGCTGCGGCGACTTCTGCGCCGACTGGTCGTGGATCGTCTCCGGAAGCTGGCCCTGGCACGCATCACGCTCGACTTCGACGGCTCTGTGCAGTCGACCAGCCGCCGCGCCGAAGGCACGGCCGTGGGATTCAACAAGAAGAAGAAAGGCGCTCGCAGTTACTACCCGCTCTTCTGCACGATCGCCCAAACGTTGCAGGTCCTGGACTTTCTTC
>CAYSBP010000662.1:0-1578 GCA_964429255.1 uncultured Planctomycetia bacterium
TGATCCTGGTCGGGCACCCAGTCGAAGTTCGGTCCCCAGAAGGCCGGGAAGCGCGAGCCCGGATCATGGTGACTGGCGCGATCCACGACCGCCTTGACGGCATCGTCGGCCCGACCCATGTACGCCATAAAGATATCATCCTGTGACCAGCCGTTATTGAAGCGGTTCAGTCGGTGTTTCAACGCGCACATACCCAGATCGCGGTTAGCTTTCTCGAACGCACACAAGCGGAAGGGAAATACCGCGTACAGTTCCGGATTCTCGGCATTGCACCTGTCACCCACGACGGCGGCCGCCGCCAGCGCCGTGCCATCGGGTGTATCCCGCGTCGGCAACGTCGGCAACCGGCCGGCGAAGGATTTCCAGTACGCGCGCTGGGCGACGGTCGCCGCGCGCTCCGGCAGTGCCAGCAGTTTTTCAACAACGGCATGCAAACCGGCGATCTCCGGCATCGCGTTGGTGCAACCCCACCAGGTCTCGAGCGCCTGCGACGGATGGAACACCAGTTGTCCCTGCTCATTGGTCTTGTAGTAACTGTCGAAAAACCGAATGATGGCGTCGGCGGCTGGAAGGATGCGCTTCTGGAGCAGCGCATCGTCTCCGGTGTGCTCGTACGCCTCCAGCATGATCCAGATCAATTCCAAACCACCAACCCATTCGTACTTGTGCCAGGGACTCTCCTGCAAGGGATCGTTCCGCTGCTCCATGGGCGTCCAGCCGTAGGCCGTCTGGAAGACGTCGCCCCAGAACATGATCCCTTCCGCGTAATAGGCGGCGTTCTCAAAGCCGAAATATCTTTTTGTCCGGAACTTGTTCAGGGGCAGGAGTTCGTCCACATACATGCGGAACAGTGGCTCGAGCATGTCATAGTCCCCGCTGGCGCACAGGCTGTAGTAGCACAAACGAGTGTTCTGCCACCAATAGCCCGGGCCCCAGTTCCGGTAGTCAGCGTCTCCGGGTTGCCCGGCGGCGGGTACGGTGAAAATCGAACCGTTGAACTTGATCGGGAAGGCTCCCCGCCCCGCGCAGGCCGTGATGAAGCGTTGAAGGCAAACCATCTGGCTGAGATAAGCGGCGTCATCGCCGGCCGCCGTTCCGGATGCCGGGACGGCGGCGGATGCATGAATCCAGCTCCGGCTCCAAAACTCACGCCACCAGCGTTCATGCGCCTGCCGCCGCTCGGCCAACGGAATACGCTCTATCGCCGCGGTCAGTTTCCCGACCGACTCCAGCCACTCCGCGGGCGTGGCCGGATGCCGCGTCAGCACGTAAATATCGAAGCGGTGACCGCCGGCCGCGCCGGACTGAATCCGCGTATCATCCAGACGTTTGGGACTGTCGCAGCTTATCAGGGCGCCAAACGTGCGGTGCAGCAGGGGATCCTGGCGGGGGAAATCGCTGACTCCCTGAATGCGGGCGTGCTCCACCGGGCCTTCCGATTTGATGTTGTGGTGATACCAGCCGATGCGGTCGCTCAGCCCGGTAATGACGGTGTCCGGTTCCACGGTGATCGGGCGTATCGCTCGACCCTCATAGTCCGCAGTCACGTCGGTTTGCGTGATGCTGGGCAGGGTATAC
>CAYSBP010000663.1:0-1559 GCA_964429255.1 uncultured Planctomycetia bacterium
AGTTCACGCGTCAGTAATCTCTGTCCCCAGACGCTCTGTCTGTCCCCAGACGCCCTGTCCCCAGACGCCCCGGTGCGCACGTTCGGCGATGTTGAAGATCCGCGGAATGTCCATTTCGGAAAATCTCCCTATGGGTGCGAATAGCTTTTCCCCGGACTGAAAACCTGGAAAGCCGCCCAGTGAGCCGGATCCGGATCGATTTTCATCGCGCGCCGCTGGGCGGCGCACAGTGCCTGAACAGGGTCATGGGGCATCTTCTTCAGTTCTTCGTAGAAGAAGGTCATCAGTCGCGTTGTTGAATTGTTGGCAACGTTCCACAGGCTGCCGATGACATTCCCGACCCCGGCCGACAGGAAGGCCCTGGTCAGACCCGTCGCTTCGTCCCCTCCGGACAGATCGCCCACGCTGCTGACGCACGCACTCATGACGACCAGCCGGGTGCGAGAGAGGTCCAGGTGCTGAATTTCCCGTGCCCTGAGTATCTCCCGATCGCCGCCGAAGAGCACTAGTCCGGACCGCATCGGGATCCAGGGGTCGAAGTAACCATGCGATGAAAGGTGAATCACGTTGCTGACCGGGGCGATCCGCTTGAACGCCGTCACGGTCGCGTCTTCGCGCAGCAGAGAATAATCGGTGACTGTCCCCAGATAGCCCCCAGACATTACCCCAATGCGCCGCCAGGCGTTGCGCCAGCGCGGTCGATATGGCATTGAGGCGATGGGAGCGGAACGTGGCCGAGCACCCGCAAATGCGGGAGCATCAAAAAGCGGTCGTGCGCTTACTGGAACCATCCGTATAGTGGAAAGCGGAAGGCTGACCCCTCAGGCTCTCCGTTCACGAGAAGAAGCGGGGGCAAACATGGGTTCCCGTGCTTTCCCGGAAACTTGTCGCGTTGCACGCAAATGCTTCAGGCGTCATCGCGCGCTTCCCCGAGTACGAGTCGCACGGCACGGCGGACTTCTTCCGGTTCCGCGGGCAGGGAGGCGCGCAGTTCGCCGGCCCGGACTCGCGCCGCCAGCAGCGCGGGCCGGAGTAGTTCGCGGTTTGTTTCCGAGAGATGCAGGGTCATCGCTTCGATCGCGCGGACCGTCGCCTCGCGCGGCGCCTTTGTTGCCGCGGCCGCGGCCAGCCGCGAGAAGGCCGAACGGACGTTCTCATGCGCGGCCAGCGCTTCGTCCAAGTCGGGAATGGCGGCCAAACGCCCGGCCAGTTGCCGAAGTTCTTCGGCCGGGATGTCGTCCTTGAGGATACACAGGTAGTCGTTCAGGATCAGCGGGATGTTGACCCGAGCACCCACGCGCTGCGCCAGGGCCAGCGCCTTTAGAATCTCGTCGAGTCCTTTTTGCCATTCTCCCTGGCGCGCAATGGCGCGGCCCCGGTCCGAGATGCAGTTGGCCCGCCCCAGGTCGTCGCCCACCTTCTGGTAGAGCGCCTCGGCCGCGTCGTACGCCTCCCGCGCCGCCGCGTTCTCGCCCAAGCGGAACAGCACGTCCCCGCGACTCTTGATGCAGTTGGCCCGCCCCAGGTCGTCGCCCACCTTCTGGTAGAGCGCCTCGGCC
>CAYSBP010000664.1:0-1554 GCA_964429255.1 uncultured Planctomycetia bacterium
CGGTTCGTGAACGCCAACGCCTGCCGGAAATCAGGGAACGCGAAGGGCTTCTCCAAGTGATGGTCGTTGACCAGTTGCCATCCGCTTCCCAGTTGGCGGAGCAGCCGCTGGAGGTCATCCCCCCTCAGCGGTGGCACGCCACCCCTGCAAGGTTTGCACTCACGCTCTGCCAGGGGGTCTCGATCCATGCGGTCATCCTTCATGGGTTCTCCTTCCGCTTTGCGGCCCGCTTCATTGACTTGCTCCGCAGGTGCGGTCAGTGCCGCGGGATCGAGCAGGCGCTGGAGTTCATCTTCTGAAAGCGAGGTCCGGTCCCGCGCCACTTCACGAATCGTGCGACCGCTGGACGCGGCATCCGTTGCGATTTCAGCCGCCGCATCGTAGCCGATGAGCGGGGTCAAGGCGGTTGCCAGCGCGAGGCCCTTCTCCACCCGTTCGGGTCCCTTCCCTGTTGCGGTCAAGCCCTCCACGCACCGGCTGGTGAAGTTCCGGATGGCGGACGCCAGCAGTTCGATGGACTGAAGAAGGTTGTAGGCCACCACGGGGAACATCGTGTTTAACTCGAGGATGCTCCGATGAGCGGCGAAACTCACGGTGCTGTCGTTGCCCACGACTTGAGCGCAAACCTGGATCAGCGCTTCGGGGATGACGGGGTTGACCTTGCCCGGCATGATGGAACTGCCGGGCTGCACTTCCGGCAGCGAGAGCTCACCCAGGCCGGCACGCGGCCCTGAACCCAACCAGCAGATATCACCTGCGATCTTGAGCAAAGCGAGCGCCACGACGCGCAAGTCACCGCTGCAGCCGACCAGCACGTCCAACGTGCTCTGCGCGCGGAAATGATGGTCTGTCTCCCGCACGGATACATGGGTGGCCGCCGCGAGGCGCTTGCACACGCGCATGGCGAAGGAAGGGTGCGTTCCCATACCTGTACCGACCGCCGTGCCCCCGAGGGCTACCTCTTCGAGGTCGAGCATGGCCCGCTTAAGTCGCCGGGCCACGCCTTCCACCTGACCGGTGTAGCCCATGAATTCCTGCCCGAGCCGGATCGGCGTGGCGTCCTGCAGATGCGTGCGACCGGTCTTCACGACCGGCCAGAACGCCGTTGCTTTAGTCCTCAACGCGCCCCTCAGCGCATCCAGTGCCGGAAGCAGATCCTCTGCAAGACCTGTAAGCACGGCCAGATGGATCGCCGTGGGAATGACGTCGTTGGAGGATTGGCCGAGATTGACATGGTCGTTGGGGTGGACGGGCATCGCGTTGCGGCCGGCGCCGAGCAGTTCGGCAGCGCGATGCGCGATCACTTCGTTAGCGTTCATGTGGGTCGAGGTCCCGGACCCGGTCTGAAATACATCAACCACGAACTCGGCGTCCAGAAGTCCCTCAGCAACTTCGGCCGCCGCGCGGGCGATAGCCTTGGCGCGTTCCGGGTCGAGGCGTCCCAGTTCCGCGTTGGCCACGGCGGCGTACTGCTTTATCAGTCCCAGGGCCCGTATGAAGCGGCGGGGCAGACGCAGACCGCTGATCGGAAAGTTGATCAGGGCCCGGGCGGTG
>CAYSBP010000665.1:0-1549 GCA_964429255.1 uncultured Planctomycetia bacterium
TCTTCGCGGCGCGAAACTTCAAGGACGCGAGGGAGGCCTATGGCGCGTTCGTGCAAGCGCATGGCCGGACGCAGACCTATGCGTCGAAGGCGGAAGCGCTGAAAGAACGCCGTGAGGCCATCGACAAGGTGCTCGGCCCCGCGTTGACGATTACGGTGGATCTTGCGCCGGGCGTAAAGCTGGAGATGGTGCTGGTAACGGCGGGGGCGTTCGAGATGGGCTCCAACGACGGTCCCGCCGAGGAGAAGCCGGTGCACAGGGTGACGATCACGAAGCCGTACTACATCGGGAAATACGAGGTCACGGTGGCGCAGTGGCGCGCCTTCGCGGAGGCGAGCACGTATCAGACGGAAGCGGAAAAGGCGAACAAGGGCTGGGGGTGGAAGGACGGCACCTGGGGGGAAGCAAGCGGTCTCACATGGCGGACGCCGGGCTTTGAGCAGACGCCGGATCATCCCGTTGTGCTGATCACATGGAACGACGCGCAGGAGTTTTGCAAGTGGGCGAGCAACGTGGCGCATGCCTCCGGCTTCCGAGGTGAAATCCGTCTGCCGAGCGAAGCGCAATGGGAATACGCCGCGCGGGGACCGGAGAGCCGGAAGTACCCGTGGGGCGCCAAGGAGGACTGGACGTTGCTGAACCATGCCGACGCGGCGATGAGGAGTGCCGGCATCACCCAGAAGTGGGGATCCAGTCCCTTCAATGACGGTCATGCGTACACGGCGCCGGCGGGTTCATACAAGAACGCCGCGAGCTGGTGTGGCGCCTTCGACATGGCGGGAAACGTGTGGGAATGGGTGGCGGATTGTTTTGACGCCAGGTACTACAGGAACAGTCCCGCGGTCGATCCGCCAGGACCAGCGACGGGCAAGGACCGTGTGCGACGCGGCGGTAGCTGGAATCCCAAGCCAGACTATTGCCGCGCCGCCTGCCGGCTCCGGAGCACGCCGTGGAGCCGGGGCGCGGACAGCGGGTTCCGGTGTGCGCTGGACTTCTGATGCGTTGAACGTTGTGCTGACCATCCCGCTACGTTAAGAAAGTAAGCGGGAAAGACATGGCCACATGAACCGCGCGAGACAAACGATCATGGACGCAACACGGCGATACCGTTCGGCGATGGCCTGGATGCTCCTCGTGGCTTCGACGGCCCTGGCGGCGGAAGCCCCTCTCGGCTCCTTTGCCGGTTTCGATGCCAACGCCAAGGCCGGCGACCGCCTGACGGTCGTCTTCTTCGGGGCGTCTCTGACGTGGGGGGCCAATGCGTCCGACCCGACCGAGACCTCGTATCGGGCGGTGATGCGTGACCGGTTTGAGCAGCACTATCCGGCCGCCCATTTTCGTTTCCGCGACTCGGCCCTCGGCGGCACCAACTCCCAGCTCGGGGCGTTCCGCCTCGACCGCGATGTCCTGGCCCACCGGCCCGACCTCGTCTTCGTGGACTTCACCGCTAACGACGTAATCAACTCCGCCGACCCCGAGACGCTCGCCTCCTACGAGTCCATCCTGCGCCGGCTGGCCACCGCCGGGATCCCGGTCGTGCAGGTCGCCT
>CAYSBP010000666.1:0-1543 GCA_964429255.1 uncultured Planctomycetia bacterium
GCGCGCGGCGCGGCTGAACCCGATCGAAGCACTGCGGTACGAGTAGCGATGGGCGATTGCGGACGTGCGTGTCCCGCCGCAGCGGCTGTATCGCGAAGGTGGAAGCGAAACCCTTCGACGTTGCTCAGGGCCGTGAGCCTGTCGAACGGCGAACGCGGGGAGAGGGGGCGTTCCTTACCAGCATCCAGCCGCTATCTCTTGTTCTGGAACATCTCCCAGTACTTCTGGACTTCGAGGCGGTTCATGTAGAGGCGTCCGCCGACGCGGTATTCAGGGATGACGCCGAGTTTGCACCATTCCAGGACGGCGTGGAGGCTGATGCCGAAATGGGCCGCGGTCTCCTCGAGGGTGAGGTAGATCCGCCTGCCGTCGGGACCGCAGCGTCGCAGGTCGCCCCGGCTGAAATGCAGGTGCGGGTTCTTCTTCTCTTTCCGTGACATGGAGTAGACCTGTCTTCGTGTCGTCAGCGGAAGCGCGGGCGGCGGTGGTTGGGCGGCCCGGGATGGCGGTCGGACGGGCGCGCTTCGGCTGCAGTCCGCAGTCCTGAGCCCTTGGGCTGTGCACGGTGCAGCCCGGACCCCTTAGGTTGTCCCGGGTGAAGGCCGGAACCCTTCGATGAGCCGGGCCGGAATTTGGACCCTTTGCCCAGCCCCGGCTTCATTCCGGCGCTCCTGGCTCCGCCCGCCGCCATGGCGCGAGCGGAGGGTCGCACTTCGACGGGCTTGGGCAGGAGACTGCGCAGGACCAGGAGCTGTCCCTGTGCGTTGAACTCGGCCTCCATGACCTCGCGGCGACCTTCCGTGATGACCGTGACCCCGCTCTCTTCGAAACTGTCGAGACGGTAGTGGTTCAGGTACGCCATGAACGCTTGCTTGTGATGGATTTCATGTGAAAAGATTACATAGGGGAAGGTGTTCAGGATGCGATCGACCGGCGGCGTTTGCACGGCCGGAAACTGGGGATCCTGGATGAGGAGGAGCACGGCGCCGCCGGCATAAGACCCTCGAAAGTAGGCCTGGGCGTTGAGGAGACCGCAGGCGACCATGGCGAGTTGTTCGCCGGTAACGGCGGAGAGGGGGCACTGCGGCGAGACGAATTCGGGAACGTCTTTCTTCTCGCCAAAGGCCTTCAGCGAGAGGGCGCTCTTCATCTGCGTTTCCGGAAGCGAAATGTCGGTCTGCGCCCAGGCCCAGCACCAACTCCCGGAGTCCGTCGCCTCGTAACCGAGGACCTGGGCCTGGAAGGAAATCTGGTCGCCAAAGACCAGGCGTCCCGTTTCGGTCTCGTACGTCCATGGCCGTCCCTGGGCGAGCTCCAGCAGATGGTTGTGCCGATCCAAGGAGGCCGCGACATGGAGGTGGAAAAGGTTGGCAAGGTTCGTGTTCACGGCGTGCTCCCCTGACTCATGAAATCCTTAAGTGCTTTCCCTTATTATGGTGCCTGAAACCGGAATGTAAACCCACAATCACGGGGTCCGACGAGTGCGTGGTCTTATTGGGGAGGTGCGTGGCGCAAGGTCGGTGGTGCCATGGACACCGCGGCC
>CAYSBP010000667.1:0-1540 GCA_964429255.1 uncultured Planctomycetia bacterium
CTCCTGGACGCGACTGGCTTTTCTGTTCACTGCCTCATGTGTACTCCGTGGTGAACGTTCCTGCTCACCTTGCCCCGTCTTCGCGTTTCACTTTCACGGTTTGTCCATCCCGGCTCAGTTTCCCCACGTTCTTCACGGCGACCATGGCGCCATCGCTCAGGCCTTCCGGGATCTCGATCCGTTCGCCGCGCGTTGCGCCGGTCTTGACCACGCAGCGTTTCACCGTCTCGCCTTCAGCGGTCCAGACGACGGATTGGCCGTCCAACTGTACGACGGCGGCGGCGGGCACCAGCAGCGGATCGGGGGCCAGGCCTTCCTCGGCACCGGCCGGCGCGTTGGGCGGCAGGAACTTCGCGCGCACGCCCATGTCCGTCAGGAAACGCGGATCGATCGTACGGAAGTCGACGCGCACCTTCACCGTCGCCTTGCCGCGATCGACCATGGGCATGATGCGCTGCACGGCTCCCGGGAAAACCTCTTTGGGGAAGGCGTCCACCGTCAACCGCACGCGGCCACCGGGCTTGACACGCTCCAGGAAACCCTCGGCGACGTCCAGTTCGGCCTGTAACGAAGTGCGTTCGATGACCGTGACGATGGCGCCTTTGGCCTGCGTGCCGCCGATGCTGACGGGCGCGACGATCTCGCCCTGTTCGGCGATCCGTTCGGAGATCACGCCGTCAAAGGGCGCCTTGACGAAGTAATCCGCGAGCTGCGTCTGCAACGTATTCACGCGTGCCCGTGAAGCCTGGTGGGTGGCCTTCGCCGCCTCCAGGTTGGCCTGGGCCGCCTTGATCTGTGCCTCCGCGGCCTGCACGCCGTTGCGTGTGGCGGCGGTCTGCGCCTTCGAGACGGCCACGCGTTTTTCCGATTCCAGCCGCCGCTGTTGCGCGGCGATCAAGCGTGCCTGGTTGAGCCGCACCTCCGTCTGGCGGTCATCGGCGCGGTTGGATTCCAGCGCCCTGGCTTCCACCAGTTGGGCGTCGATGCGCTGACGGCGGAGCGCATCCTCCAGGGCGATTTTAAGCTCATCGATCAACGCGTCAGCCGCTTTCACGGCGGCCTCGGCGGCAGGGATTTCGACATCGGCCTGCGCGACCGCCTGTTGGGCCTGTGCCCGTTGCGCCTCGGCATTGGCGATGCCGGCTTCGGCCTGGTGGATGGCGGCGGTCGTCCGCAGGACATCGGCTTCGGCCTCGGCGATCATGGCATCGAGTTCGCGGTGGTCGAGTTCGGCGAGAATCTGTCCTTCCTTCACGTCAGCGGCCTCGCGGACGTTCAGTTTAGCCAGTCGCGTGGTGTACTTGGCGGCGACGGTCGACTTGCGGTCGGCGACGATATAGCCGGTGGCATTCAGTTCGCCCCACGCGCCGCCTTCGGACAGGCTGGCGCGCACGGCGGGCGTGAAGGTTACTTCGGGTGGTTGAAGAAGGTAGAGGGTGCCGAAGACGGCCAGGTGGGCACCGGCGACGATGGCGAGGGTATAACGTCGACGCCAGCGTCGTCCCGGTCCGATGCGCTGTCTCTGGCGCTCGATCGTGAG
>CAYSBP010000668.1:0-1534 GCA_964429255.1 uncultured Planctomycetia bacterium
CCGGGTCCGTGACACATCATGCGGCTTTCGGGTATGCGGGTCTGGCGTTCCAGTAGCGTTCCCAGCGGCCGTCCCGGGACAGCAGTAGCGCTCGCAGCGCCAGGATCGCTTCAACGCCCGAGAGGCTCCAGAACTGTTCGGTGCCTTTCACACGCTTGTTGAACTGCTTGACCGCCGATTCGGTCACGCCTGAACCGATCGGCCAGCCTTTGGCACGGTATCTCGCGTAGTCCATGTGATGTCGGTGCGTTTCGAAATAGCCCACGTTATTTGCCAGCACCCGGCGTGGGTGTTCCGGACCGTCGGACTCCCGCGGAGGACCCAGGCGGCCGGCGTGGCTCTTCAGGATCGCGATCACCTGATCCACGTGCCCGGCCCACAACGCGTCCTTCAATTGTCCAGCCAGAGCCAGCGACTCGGGAGCGTCCTTGCCCAACGCCGCCCGGGCCGCTTCGTACAAGTGCTCCGCCGCATGGTAGTAGTCCACGATGCGGTGATCGTGAAGACGCTCGCGCTCGCTTAGTGGATCGATCCAGTTGCCGCCGTCGCCCATCACCAGCACCGTCGGCGCCTGACGCAAGCCACGCCGCTCGGCCTCCACGTGAACCAGCTTCCCGAAAGCCTCCGTCTTTTCCATCGTGGCCACATAGGTCGTCACCAGTGGTCGCGGCCGATGCTCCTTGGTCCCGTCGCCCGGCAGATACGACGTGATCGCGCACACCTTGTCTTCACGCCAACGACTGCCGTTTTCACCTTGTTTTTCACGGGTTTGCACTCGACCACCGTCCATCCCGATCACCAGCAACTCCGGCGGATTCGGCGGCGACGCCGGACAATCGCCTTGCTCATACGCCCGCACCTCCGCCGCGCGAGCCTGAACCACCCGGGCCCCGATCACCTCCGCCCAACGCTGAACCTGCTTGCCGTCCAGCCGCGTGCCCCAGTCTTCGTTCAAGGCCGCCGCCCCAAGGTCAAACGACTGTGACGCCCCCTCACGCACCACCCGACGCGCCGCCCGCGGCGTCAACCCGACTTCCGACAGCAAACCCCAATCACGAACCTGAGGGGGAAAAAGACTCGCCGCACGAGCGACACCGGCAATGCTGCTTGAGAATCTCCAGCTTCCCATGCGGCGACAATACCTTCGCCAGCGTCTGGCGCTGCTCCAGATACACCCGCAACGAACCGCAACGCGGACAGCGACCGCCACCCTCCACACAGGCGTTCGGCTCCAAGGCCGCCCGCTGCTCCAAAACCGCCGGCAACGTCGAACGCGCCAGGGCCTCGACCTGATCCTCGAAATCCGTGAACCGGCTGCCCTTCAGCGGCACGCTCTCATCCGCCGGGATCAACCGCTCCAACTCCGCCTCAAACCCCGCCAAAAGCCGGGCGCGAGCTTCCTGACGTGTCGTTCGTGCTGACATGACTCCGATTCCTCCATGAATCGACCCAACCCACCAGAAACCACCGACCATCCCTGGCCACGACAAAAAACAGGATACCCAAAATCCCCGCAGAATGTGTCACAGACCCC
>CAYSBP010000669.1:0-1519 GCA_964429255.1 uncultured Planctomycetia bacterium
AGTGCGTGGCGAGGTGCTGGGCGAGCCACGCGCCGCAGGTGGGCCCCACGCAGGCGGGCAGACAGCTGGGCGACGTGTCATGCCACGGGTTCTGGCTGTGATTGGCCATCCAGCCCGGGGCGTTGTAGTACGCCTGTGCGGTCTTCCGGCCCTCCACGGCGACCCCCTGGATGAAGCGCATCAGGGGCAGGTGGCAGTCCGAGAGATTGGTGACCTCGGCCGGCCAGTAGTTCATCTGCACATTGATGTTGCTGTGGAAGTCGCCGCGCCACGGCGTGTCGTATTCCTCGGCCCAGATCCCCTGCAGGTTGGTCGGGAGCCGGGAATCGGGCCGCGACCCGGACACCATCAGGTGCCGGCCGAACTGGAAGTACAGCGCGGCGAGGGCCGGATCGGGCGTGGTCATGGCCGCCCGCAGGCGCTCCGGCGTGGGCAGATGCGAACCGGGGCCGCCGGGAAGGCTGAGGGTGCAGCGGTTCATGAACGACCCGTGGTCGGCGGCGGCATCCGCCAGGATATCGTCGAACGGGCGCGCCAGCGCCTTTTCCAAGCGCTGGCTGACCAGCGCCGCGAAGCGCTCCTGGAACAGGTCGGTTCCGGCCGAGACTATCAGGACGGCCTCGTCCGCGCCCCTGACCGACCATCCGTCCGCGCCAAGGGTGACCGTGCCACCCTGTGCGAGAACCCCAAGCAGCGCGAGGTACTTCACGCCCTCCCCCGGGACGCCCGCGGGGGCGTTGAACGGCAACTGTCCCTGCAGGCGCTGGAACCCGCCGTCGGGGGCGATGGCAGCGTTTTCCCTGCGCGACAGCGACACCGTGAACGTCACGGATCCCGGCCGGTCCGCCCGGAGGCGCAGGGCGATGACCTCATCCGGCTTGGAAACCACGAGTTGGCGAGTGAATGTGGTGCCTCCGAGCGTGTAGCGGGTGGTGGAGATGCCGGTCATGACATCGAGTTCGCGCCGGTACCCGCCGGGCGTGGCAGCGGCCGTGGGAAACACGAGGGTCAGGTCGCCCAGCGTCTGATAGCAGCCGAACTGATCCCGGTCCTGCCAGCCGGCGATGCCGTCGGCATAGCCGAAACGCCGCTCAATCTCCGCCTGGGCCCCGGCGATGTCGCCCGCGAAGAGCTTCTCGCGGACGCCGGGCAGGCACTCGTGCGCATCGTAGCGGTTGCCATCATACGGGCCGCCGCTCCAGACGGACGATTCGTTCAGGACGATGCGCAGTGTCGAGGTCCCGCCGAAATCCATGGCCCCGAGACGCCCGTTGCCGAGCGGGCACGCTTCGTGGAAGACCTCGGCGGGTTTCGCAAACCACAGCGTCATGTGGTCCGAGACGCGGGGGGAAACAGGTGTTGCGTATTTTCCAGTCTGCGGCCTGGCCGCAGATCGCTTTGCCGTCTCCATCAGTAGTTCCCTTCCCGGCGCCAGACATTGAGGATCAGTTCATAGCGCGCCAGGCGCATGCCGGTGTAGATGCAGTTCGAGGTCGAGAAGATGTAGCCGCCGCCGGGC
>CAYSBP010000670.1:0-1515 GCA_964429255.1 uncultured Planctomycetia bacterium
GGAGGGCGTCACCAGGTAGTTCCCGCCGTTGGGATAGTAGCTGCGGAAGAGCTTGAGGGTTGAGCTTTCGAATGCGCCGGGGTCCCACTTGCACTCGATGGCATCCACTTCATCGCGGCGGCGCGTCATGACGAAGTCCACCTCGTGCCCTGGCTTGTCGCGCCAGTAGCGGACGGGGATGTCCGGGAACCGGGCCTGGAGATGCTCCAGCACCAGATGCTCCCACAGCGTGCCGAAGTCGTCCGAACGCAGCGGATCCCAACCGCGTGCAAAACTCACAAAGCCCGTGTCGAAGGCATAGACCTTGGGTTGCCGGACGATCTCGTTCTGGCCTCCTCCGTGGAACGGACGTACCGCCGTGACCGCGTGGGTGATTTCCAGCGCGCTCAGGTGGCTTTCGACGGTGGGCCGCGAGATGCCGAGCGCGGAGGCCGTCCCGGTCACCTCGAACGGCCCGCCGCTTTGCCGCAGGAGGTATTCCAGCAGCGCGTTGAAGCGGTTCATGTCGCGGAACCCGAAGAGTCGCTGGATGTCGCGGGCGAAGAACGAGTCCATCCACTCGCGGTAGAAGGCCGCCCGCTTCTCGGCCGCCAGCAACGCGGGCGGCAGGCCTCCGTGAAAGAGCCGTTGGGGCAAGGTCATGCCAAAGACCGGCAACTCATCCCAGAGGACTGGCGTCAGATGCACCAGGCGTTTGCGGCCGGTCAGCGTGTCGCGGAACTTCTTGCTCGCCGCCAGCGTGGAGGAGCCTGTGGCGAGAATCTTCAGTTTTGGAAACCCATCCGCGCCGATCTTCAGCACCCGGGCGGGATCGCGCAGTTGGTGGATCTCGTCGAAGACCACAACCGGTTTCGAGCATCCGCGATAGAAGACCTGCGGATCGCGGACCATCTCTTCGACGCTGGGCAGGTCGCAGTTGAGGTAGAGGACGCGCTCCGGTCCAAGGCTCTCGGCCAGGGTGGTCTTGCCGGACCGCCGTACGCCGCAGAGCCAGACGATAGGCGCCTGGCGCCAAGCATCCTCTATCCGCTGGATCCAGAATGGTCGTGCAATCATGCCAGTCAACTATACAGATGGTTATACTAAATGTAAAGTATGAATTCACTGCTGGTCCAGGGTTCCGAAAGGCCCGGCAGGGCTGCCAGATTGTGGCCCAGGGAGAAGTCAGCAACGCTGACGAGCCCTGGGAAGACGGATCAGCGAAGCCCAGGAGCCCCGGCAGGGGCGAAAGAAACGCCTCGCGCCCAACGCGGCTATCCGACTCATGCTCAATAGCCTGCCATCGCTCACATCTGACGCCAACGCTTCTTTCGCCCCTGCCGGGGCTCCAAAGTGTTTCATGTGCCCATTTCCCCATGGCTCGCTTCGATTCTCCATGGGATCCGACATAGGTAGGCCCTTACAGGCTTTCCCTGTCACACCACCGTGCGTACGGGTCCGTACACGGCGGTTCGGCGGGTTCAGGTCTTCTTGGCCCATAGACGAGGGAGGCCCATCGCGTCGAGGTGCTTTTCA
>CAYSBP010000671.1:0-1502 GCA_964429255.1 uncultured Planctomycetia bacterium
CACTGAGGGACGGCACGCCGTTGACGGCGGCTTTCATGCCGCTTGTGCCCGAAGCCTCCATCGGCGGCTGCGGTGTGTTCAGCCAGAGGTCCACGCCGGCCACCATCAGTCGGCACCTCTCCATGTCATAATTGGGAAGGTACACGGCGCGGACTTCAGGGTGCAGCGCGCGGCAGGCGCCGACGATGGCTCGAATGATCTCCTTGCCCTGACCGTCGTGCGGATGGGCTTTGCCGGCAAAAACAAGTTGCAGGGCGCCGACGTCGCCAGATATGCGCTTGAGCCGATCCAGGTCCGTCAGAATCAGATCGGCACGCTTGTAGGCGGTTGTTCGCCGGGCAAAGCCGAGAGTAAAGACATCCCGGTCGAATCCGGCGTTCGTGTCTCGGTTGACCTCCTCAATCAAACGCTGCTTGGCAGCGGCGTGGGCCTTCCACAACTCGTCGTGCTCGATGGACATCGCGTACCTGAGGCTGGCCGTATCCTCACGCCAGCCCGGAATATGCCCGTCGAACATCGCCGCGATGGAAGGCGCCGCCCAAGTGACGGAATGGATGCCGTTGGTGATCGCATCGATCGGATACTGTCCGAACATCTGGCGCGACACTTCGCCATGCCTTCTTGCCACGCCATTGATGTAGTGGCTGAGGTTGAAACCTAGGAAGGTCATATTCAGCACTCCGTCACAGCAAAGCGCGTTTTGACCTTTTGCAGATGCGAGCGTCCGCAGGAGTTCCGGCTCTAGAACGTTTTGAGCAAGATCCATCGGGAACTTGTCGTGCCCGGCCTCGACCGGTGTGTGCGTGGTGAATACGCACGTTCGGCGCACCGCGTCGACAACGGACTGGTCTGTCGTGGCGGCCTGCCGTGTACCGGCCTCCTCCTTGAGCAGTTCGAGCACCAAGAGGGATGCATGGCCCTCATTCATGTGGTAGCGCTGGAACTCGTTCAGGCCCAAGGCCCGCAGCATGCGCAGCCCTCCCACTCCCAGTACCACCTCCTGGAGCAATCTGTAGCGGGCGTCGCCACCGTACAACGAATGGGTGATCGCCCGATCACCTTCGGCATTCTCAGGCAGGTCCGTGTCAAGCAGGACCACGGGGACGGTGAACCCCGCTACGCCCACGATGTCAAACTGCCACGCGGTGATCTTTACGGGGCGGCCTTCGAGCGTCACGGTCACTCGTGGCTCAAGCGGCTTCAAGTAGTCGTCGAGCGCCCAGTCCACGGGCTCCTCGGTCTGGACGCCCTCGGCGTCGAGGCGCTGGTAAAAATAACCCCGCCGGTGAGCCAGGGTCACGGCAATCATGGGCAGCTTGAGATCGGCCGCAGCGCGTAGCGAATCGCCGGCAAGCATGCCCAGGCCCCCGCTGTAGGTAGGAATCGCAGGGTCGAGGCCGATTTCCATCGAGAAGTAGGCTACCGTCGGTTGGGATCCCATGATGAGCCTCCTCGGCTGACCTCTGGGCGCAGTACCCGGGTTTGTCTAACGTGTCCGCGGA
>CAYSBP010000672.1:0-1500 GCA_964429255.1 uncultured Planctomycetia bacterium
TTCATCGATCACATACTGGAAGTCGTCGTAACGCGCGTCGCTGCCATACGAGCGGCGCAGTTCGGGCATCTCGCCGTCCTTGGCACACGTCCAGCAGGTATCGAGCGCCTTGAATTGGGCGATGGGCGCCGTTTCTCCGGCACCGTCGTTTCGCAGTCGTATGACCCATTCCATGGCCGGAAAGTCTTTGAATTCCGTCAGTTCCATGACGCACGAAAGAGCCGACTCCGGATCGCGCCAGCGCAAGGAGTGAAGCCGCTTGCCTTCCAACCATTCGCCACTATCGAGATTGGCGTCCTGCGCCTTCAGCCATTCCCGACTGGACCGGACGCCGCAGGCAAAGCTGAAGGGCACGTCGGCCGAATGGCGCTCCAGCGTCTCCATCGGTGCGTCGGCTGACCGGTCCTTCGCACGGATGAGCAAGTCAATCCAAGCTCGGATACCGGCCATTTCCCCTGGTTGGATTCGTGATGAGTCGTCGTCGTTTTTCATGTCTATCCTTTCCCTACGTTTTGCGGTTTATCCCTGAGTCCCTCGGGCTACGGCCGGGCCAAGGCCGCCATGCGAGCGGTTCATCCCATCCGCTTGCGTCCCGACGCTTCAGGTGCATTCCTTCTCCGGATCCTCATAGCTCCAGTCCGTCGGTATGCGTGGCGGGGTGGCGCATTCCAGCTTGATCACGGGGACATGGGCGACGCGCTCGGGATTGGCGACCGGAAGCCCGCGCAGGAACAGGCGGGTGCCGGCCTGCTCGACGAGGACCGGCTTGCCGGTCGTGAGCAGCGTGGCCCGCTTCACCTTGCCTTCAAACCGGCCCATCACGATCTCGCCCGTGTCGGGCCAGCGGCTGGCCCAGAAGTACGCGGTCCTGCCCTTGAGCGTCCAGTTGCCGGTGGTCATCAGCGAGAGCCCGTCGGCGCGGTCGACCGGCCCGTAGAGCGCCTCGCCATGTCGGGCGACCCAGCGGCCCACGGCCTTCAGAAGCCCGGTGGCCTCGCCGGGCACCGAGCCATCGGCTTTCGGGCCAATGTTGAGCAGCAGGTTTCCGCCGCCCGCGGCCGCGGTCCTGAGCATCTCCAGGATCTGCCGGACGGAAACCCAGTCGATGGACGACGGCACGTAGCCCCAGGCTCCATTGAGCGTCATGCAGGCTTCCCAGGCACGCCCGGCCTGCTCGGCCGTGACGTGGCCTTCCGGCGTGCCGAAGTCCTCCGGCGTCCCGGAGCGGTTGTTGATCAGGATCCGGGGCTGGAGTTCACGGGCCATTCCGTTCAGTCGTTCCGGCTGCCACCCGCCATCGGCCAGTGCCGGCCAACTGTTGTCGTACCACAGGATGTCAACTGGGCCGTAGTTCGAGCACAGCTCCCGCACGCAACTGTGGGAAAACTCGCGGAAGCGCCGGGCGGCGGCGGGATCCTTGGCCGCGCGCATGCCGTCCGGATGGTGCCAGTCCATGAGCGAGTAGTAGAGGCCGACCTTGAGGCCGAACTCGCGGCAGGC